>JAUXWB010000245.1 GCA_030684475.1 Reyranella sp. | reverse complement strand
CCTGAACACGCTCCCGAAGGTCAATCGAATATGGCTTTCCCATCCAGGCTGGCCTCCAGCCCCAGCCAGAACCTTGAATCAGATTTCTGATTCCTTGGGAATCCTCAGTCGATTCCTATTTGTGGCTCGATGCTCTAGGGCGGAGGCGTCACGTCGGCCACCGTGATTTTCTGGAAGAGCAGCGGCGGTATGCGGAAGCGACGACCGACCGGAATGGCTGTTAGCGCCTGTCCGCCGTCATGCGGCCATGGCGCCGGTTCGAGGTCTTCTCCGAGGCTCCGCAAGACATCTGTCGATGCCTGGCACACCCCAGGCAAGATCGCGCGTGATGCCACGATCCCTGAGACCTTCGTCGAGCCATTTCAGTGCGATTGAGCGAACCAACAGCGGCCATTCGGGATGACTTGCGATCCATCGCCTGAGGTCGCCTTCGAACGCCGACAACTTCAGGAACAGGTGTCGGGTCTCGCGGAACTCGATGTCTACGTTACCGGAGATAGCAGAGCGGGGTGACAGCAGATCTTCCGGATCGAGTACGCGCGTACAGGTCTCGCATTGATCGCCCCGCGCGTTGGTGCTCCCGCAATGCGGACAGGTGCCGACGACATAGCGATCGGGGAGGAAGCGCGCGTCCGTTGGAGAATAAGCCTGCCGGATGGTACGCGCCTCGATGTGGCCGGCTGCATCGAGGCATTGGAAGATTTCCTGGGTCAGCCGCTGATTGGCCGAACCCGACGTGCGCGAGAAGTGGTCGAAAGACAATCCGAATCGGCGATAGATATCAGCCTGGATTGCGTGCTGGCGTGCGCAATAGTCGGCGACAGGGATGCCCTCGGCTCGCGCCGCCAGCTCGACCGGTGTGCCGTGTTCGTCTGTACCGCACAGAAACAGGACCTCGTGCCCGGTCTGCCGGCGAAAGCGCGCATGGATGTCCGCCGGCAGGAGAGATCCGGCGAGATTGCCGAGATGCTTGACGCCATTGACGTAGGGAAGCGCGCTGGTGATCAAAAACTTGGTCATGGGACTCTCCATCGTGTCGCGTATGGACATGAAAAAGCCCTTCCCAAGGAAGGGCTGGAGAGACCGACCGGGTCGTTACTGCCCGCGCATCATCGCTCCGCCCGATCTTGTGGAAGGGGCTGAGGCATTCGCGAAAGGTGATTGCGTGCCGTGCCGAACATGAACTCAATATAAGTCGCGTCGAGACTTGGTCAACGCCCCAGCATCAATGCACCGGCGGCGAGAGCGTGATCGTGCCGATGGCGGTGCGGGCGGCTTCGGCGCGGGTGCCGGCGATCTCGATGTAGCGCAGCGCCTGCCAGCCCTCGACGAAATTGCGTGCCCACGGTGACAGCATGTTGCCCGATTGGCCCAGCGGGATGGCGAAACGGCTGTTGTCGAGATCGGCGAAATCGTAGACGGCGCGGTAGCCGGCGCCGTGCACGGCATCGAACGGCCGGGCTCCGCGATACGATGGCTGGGCCCGGTTCAGGGTCTGCGCCCCGCCGTCGGAGGGAAAGCGCACCGACGCGAGGTCGCGCAGCAGCGGTACGCCGTCGAACAGCGGGTGACGGTGAACCGCGAGGTGCGCGCGGCCCCATTGCCAGGTCTCGATGTTGGCTCCCTGCTGTCGTGCGATGCCGTCGAGCGCGCGATCGAGGGCAAGCGCGATGGCATCCTCGCAGGTCTCGGTGGTGCGCGTGCCGCCGTCGTCACACCAGCCCGGTTGCTCGATCAGGATTCGCGTCAACAAGGGCACGTTGGGCGTGGCGAGGGATTCGTAGAGCTCATCGCCCAACTCGTCGGCGAGCAGGCCGCGCTGCAATTCGGTCAGCCAGGCCGTGTAGATCAGCGGCTCGGGCCGGCCGGCCAGCATGAAATGGTTCCACTGCTTCATCAGCCCATGGACCTTGGCGGCACGCGGGTTGCGCGGTGGCGATTTCAGCAGCAGCGGTACCATATCGATGGCATCGAGAGAGAGATTGTCGGCCTGGATGACGATCATGCCGTAGACCGGATGGCGCTCGACCTCGTGCAGCAGCTGCCTGGCGCGGCGCTGGCGGTAGGGTTCGGCCCAATCACGGCTGATGAAGTAGCGATAGTTGTCCGGCACCACCCGCGCATTGGCGTTTACGAGGATGCCTCCGGCCGGGTTGTAGACCTGCGGCAGGGCGTCGAACGGCACGAAGCCCGCCCAGTCGTATTCCCCCGTCCAGCCTGGCACCGGCATCGAGCCGTCGCCCTTGCGCCGGATCGGCACGCGCGCGGGCGAAATCAGCCCGGTGTTCCCGGCAGTGTCGGCATAGACGATGTTCTGCATCGGCGAAACGATCTTGCGCGCCGCGGTCAGGAATTCGTCCCAGTTCTGCGCTAACCCGAGGCGGGCGAAGCCTTCGCCCGAGGTATCGGCGCCATCGAGCGCCGTCGCCTGGAGCGCCAGCACATGGCCGGCAGGCGTAAGGCCGCTCTGGGTCCGGTCGTCGGTGCGGGGGATGAAGTCGTCGATAACCACGCCATGCCGGGTCTGACGCACTTTCATGGACACCGGATCGCCCCACAGGACGTTGATCGTCTCCTCGCGCACCATGAACGGCCGCGCCCCGTCGGGCGTGATGTAGCGCCCGGGATCGGTCGGATCGACGCGCTCGACGAAAAGATCCTGGCTGTCGAGGTTGGTCGTGGTGAAGCCCCAGCCGATGGTGCCATTGTGACCGAGGACGATGGCGGGTGAACCGGGCGAGGAGGCGCCACGGATATCGAAGCCGGGTCCGACCAGGCGCGCGAGGTACCAGACGCCGGGGAAGCTGAGCGCCAGATGCGGGTCGTTGGCGAGCAGCGGCTTGCCCGACACCGCATGCGCGCCCGAAAGCACCCACTCGTTCGACGCTTCGCGCTTGCGCGTGGCATCGTTGTCGGTGGCGCGGTAGAGCCGGTCGAGGTCGATCCCGCGGGTTGCCGCTCGCACTATCGACAGCGTCGCGTCGCCGTTGTCGCCGGACGGCTCGATCAGGAACTTCACGCCATCGTCGCCGATTCTTTGCGCGAGCCTGAGCCGCAGGAGTTCGGCGCGCCAGTTGCCGTCGAGGCCAAGCGCCATCAGCTTGCCCCACACCAGAGAATCGGCGGGGCCCCAGGGTTCGGGCCGGTAGCGGCCGCCGGATAACAGCTTGATGACGGTAAGTTCGAGGCCGTACTGCTGGTCGTCGGCGGCAAGCCAGGCGTTGACGCCGGCAGCGTAGGACTCGAGCAGGGTGCGGGTACCGGGCGACAGTGCGTTCACGCTCTCGCTCGCCTGCCGGTAGAGGCCTAGTCCGCGCATGGTGCGGTCGGTGTCGATCAAGCTTCGGCCGATGGCCGATGGCGGCAAGATCTCCGAGAGGCGTCCCTGGCCCAGCCGGCGCGTCAGCTCCATCTGCCAGAAGCGATCCTGGGCGTGGACGTAACCGAGACCGAAGGCGGCGTCGTCAATCGAGCCGGCGATTATGTGGGGCACGGCGTTCTTGTCGCGCAGGATCTCGACCGGGGCCTTGAGACCGGTGGCTTCGACCTGGCCGCTGTAGGGCGGCAGCGCGCCGCGCACCTGGAAGTAGGCGCCGGTCAGAAAGACCATGATCGCAAGCGCGGCGCCGGCGGCGAACTTCGCCAAGCCTGCACCAAAGCGGACGAGCGCCCGCACGGCCTAACCGCCGAGGTAGGACAGGATGGCCTGGCGGTCGCCGTCGAGATCGGGCGCCGGCTGACGCGTCGGCGGGTCGGTGAAGGCCGACATCTTGAGCGGATTGCCGGCGAGCTTGAGCGTGCCGCCGCTGCCGTCGGGCACTTCGACCACCATGTTGCGCGCCGTCACCTGCGGATGCGCCAGTGCCTGGGCGATGTTGTTGATCGGCCCGCAGGGGACGCCGGCCTTGGATACGACCTCGATCCAGTGAGCCGTCGTGTTGGCCTTCAACACCGCTTCGATCTCCCGTTGCAGCGTGCCGTGATGCTTCTGGCGCAGTGCATTGGTTTTGTAGTCGGGATTCGTCGCCATGGCGGGCTGCCCGAGTGCCTCGGACATCTTGATGAACAGGCTGTCGTTGCCGGCGGCGATGATGATCGCGCCATCGGAGGTGGCAAAGGCCTGGAACGGCGTGATGGTGGGATGGCGGGCACCAAGCGGGCCCGGGATCTCGCCCTCGACCGTGTAGCGCATGATGGCGTTCTCGAGCAGCGCCAGTTGGCAGTCGAACATGCCGATGTCGACCTTGGTCGACTCGCCGGTCTTGAGGCGGTGGACGAGGGCGGCATTGACGGCGACCGCGGTATAGAGCCCGGCGCCAATGTCGCCGATCGACATGCCGACGCGGCTCGGCGGCTGTCCCTTGTTGCCGGTGATGCTCATGATGCCGCCCATGCCCTGCATGACCATGTCGTAGGCCGGGTCCTTGGAATTGGGGCCGCTGTGGCCGAAGCCCGACGCCGCGGCATAGATCAGCTTCGGGTATTTCGCGTGCAGCGTTTCCCAGCCGTAGCCGAGCTTCTCCATCGTGCCGGGGCGGAAGTTCTCGACCAGTACATCGGCCTTCTCGAGCAGCTTCTCGAAGATCTTCTTGTCGCCGTCGCTCTTGAGATCGAGGGCGATGCTTTCCTTGCCGCGGTTGACCGAGGCGAAATAGGTCGACTTGCCCTTGATGAAGGGCCCGTAGGCACGGGCGTCGTCACCACCCTTGGGCGGCTCGACCTTGATCACCCGGGCGCCCATCTCGGCCATCAGCAGGGTGCAGTAGGGGCCGGCAAGGATGCGGGAGAGATCGACGACGACGATGCCCGACAGCGGGCCCTTGGTGGCATTCTGGGTCATGTCCGGTTCTTAGCCAGTGAGCCGCCGCGAATCCAGCCGGTCGTGACGGCGATTCACCGCACCGGGAGCTTGAAAACCGCGCGCAGGAATGTGGCGACATCGCGCTCGGCACGGGCAAGCGCCGCGGAATCGCCCCCTATCGTCGCGCCGCGCTGCATGCAGGAGCGGAAGTAGGCGGAAATCGTTGTTTGGTCGCGCATTGCCTCGCCGGTGTCCAGCCGCCGCACGGTGCCGCTGTCGACCTCGACTTCCGCCTTGCAGCCGCGGGCGCTTTGGAGAGCGGACAGGAAGCGGGGCGGATCGGGAATGTCGAAATCGTGGTGCGCACCCTCATAGGCGACCACTTCGACCGGCACGCCCTTGGCGACGAACCACGCGGCATAGTCGCGACAGGCGGCGGCCGGCGTGTAGTCGTCGGCGCCGCCGAGCAGCATCAGGATCGGCGCGGTGCCGACTTCCGCCGAACGATACGGAATGCTGCAAGAGGGATACAAGGCCACATGTGCGGCGAATCGCAGGTCGCCATCGATCATGCCGCGCCTCAGAGGCTCCAGCGCACTATAGAGGGTGACCTGTCCGCCGCGCGAAAAGCCCATGACGCCGATGCGCGCCGGATCGATGCGCGGGTGCGTGGCGAGCAGACGCAGCGCGGCCAGGGCGTCGGCCAGGTTGGCCATCGTGGAGAGCCGGCTTTGATCGCGCGACGTCGACTGCAATCCGCGCGGCGTGAAGCTGTCGACGACGAAGGTCGCGATGCCGAGCGCGTTCAGGCGCGCCGCCCAGGCGTCCTCGCGACCTCTCAGGATGCCGCCACTGCCATGGGCGATCACCATCGCCGGCATCCTGGCCTCGGCAGTCTGCGGCAGAACCAGCGAGCCGGCGACGATGGTTCCCGTCGCGGGATAGGTTTTGCGCACGAGTTCACTCGGCCCGCTCGGCGTCACGGAGGGAAACTCGATTCGCCCGGTGTCGCCGTCGGCGAGAGAGGCGACCGGCTCCGCGTGGGCCGGAAGAGGCAGGAGCAGGAGAAGAACCGCCGCAGCGGCCGACGCAGCACGTTTCATCTCTGGGTCCTAACCAACGCGCCGCCGCGAATCCAGCCATACATTGGCCGCCGCGGCAGCAATGACGACGGTGCCGCCGATCAAGGTCAGGTCGTCCGGTTTTTCGCCATCGAACAGCCACACCCAGATCGGGCCCAGCACCAGTTCGAGAAGGCCGAGCAATGCGGCACGCCCGGCGGGAATCCGCTTGAGGCTCGCCATATAGAGCAGGAGCCCGCCCACGAGCTGACCGGGGCTCAGCGCAAAGAGCCACGGGACCTGCGACCACATGAGGGTCTCGGGATGGGCGAAGGGCAGGGCGACCAGCCCCGATATCACGCCAGCCAGCCAGATCGCCGGTGCCATGCCGACATCGCGCCGATGGCGGACGACGACGTAGTTGCCGCTCATACAGAGCACGACGATGAAGGCCACGGCCATGCCGGCAAGCGCGCCCGCCTGCAACGAGCCAGCGACGGAGAGGGCCAGACCCACGACCGCGGCAGCCATTGCCAGGATCGTATGGCGATGCAGCGGCTCGCCCAGAAACACGCGCGCGGCAAGCGCGGTGATGAAAGGGGTGGCGCCGAACATGATCAGCACGTTGGCGACCGGCGCCAGGCCCAGTGCCAGGATGAACGCCACGAAGCTGCCGGCAAGCAGCAGCGCGCTCAGCAGCAGGGCGGGTCCTGCATTGCGAACGTCGATCCCGATACGGCGGCGCTGCCACAGCAGCAGAGGCAGCATTGCGACGACGAGGAACGCCGAGCGCCAGAACGAGATATCCCAGGCCGGCAAGTCGATGCGCCGCACGATGACGCCAGCGGTGCTGAAAATCGCGGCGGCGACGACTGCGTACAAGACGCCGATAGCCGCAGAGCCTGGGGAGGGAGAGGGCGTTGCCATCTGGGTGTCGGCCGTGAATAAGGACTAGCCGTGCAGACGTCCATCGCTTCCCTCGACTTTCCGCCGTTCCGGCCCCGCTTTCCGTGGTGGGGCGGCGACCTGCAGACCGTGGCCAATCGCCTGCGCGGCAATGCGGTCGACCTCGCGCCGCATGGCGGCGAGCGAGTTCGCTTTCCGCTGGTCGATGGCACCGGCGACACGTTGCTCGCCATGTTGCACCGACCGGTGACGCCGAAGCCCGGCACGCCGCTCGCGCTGCTGATCCACGGCCTGACCGGTAGCGAGGACAGCCGATACATCCTGAGCCAGGCGCGGCTGCTGCTCGATCGCGGCCATCGCGTGCTGCGGCTCAACCTGCGCGGAGCGGGTCCGTCGCGGGCCTTGTGCGGCGGACACTACTATGCCGGCCGCAGCCAGGACTTCCGGGCGCTGCTGGCGCTCCTGCCGGCCGACCTCACGCAGGACGGGCTGGTCGCGGTCGGCTACTCGCTGGGCGGCGCGATGCTGCTGAAACATCTCGGGGAGGAGGGGGCTGTCTCGCCGCTCGCCGCCGCCGCCACGGTGTGCGCGCCGATCGACCTGTCGGTCACCTGCGGCCACATCATGCGGCGGCGCAACCGCTTCTATCATCGCTACATCCTCGACCAGATGAAGCGCGAGGCGACCGCCGAGGGCGCCTTGCTGTCCGCCGCCGAACGCGCGGCGATCCTGGGCTCAAGGTCGATCTGGGACTACGACGAGGTCTTCATCGCGCCGCGCCACGGTTTCGCCGGTGCCGAGGACTATTACGAGCGCTGCAAGCCGGTGCGCTTCATGGCGGGGATCCGCGTGCCGACGCTGGTACTGGCGGCAGGCAACGATCCCTGGATACCGGCCGCCCTCTATCGCGGGTATGATTGGGCAGCCAACAAAGCGCTCGTGCCACTGTTGCCGGAGTCAGGCGGCCATGTCGGTTTCCACAGTGTGGGCAACGAGCAACCGTGGAGCGATGGGGTGATCGCGAGGTTCTTCGATCATGGGTGAGGTCGAACCAATGACGCTGATCGTGGGTGTCGCCTGCTCCCTTGTCGCCCTAGTTCTGGCGTGGCGGGCCTATCGTAGCGCCTCGGCAGAGCATGAGGCGCGCAAACGGGAAGATGAGGAACGCGACCGCCGCTAGCCGCGGGTCAGCAGCGCCAGCAGGGCCTTGGCGGCCGGGCTGAGATAGCCGGCGCGGCGATGGATGGCGGTGATCGGGATGGTGGTTCGAATGGCGGGAACATCCAGCGCCACCAGGGCACCCTGGCGCAATTCGTCGCGCACGCTGCTTTCGGGCACCAGCGCTAGGCCGAAACCTGCCTGCGCGAGACGCTTCTGCGCCGTCAGACTGTCGATCAGGGTGACGTCGGCGGCCTCCAGCCCGGCCCGGATCAACTGCCGTGCGAGGACATGGCCGGAGGAATCGCGTTCGTCGGGCGCCGGCGGAAAGCCGATCCAGCATTCGCCTTTCAGCATGCGCGCGTGGCGCACGCGGCGTCCGGCCAGGCGATGTCCGGGGTAGGCAACCACCAACATCGCCTCGCCGCCGGCTGCCAGCGAGACGAGCTCCGGCCGGTTACTCGCGAAATAGCGCAAGCCCAGCGTGGCCTCGCCGCGTCGGACCAGGTTGGTCACCTCGGCGCTCGAGGCGGTGCGGAGTTCGAGGCGCACGTCCTTCGAGCGCCGTGCGAAGCGGCGCAGCACGTCGATAATGTGCGTATCGGCCAGGGTGCCGACCAGGGCCAGCGAGATCGCGCCCCGTAGGCCGGTCTTGAGGCCGTGCACGGCGTCGCGCCCATCCTTGAGGGCCGTCAGCGCTGCCTCGGCATGGGGCAGGAAGGCGCGGCCCGCCTCGGTCAATTGGGCGCGGCCGCGGATGCGCTCGAACATCGGTGCACCGAGTTCGTCCTCGAGGAGGCCGAGTCGCCGGCTGATGGCCGGTTGCGAGCGGTGCAGCCGGCGTCCGGCCTGGGTGAAATCGCCGAGATCGGCGATAGCGACGAAGGTCTGAATTTCATCGATGTTCATGGATCAGGAATCCAGATGCCAATACGAAGAACTATGCATTTTACAATTGATAGCGCGGCAACGAGGTTCGGGCGACCCGATTTCGCGCCAACGAGGAGACTTGCGATGCCCAGCCAAGCGGAGAAAGCGGCGGCCTTCCGCGCCCTGCACGAGCGGCCCGGCGCTTTCGTCATCCCCAATCCGTGGGACGCCGGCACGGCCAAGCTGCTGGCCGCACTCGGCTTCGAGGCACTGGCCACCACCAGTCTCGGTCTCGCCAACGCGCTCGGCCGCGCCGACAGCGCTGTCAGCCGGGCGGAAGTGATGGCCAACTGTCGGGCGATCACCGAGGCGACGGACCTGCCGGTCAATGTCGATCTGGAGAACTGCTTCGCCCACGAACCCGCAGCGGCGGCCGAGGCGATCCGCCTTGCCGCCGAGGCCGGCGCCGTCGGCGGCTCGATCGAGGATTCCACCGGCGATCCCAAGAACCCGATCTACGAGTTCGATCTGGCGGTGGCACGCGTGCGCGCCGCGGCCGAGCTTGCCCATTCCTTGCCGGTGCCGTTCCTGCTGACGGCGCGGGCCGAGAACCTGCTGCACGGACGCAACGACATGGCCGACACCGTCCGCCGGCTGCTGGCCTATGAAGCCGCCGGTGCCGACGTGCTCTATGCGCCAGGCCTGCGCAACCTAGCGGAGGTACGCCTCGTCACGAGTGCCCTGAAGCGGCCGTTCAACGTCGTCACCGGTTGGCTCGACCCTGCCATCACGGCCGCGCAACTGGCCGACGCCGGGGCCAAGCGGATCAGCGTCGGTGGTGCGCTCTCCCGTCTTGCCCTGGCGGCCTTCGTCAAGGCCGGGCGTGCAATGAAGGACGACGGCTCCTTCGCCTGGATGCGGGATATGATGGCGTTCGCGGATGTGCGGCAGATGTTGGGCGCAGGGCAGCGCATCAAAGGATCTTGACGGTGTCAAATTACCTTGGACGGCTGCAAGATCAGCTGAGAACGACCGGCTCTCCGGGCGGCCCGTCGCGCAGCAGGGTCCTCAGTCTGACGCCGAGGTCGAGCGGCTCGAAGCGTTCGCCCGACTCGACGATTTCGTCGGCCGTCCACCAGCGATGACCGCGGGTCCAGCTCCGCTCCTTTTCATCGAGGCCGGAGGTGTCGGCCTCCGTCCGGTTGGTTCGGGCGAGGAAGAAGCGTTCCCTGTGGATCACGTTCTTGCCGCGCCAGCTCATGCGGCGCTCGCGCGTCCAGACCCAGGTCGGCTCACCGATCACGGGGAGCTTGGTCTCCTCGCCAGCCTCGCGGACGGCGGCCTCGGCGAAATCCTCGCCGGGATCGACCATGCCGCCGATCATCACCCAGAAGGGATCGAAGAACGGGTTGGCCGGATCGAACACCTTGGGATCGTGGACGTTGAACAGGAACAGGCGGTCCCGCGGATCGAGCAGGATCAGGCGCGCCGAGGGGCGTTCTATCATTTGGACTTGAGCAGCCGCGCCGCGTCGACCGCGCCGTAGGTCAGGATGCCGTCGCATCCGGCACGCTTGAAGCTGGTGAGCGCCTCGATCAGCACCTTGTTCCAGTCGAGCCAGCCGCGATCGGCGGCGCCCCGCAGCATCGCATACTCGCCGCTCACCTGGTAGGCGTAGGTCGGCACACCGAAGCTTTCCTTCACGCGATGCACGATGTCGAGATAGGGAAGCCCGGGTTTCACCATCACCATGTCGGCGCCTTCCTCGATGTCCAAGCCCACTTCGCGCAGGGCTTCGTCGGAGTTGGCGTAGTCCATCTGGTAGGTCTTCTTGTCGCCCTTCAGGGCGCCGGAGCTGCCGATGGCGTCGCGGAACGGATTGTAGAAGGCCGACGCGTATTTGGCGGCATACGACATGATCTGCGCATGGATGAAGCCCTTGCCGTCGAGCGCCTTGCGGATGGCGCCGATACGGCCGTCCATCATGTCGGACGGCGCCTGGATGTCGGCGCCGGCCTCGGTCTGCACGATGGCCTGCTTGATCAGCGCGTCCAGCGTCTCGTCGTTCTGCACGTAGCCGTCGCGCACGATGCCGTCATGGCCGTCGCTGTTGAACGGGTCGAGCGCCACGTCCGTCATGATGCCGATTTCCGGCACGGCCTTCTTCACGGCCGCCGTGGCGCGACAGACGAGGTTGCCGGGGTTGTAGGCCTCGCGGCCATCGCGCGTCTTGGACTTCGGGTCGGTCTCGGGGAACAGCGCCACGGCCGGGATGCCGAGATCGCGGGCTTCCTTCACCGCCTCGACCAGCAGATCGACCGACAGCCGATCGACGCCCGGCATCGACACGACAGGGGTGCGGGCCTTGCTGCCCTCCTGAACGAACACCGGCCAGATCAAGTCGTCGACCGAAAGCCTGTGCTCGGCGACGAGGCGGCGCGACCAGTCCTCGCGTCGGTTGCGGCGCAGGCGGGTCGAGGGATAGCGGCCGAGAGTAGAGAAGCGCTTGGGCATGAACCGCCTTATCGCGCGAACCGTGAAAGGCCGCAATGCGGCTTGTTTGCTCGCGTTGTTTGACTGGGATGGGGCCGCCGATATGATCCCGCGCGCATGGATTTCAACCTTTCCGAGGACCAGCAGGCGTTCCGAGACACGGCGCGGCAATTCGCGACGGATCGGATGCTGCCCGAGGCGGCGCGCTGGGACGCCGAGAAGATCTTCCCGGTCGAGACTCTGCGCGAGGCGGCGGCACTGGGCTTCGGCGGCATCTATCTGAAAGATGACGTCGGCGGCAGTGGACTCAGCCGCTTCGATGCGGCGCTGATCATGGAGGAGCTGGCCGCGGCATGCCCCAGCACGGCGGCCTACATCTCCATTCACAACATGGCTGCCTGGATGATCGACGGCTTCGGCGACGACGAGCAGCGTCGGCGCTTCCTGCCCAGGCTCTGTTCGATGGAGCATTTCGCGAGTTACTGCCTCACCGAGCCTGGCGCCGGGTCGGATGCGGCGGCACTCGCCACCCGCGCCGAGCTGAGCGGCGACCACTACATCCTGAACGGCACCAAAGCCTTCATCTCGGGCGGCGGCCGCAGCGACATCTACGTCGTCATGCTGCGCACCGGCGGGCCGGGGGCGGGCGGCGTGTCGACGCTGGTGGTCGAGAACGGGACGCCCGGCCTGTCGTTCGGCAAGCAGGAGAACAAGCTCGGCTGGAACAGCCAGCCGACCGCCGCGGTGATCTTCGAGAACTGCAAGGTGCCGGTCGCCAACCGGCTGGGGCCCGAGGGCCACGGCTTCAAGATCGCGATGATGGGGCTCGATGGGGGACGCATCAACATCGGCGCTTGCTCGGTGGGCGGTGCGCGCGCCTGCCTCGAGACGGCGTCGCGCTACGTGGTGGAGCGCAAGCAATTCGGCCAGCCGCTGGCCGATTTTCAGGCCATACAGTTCAAGCTGGCCGACATGGCAACCGACCTCGACGCGGCCCGGCTGATGATCTGGCGGGCCGCCTCGCTGCTCGATGCCAAGTCGCCGGAGGCAACCCAGGCCGCGGCGATGGCGAAGCGTCTGTCGACCGACACCGGCTTCCGTGTCGTCAACGACGCGCTGCAATTGCATGGCGGCTACGGCTACTTGAAGGACTTCCCCATCGAGCGCTATTTGCGCGACCTGCGGGTGCACCAGATCCTCGAGGGCACCAACGAGATCATGCGCGTGATCATCTCGCGCCGCCTTTTAATGGGGTAAGTCGTCGTAATGTCCGAAGCTGAAATCCTGTTCGAGATCAAGGACGGCCTGGGTCTGATGACCTTGAACCGACCCAAGGCGCTGAACGCGCTGTCGTACGGCATGATCCTGGAAATGGAAAGGGTCATGCCGACGTGGGAGAAGGATCCCGCGGTCAAGGCGGTGGTGCTGCGCGGCGCCGGCGACCGCGCCTTCTGCGCCGGCGGCGACGTCACCGGCCTCTATCGCGAGATGCGCGACAATCCCGCCGGCACCTTGCGGCGTGACTTCTTCCGCGACGAATACATCGTCAATCGCCGCATCTACCGCTTCGCCAAGCCGTGGATCTCGTTGATCGACGGCATCGACATGGGCGGCGGCGTCGGCCTGTCGGTGCACGGCTCGCATTCGGTAGCGAGCGAGAAGTTCCTGTTCGCCATGCCGGAGACCACCATCGGTCTCTTCCCCGACGTCGGCGGCGGCTACTTCCTGTCGCGGCTACCGGGCGCGCTCGGCACCTTTCTGGCGCTGACCAGCCACCGGCTTAAGGCGGCGGACGCGCTGTGGGCCGGCATCGTCGACGCCTATGTCCCTAGCGCCGCCATGAACGATCTGCAGGCGGCGCTGGGTGCGGCCGATCTATCGGGCCCCGACGCCAACCGCAAGGTCGATGCCGTAATTGCCCGCTTCGCCGGCGACGCGGGCATGCCGACGCTGCCTGCGATGATGCACGATATCGACCGGTGCTTCTCCGCCGAGTCGCTGCAGGAGATCGTGGCCAACCTCAGGAAGAAGGGTGGAGAATGGGCGGACAAGCAGCTTGCCGCCCTGATGAAGCTCTCGCCGCTGTCGATGGCGATCACGCTGGAGCAGCTCAAGCGCTGCGCCAACCGCTCGTTCGAAGACACGATGACCATCGAATACCGCATGTCGCAGCGCGGCATGCAGAAGGGCCACGACTTCTTCGAGGGCGTACGCGCACTGCTGATCGACAAGGACCAGAAACCCAAGTGGAATCCGCCGACCATCGAGGGCGTGACGCGCGAGCTGGTCGAGGAGCATTTCAAACCGGTGTCGAACGACTTGTTCTTTGACTAAGCCGGCAGCAGCAGGGAGGAAGCCATGGCGAAAATCGCCTTCATCGGTCTCGGCAACATGGGCGGCCCGATGGCCGCCAACCTAGCCAAGGCGCAGCATCACGTGACGGCCTTCGACCTGTCGGACGCCGCCGTGAAGGCCGCGGTCGAGAAGGGTGCGCACCGGGCGGCCTCCGCTGCCGAGGCGGTGAAGGACGCCGAGATCGTCGTCACCATGCTGCCGGCGGGCAAGCACGTGCGCGAAGTCTATGAAAAGGACGTGTTGCCCAACGTCGCCAAGGGCACGCTGCTGATCGACTGCTCGACCATCGACGTCGACAGCGCCCGCCATGTCGCAGCACTGGCCCAGGAGGCCGGGCTCGACATGGTCGATGCGCCAGTGTCGGGCGGCGTCGGCGGCGCCACGGCCGGGACGCTCACCTTCATGGTGGGTGGGCCAGATGCGGCCTTCGCCAAGGCGAGGTCCATTCTCGAGAAGATGGGCAAGAACATCGTGCATGCCGGCGCGAGTGGCAACGGCCAGGCGGCCAAGATCTGCAACAACATGATCCTCGGCGTCTCGATGATTGCCGTCAGCGAGGGCTTCATGCTGGCCAAGCGGCTGGGACTGGACGCACAGAAGCTGTTCGACGTCGCCTCGACCTCGTCGGGACAGTGCTGGTCGCTCACCAACTATTGCCCGGTGCCGGGTCCGGTGCCGGCCTCGCCGGCCAACCGCGACTACCAGGCGGGCTTCACGGCGGCGATGATGCTGAAGGACCTGATGCTGGCCCAGCAGGCGGCCAATGCCGCCGGCGCCAGCACGCCGTTGGGCGCCGAGGCGGCGCAACTCTTCAACATGTTCGTCAACAGCGGCAACGCGGCCAAGGATTTCTCAGGCATCATCAGAATGCTCGACGGAAAGTGAGGTTGGCATGATCACGCTCTACGATCTCGTCGCCCAAGGCGACCAACGACCGAGTCCGTTCTGCTGGCGGGCCAAGTTCTCGCTCGCGCACAAGGGCCTGGAATGGACTGAAGTGCCGGTGGGCTTCACCGAGAAGGACAAGATCGCCTTTGCCGAGTCCCAGCTCGTGCCGGTCATCAAGGATGGCGACAAGGGCGTGAAGGACAGTTGGGCGATCGCCACCTATCTCGACCAGGCCTATCCCGACAAGCCGCTGTTCAAGAGCGAGATGGCGCTCTCCTATGCGCGCTTCGTGAGCAGCTGGGTGGATACAGCGGTACAGCCGGCGATGTTCCCCATCGTTGTGGCCGACCTCTACGGCATCGTGCGCCCGGTCGATCAGCCGTATTTCCTCGAATCGCGCGGCAAGCGGCTCGGCACCACGGATCTCGCCGGTTTCCAGGCCAAGGCCCGGGAGAAGGGCGTCGCTTCCTTCCGCGCCGTGCTCGAGCCCGCGCGCCGCACTTTGAGGGAACAGCCGTTCCTCGCCGGCAATCATCCGGCCTACCCGGACTACGCCCTGGCCGGCGCCTTCCTTTGGGCGGGCATTGCCAGTCCGCTCGCCCTGCTCGAGGCCGATGACCCGGTTTATGCCTGGCGCGAGCGCATGTTCGACCTCTACGACGGCATGGGCCGCAAGGCCAAAGCGGCGTAGAAGTCGCAGGAACCGAGAAGGGGGAGATCCGTGCCGGACACCGACGCCAAGCCCTTCGACCCGGCCGAGCACAGATTCGGGCCGACCCACTGGTTCGAAGACCTCGAGGTCGACCAGAGGTTCTACATCAACTCGCGCACCCAGACCGAGGCGCTGTTCGCGGCCTTCCAACTGGCGAGCGGCGACAATCATCCGATCCACTACGACCGCGAATACTGCAAGGCGCGAGGCCATCGCGATCTTCTCGCCCACGGTCTGCAGGTGGCGATCCAGGGCGCGGCGGGCGGCGGGATTTTCCCGCACTTTATCGGCGATTCGCTGATCGGATTCCTGGAGCAGTCCTCGCGATTCCTGAAGCCGGTCTATTGCGGCGACACGCTCTATCCGATGCTGGTGGTGAGCGAGCTCAAGCCCGGCCGCACCACCGGCGTCGCCGTCCTGAAGCTCACCATCCACAACCAGAAGGGCGAGTTGGTGAGCGACGGCGAGCACAAGTACCTGATCAAGCGGCGGCCGGCGTGAGCGCGCCTCTGAAGGGCAAGATCGCCTGGGTGACCGGCGGCGGCACCGGGATCGGCCGCGCCGGCGCCTTGGCGCTGGCGGAAGCCGGTTGCCGGGTGGTGATCTCCGGCCGGTCCGAGGCGACGCTCGCCGAGACCGCGGCACTTGTCCGCAAGGCCGGCGGCACGGTCGAGATCCGCAGGCTCGACGTCGCCAACAAGAAGGCGGTCGCCCGGGTTGCCGCCGCCATCGAGAAGAAGCACGGCCGCATCGACATCCTGGTCAACAGCGCCGGAACCAACGTTCCCAACCGCCGCTGGGCGGTGCTCACGACCGAGGCCTGGGAAGAGGTGGTGCGGACCAACCTCGACGGCATATTCTACTGCTGCCACGCAGTCCTAGCCGGTATGCGCAAGCGGCGCGACGGGGTGGTGATCAACATCTCGAGCTGGTTCGGGAAATACTTGAACCCGCTCGCCGGCCCGGGCTACACCGCCTCCAAGTTCGGCGCCGCGGCACTTACCGAGACCATCAATGCCGAGGACGGGCTGAACGGCGTGCGTGCCTGTGTCATCTGTCCGGCCGAGGTGGCGACGCCGATCCTGAACAAGCGGCCGATCGTGCCGCCCAAGGCGGAACAGGACCGGATGTTGCAGGAAGAGGACCTCGGGCGCACCATCGCCTTCGTGGCGGCGATGCCGGCCCGTGCCTGCGTCAACGAAATCATCATCAGCCCGACCTACAACCGCTTTTATTTCGGTGGCGGGGAAATCAACCAGGTCAAGCCGACCAAAGGAAAGAAGTGAGGAATGCCATGCTGGGAGTGATCGCCAAGCTGACCGTGAAGCCGGGGACCAACGCCGATTTCGAGGCGACGATGAAGGCACTGCAGGCCAAGGTTCTGGCCGACGAGCCGGGCAACAAGCTCTATGCCCTGCACAAGACCGCCGACGTTAACGTCTACGTCATGTTGGAACGATACGACGACCAGGCGGCGCTGGAGGCACATCGCGCCGCGCCGCACTTCAAGGAACTCGGGCGCAAGTTGGGCGACTATCTCGCCGGCCGGCCCGACGTCCAGGTCATGCAGGAAGTCTGACGTTCGCGACGGGCGCCACGACGGATCGGCGAGAGGAACAATGGACGGCTTCTTTCATCGCCACACCAAGCCCGGCACGGCCCCCGGCACGCTGGCAGGGCGCCCTCCGGTGCCCGACGAGGCACTCGACTTCACCCTGGTCGAGTACACGCCGGACGACGTTCAAGTCGTGCACGGCGTGGAGGTCGACGAGTGCCGTTTCCATCTCGGTACGCCCGGCCACACCTGGATCGATGTCGCCGGCCGGCCGAGTTCGGACATGTTGCGCGACCTCGGCATGGCCTTCAACCTGCATCCGCTGGCGCTCGAAGACGTCTTCCATGCCCATCAGAGGAGCAAGCTCGATCTCTACGAGGGGCAAGGCTTCATCGTCCTCACCGACCCGGCCTACGAGGACGGTGAGTTGCATCCGCGCCAGGTCAGCATCTTCTTCGGCGAGAACTACGTGATCTCGTTCCACGATCACAAGCTCGACATTTTCAAGCCGGTACGCGACCGGCTGCAGACCGCGGGCTCGCGGCTGCGCACCTTCGGTGTCGACTATCTCGTCTATGCGCTGATCGATCTGGTCGTCGACCGCAAGTTTCCGCTGATCGAGGCGCTGTCCGCCCGTCTCGAGGAGCTCGAGGACGAGGCGCTCGGCCATCCGACGGAAGACACGCTCAACCACATTCATCGCGCGCGGCGTGCCCTGGTGGCGTTTCACCGCATCGAGTGGGCGGAGCGCGAAACCGTGCTGGCGGTGATGCGGCCGGAAGTGCCCTTCATCATGCCGGAGACGCGTACCTACCTGCGCGACTGCTTCGACCATTCCGTGGCGGTACTCGACCTGGTCGAGAGCTACCGCGAAATGACCAACGGTTTGATGGAAGTTTTCCTGATGAATTCGTCCAATCGATTGGCCGAGGTCATGAAGACGATGGCCATCATCACGGTCTTCTTCATGCCGCTGTCGTTCCTTGCCGGTATCTACGGCATGAACTTCGACCGCGACGCCGGCAACATGCCGGAGCTGGGCTGGCAGTACGGCTATTTCTGGTTCTGGGGACTGGTTGTCGTGATCGTCGCAGGTCTTTTCCTGTGGCTGAAGCGCAAGCGCTGGATTTGAGGAACATATCGTGGTCGGCTCCTATAGAATCTTCGGTTCGGAACTGTCGCCCTACTCGGTGAAAGTCCGCTCCTTCTTCCGCTACAAGAACCTGGCCCATGAATGGATCCCGCGCTCGCCCGCGGTCCAGGCCGAATTCCAGAAGTACGCCAAGCTGCCGCTGGTGCCGCTCGTGGTGACGCCGGAAGGCGAGGGCCTGCAGGATTCCACGCCGATCCTCGATCGCTTCGAGACCCTGGCGCCGGAGCCTGCAATCGTTCCCGCCGACCCCGCACTCGCTTTCCTTTCGGCGCTGCTGGAGGAGTACGGCGACGAATGGGGCAACAAGTGGATGTTCCACTACCGCTGGCGCTACCAGCCCGACGTCTGGTCGACCTCAGAACGCATTGCCGCGCAGATGATGGGGGCACAGGGAACGCTTGCCGTGGCACAGGCCCGTGCCGCCGTCGCCGAACGCATGACGGGCCGGCTGGGCTTCGTCGGCTCCAACGACAAGACCCAGCCTCTGATCGAGGCGTCGTTCAAGCACGCGCTCGCTTTGCTCGATGCTCATCTTGCGACGCGGTCTTATGTACTGGGCGGGCGCCCGGCGATGGCCGATTTCGGCCTGTGGGGGCAGTTCTACGAGGCGGCCACCGATCCGACGCCCGGTGCGATCATGCGGGGTGGGGCGCCCAACGTCATGGCCTGGGTGCAGAGGATGGTGTCGCCCAAGGTCGAGGGTGCGTTCGAGGCGTGGCCGGCGCTGGCGTCCACGCTCATGCCGTTGCTCAAGGAAGAGGTCGCAGCACTCTTCCTGCCGTGGTCCGTGACCAACGCCGCGGCGATCGCGGCGGGCAACCAGACCTTTGATCTGTCTCTCGGCGGCACGGAATGGTCGCAGGAACCGCAGAAATACCATGCGCGCTCGCTGGCCGAGATCCGGCGCAAGTTCGCCGCAGCCAAGACCGCTCCTGGCCTGGAGGCGATCCTGCGCGAGAGCGACTGCCTCAGCTGGCTAGCGCAGGCTTGAGACGATCAGGGTCACGCCCGACAGTCCCAGGAGGCTGAGGATGATGCGGCGGAACTGCGCGTCGTTCACGCGGCCGTAAAGCGCGAGGCCGATGCGCGCGCCGATCAGCGTCGTCGGCACACAGATGGCGGCCCAGATGAAGAAGGTGCGATCGAGAAAGCCCGCGACCCCGGCCGAGACGAGGGCCAGCAACAGGATGCTCATGTTGTAGGGCTGGTTGACGCCGCGCTGCTCGTCCTTGCCGAAACCGCGCAACTGCGCCCAGATCGCCGGCGCCGGTCCACTGAGACTCGCCATGCCGCCCATCACGCCGCCGGTGAGGCCGATCACAGCGTCGGCGGCGCGACCACCGCCGGTGACGATGGGCGGGCGGCGCACGAAGGCCATCCAGGCGCTGTAGAGGATCAGGAGAATGCCGACGCCGATCTTCAGCGGGTTCGGCCGAACGTGTTCGAGCAGCATCGTGCCGATCGGCACGCCGACGATGCCAGAGGCCAGCATCGGCCACAGGCGCGGCCAGCGAACGCCTTTCCAGATCTTCGGCAGGGACTGGACGTGGCCGGCGACGCCGCACAGCGCGGTGAGCGGCGCGGCGGTCAGTGGCGACATCGCCTGCAGCCAGAAGCCCAGCGCCACCAGCGCATAGCCGGTGCCGCTCAGCCCGTTCACGAATCCGGCCGCCAGCGCCCCGACGACAACGATCGCGATGTCGCCGGTGGGCGGCAACTCCACCCGGTCAGGCCCCGGAAGAGAAGGCCTGGATGCCGGTCATGGCGCGGCCGAGGATCAGCGCGTGCACGTCGTGGGTACCCTCGTAGGTGTTCACGGCCTCGAGGTTCATGACGTGGCGGATCACATGATACTCGTCCGACACGCCGTTGCCGCCGTGCATGTCGCGGGCGACGCGGGCGATGTCGAGCGCCTTGCCGCAATTGTTGCGCTTGATCAGCGAGATCATCTCCGGCTGCGCGTGGCCCGCATCCTTGAGGCGGCCGACTCGCACGCAGGCCTGCAGGCCAAGCGCGATCTCGGTCTGCATGTCGGCCAGCTTCTTCTGGATCAGCTGGTTGGCAGCCAGCGGCCGGCCGAACTGCTTGCGGTCGAGCGTGTAGTTGCGCGCCTGCTTCCAGCAGAACTCGGCGGCACCCATGGCGCCCCAGGCGATGCCGTAGCGGGCGTTGTTGAGGCAGCCGAACGGACCTCCGAGGCCGGCGACGTTGGGCAGCATGTTCTCGGTGGGCACCATCACCTCGTCCATCATGATGCCGCCGGTGACCGAGGCGCGGAGGCTGAACTTGCCCTCGATCTTGGGCGTCTCGAGGCCCTTCATGCCGCGTTCCAGGATGAAGCCGCGGATCGCGCCGCCGTCGAGCTTGGCCCAGATCACCAGCACGTCGGCGATCGGCGAATTGGTGATCCACATCTTCGAGCCCGAGACCTTGTAGCCGCCGGGTACCGTCACGGCGCGGGTCTTCATGCCGCCAGGATCGGAGCCATGGTCGGGCTCGGTGAGGCCGAAGCAGCCGACCCATTCGCCTGTCGCGAGCTTGGGCAGATACTTCATGCGCTGCTCTTCCGTCCCGTAGGCGTAGATCGGATGCATGACCAGCGAGGATTGTACGCTCATCGCCGAGCGGTAGCCGGAATCGACGCGCTCGACCTCGCGGGCGACCAAGCCGTAGGTCGTGTAGTTGGCGCCGGCGCAGCCGTATTTCTCGGGCAGGGTCGAGCCCAGCAGGCCAAGCGCGCCCATTTCGTTCATGATCTCGCGGTGGAATTTCTCGTGGCGGTTGGCCTCCAGCACGCGCGTCATCAGCCTGTCCTGGCAGTAGTCGCGTGTGGCGTCGCGGACCGCGATCTCTTCCTCGGTGAGCTGATCGTCGAGGAAGAACGGATCCTCCCAGTCGAATGGCTTGGCGTCGGCGCTGATGCCCTTGGCGGCGCTCTTGATAGGTGTTGCGGCGATGGCCATGTCGTCTCCTCGATGTCTTCGGCGCCTCTTATCAGGCAGTGCCGGCCGCGCCAACTGTCCTTCCCGTGAGGGTGCGGAAAATCTCCAGGTTGAGGCGGCCGAAGGTCTCGGAGGCGCGCAGTTCCACGGTCCGAGGCCGCGGCAGGTCGATCCGCAGATCGGCCGCGATGCGGCCGGGACGGGGAGACATGACCACCACGCGGTCGGACAGGAACACGGCCTCGGGGATGGAGTGGGTCACGAACAGAACGGTCTTGCGCGCTTCACGGGCAAGGTCGCGCTCGCCCCAGATGCGCAGCAGCTCCAGCGCCATATCGTCCCGGGTCATGGCGTCGAGCGCACCGAACGGCTCGTCCATCAACAGGAGCGGAGGGTCGAGCAGCAGGGCGCGGCAGAGCGAGGCGCGCTGCTGCATGCCGCCGGAAAGCTCGCGCGGCAGCTTGTCGGCAAAACCGTTCAGTTCGGCCATCTCCAGCAGGTCGAGGGCGCGGCCACGCAGCGCGCCGGCGTCCTTGCCGGCCAACTCGGCCGGCAGCAGCACGTTCTCCAGGATGGTCCGCCACTTCAGCAGGATCGGCGCCTGGAAGACCATGCCGATATCAGGGATCGGCTGCGTCACCTTGCGGCCGGCGACGGAGATCGTGCCGGCCGTGGCGGGCCGAAGTCCCGCCACGATGCGCAGCAGGGTGGACTTTCCGCAGCCGCTCGGGCCCACCAGCGAGACGAACTCACCGGCGTCCACCGACAACGATATGCCGGCGAGGGCCTCGACAGGGCCACTCGCCGCCTCGTAGATCATGCCGACCTTGTCGAGGTCGATCAGCCTGTTGGTCACGCCCGATGCGTCAGTTCTTGGGCATCTGCACCAGGGTGTAGAAGTCCTTCGAATAGACGTCCTTGCATTCGACCTTCTTGGGCAGGCCCATGTAGGTGTTCACCAGCTCGACCGAGTCGCACATCTTCTTGTCGTCGATCGAGCCGATGCCGTTCTTGGCATAGCGGTCGGTTTTCATCAGGCCGAGACCCAGCAGCATGTTGGGCGTCATCAGTTCGACGTCGACCTCGGGCACCCGCTTCTTGAAGATCTCCATCGCCGCCTTCGGATCGGCCATGACGTCGCGCCAGCCCATGTAGGAGGCTTCGAGGAAGGCCTTTAGCACCTGCGGCCGCTCCTTCATCGTCTTGGCGCTGGCGATGATCGACATCGAGTACATGTCGAAGCCGAAGTCGGCCCACTGCATCATCACGACATTGCCCTTGCCGGCGGCCTTCTCGTAGAGCGGCAGGCCGGTCGAGTAGTCGCCGACGCCGTCCATGCGCTTCTCGGCGACGGCGGCGATCTTGGCGGCGGGCTCGATGTTGACCCAGGTGACCTTGGACGCGTCGATGCCGTTCAATTTGGCGAAAGCCGGAAAGATCTGGCGCTGGCTGTCGCCCGGGGGGGCGCCCAGGGTCACCCCCTCGAGATCCTTGGGCTTGGTGAGCGGCTTGCTCTTGAGGCTGAAGATATTGAGCGGCGTCTTGTCGAACACCATGCCCACGACCTTGACCGTGGTGCCGCGTGCGGCCGAGGCGATGACCACGGCGGCATCGGCAAGGCCCGCGTCGGCGCGACCGGTGTCGACCTTGGCGATCGAATCGCCGGAACCCTTGGAGTTCTCCAGGGTCACGTCGAGGCCCTTGGCCTTGTAGTAGCCCTTGTCGAGGGCGACCCAGTAGGCGGCGTGGTCACCGACTGCGAACCAGTTGAGGGCGAATTTGAACTTCTCCTGGGCGGAGGCGGCGGTGCTGGTGGCCAACAGGCCGGCCAGTGCGAGCGCCGGTGCGAGCGATCGTGTGCGAGTCATGACAGTCTCCCTTTTCTCAACCCCGATGTCAGTCAATGCCTTCGGCCCATGGCGCCCAGAGATGGGCCACCAACACGACGGCGCCATAGAGCGCAAGGCCGATGGCCGAGATCCAGATCAGCGCGGCGAACGCCACCGAGGTGTTCATGCTGCTCTGGGTGGTGACGATGACGTAGCCCAAGCCCCTCTGCGAGGCGACGAACTCGCCGACGATGGCGCCAACGACGGCGGCGGTCGCGGTGATCTTGAGCGCACTCAGGATGTAAGGCAATGCGTTGGGGATGCGGATCTTCACGAAGATCTTCCATTTCGGCGCGCTGAAAACGCGGCCGAGGTCGAGCATGTCGGCCTCGACCTGGCTGAGGCCGACCGCGGTGTTGATGACCACGGGAAAGAAGCCGATCAGTGCCCCCATCAGCATGTTGGGGAAGATGCCGTAGCCCATCCAGATCAGGAACAGCGGCGCGATCGCCACCTTGGGCAGAGTGTTGACGAACACCAGGAAGGGCACGAGCGCATTGGCCAGCAATGGCGACCAGGCAATGGCGACACCGAGCGCCACGCCGACGACGGCGGCAAGAAAGAAGGCGCCGATGATCTCGAACGTCGTCGTCCAGATGTGCTGGCCCCACGACATGTCGCCGTGCCATAGCGCGTTCCACACCGAAAGCGGCGCCGGCAGCAGGTATTCGCGGATGCCACCGAAGCTCACGGCGGCCTGCCAGCTTGCCAGCAGAAAGGCGAACAGGACGAGGGTCGGCCAGTATTGCCGGCTGAGATGGGCGAATTTCGTCATGCGCGCCGAGCGATGAACCTGTTCATCGCTTTCTTCCCGCTGATATCATGTGTCGGCATTCGTTCAGACTGGCGAACGCGCTTTTGCCCGTCAAGGCGAGGATCATCGGTGAAACTGTCCCTGTGCAACGAGGTGATCCGCGAGCTCTCCTTCGAGCGGCAATGCGTGCTGGCGGCGGGCCTCGGCTATCGCGGCCTCGAGCTCGCGCCCTTCACCCTGGGTGACGACGCCTGGTCCATGCCGGCGTCGCGCCGCGCGGAGATCCGCAGGACCTGCGCCGATGCCGGGGTCGCGATCAGCGGGCTGCATTGGCTGCTGGCGGCGCCGGCGGGCCTGTCGATCACCACCGCCGACCGCGCGGTCTGGCAGAGAAGCGTCGATGTCCTGCGGGGTTCGGTCGAACTCTGCGCCGATCTTGGTGGCGACTATCTCGTGCACGGCTCGCCCGTGCAGCGCCGCGTGACCGGACCCGACGACGCCAAGCGGGCGGAGGAGGCATGGCGCATCGCGTCATCCGAGGCCGGCCAGGCCGGCGTCACTTATTGCCTGGAACCGCTCGCCCGGCCTGACTGCAATTTCGTCAATACACTTGCCGAGGCGGCCGAGGTGGTGAAGCGCAACGGCAATCCTGCGCTCACCATCATGATCGATACGTTGGCGGCCAGCCTGGAGGAGAAGGAATCGGTCGCCGATGTCGTTCGGCGCTGGATGCCGACCGGGCTGATGGCCCACGTGCAGTTCAACGACCGCAGCAAGCGCGGGCCGGGGCAGGGCGGAGACAGGTTCGCGCCCGTCGTGCAGGCGCTCAGGGAAACCGGCTACACCGGCTGGGTCGCCATGGAACCCTTCGTCTACGAACCCGATGGTCCGACCTGCGCGGCGCGGATGATCGGCTACGTCGCCGGACTCTTGGAGCAAGGCGCATGAAGGTGAAACTGACCGAGGTCGATCGTTTCGAGCGTGATGTTCGCTTGCGCCTGCCGTTCCGCTTCGGCGTCATCACCGTTACCGAAAGCATCCATGCGATCATTCGTGTGCGGATCAAGCTTGAGGATGGCCGGACCAGTGAAGGCGTGGCAGCCGAAGCACTGGGCGCCAAGTGGTTCGAGAAGAGCCCGGCCTTCACCGACGCCCAGAACCTCGACCAGCTCCGCCAGTCGCTCGACATCGCCATCGACCACTACAAGGCGCACGGCCTCGACACGCCGTTCGGATTGTACGCCAGCACTTATCTAACGCAGCAGGCGCGCGGTGCGCAGCTCGGCCTTAACCCGCTGGTCGCCGCCTACGGTCCGGCGCTGCTCGACCGGGCGATTCTCGATGCCTTGGGCAAGGTGACGGGGCAATCGTTCGCCACCATGATTTCGACCAACGTGCCCGGTATCGAGGCCACCGACCTCACCCCCGACATCAAGGATGCTCATCTTCAGCCTTTCATTGCCGGCCTGAAACCCGGCGAGACCATCGACCTGCGCCATACGGTCGGTCTCGTCGATCCGTTGACCGCGGCTGATCGACCGGCCTCGGAGCGGGTCAATGATGGCTTGCCGGAAACGTTGGAAGAGGTCGTCGCTCATTATCGTGGTCGCTACTACAAGCTGAAGGTGGGCGGCGACATCAAGGCCGACCTCGACCGGCTGTCGCGCATCGCCGCTGTGCTGGATGCCGGTGCGGGCGACTATCGTGTCACTTTCGATGGCAACGAGCAGTACGACGACGTCGACGGCATTCTTGAACTGTGGCGCAAGGTCGAGGAGACGCCGGCGCTGGCGCGCATGGTCAAGGCGACGCTGTTCATCGAGCAGCCGATCAAACGCGCCTCGGCACTTAGCCGGCCGGTGACCGAGCTCGCCGAATATCGCCCCGTGATCATCGACGAGTCGGACGGCGAACTGTCATCCTTCCCGACGGCCTTGACGCTGGGCTACTCCGGCGTTTCCAGCAAGAACTGCAAGGGCTTCTACAAGTCGCTTCTAAATGCCGCGCGGGTGGAGAGGCTGAACGCCGAAGTTGGCAGCACGCGCTACTTCATGTCGGCCGAGGACCTGACGACCGGGCCGGGCACCAGCGTCCAGCAGGATCTCGCCCTGGTGTCGCTGCTCGGCCTCACCCATGTCGAGCGTAATGCCCACCACTTCATCGACGGCATGTCGGGTGTGCCCGAGGGCGAGCAAAAGGCCTTCGTGGCGGCGCACCCCGCGCTCTACGAGAAACTGCCCGGCAAGCCGGCGCGGCTCAGGGTGAAGGGTGGCAAACTGGCGCTAGGGTCGCTCGGCTGTCCAGGCTTTGCCGTCGGTGTCGCCCTCGACTTCAAATCGATGCGGCCGATGCCGGCGGCGCCACAGGAAAAATTGAAGGAAGCTAAATGAGCAAGCTGCCCGACGGCTTCGAGTCCATCGAAGCTCTGGAAGACTTCATGACCGCTCCGTCCGATGCGTTGGTCGCCGATCTCGCCGCCACGCCGGGCGACATCATGGTGCTGGGAGTCGGCGGCAAAATGGGGCCGACTCTCGCCCGCCTGGCCAAGCGCGCGGCGCCGGACAAGGCGGTGATCGGCGTTGCCCGCTTCAGCGAAAAGGGCGTGCGTGAGGAACTGGCACAGGCCGGCGTCGAGACGATGCCCGCCGATCTGATGGATCGCGCGGCTCTCGAGAAGCTGCCCAAGGCAGCCAACGTCGTGTTCATGGCCGGCCGCAAGTTCGGCGCCTCGGGTGACGTGCCGCTCACCTGGGCGATGAACGTGCAGATGCCGGCGATGGTGGCCGAGGTGTTCAAGGCCTCGCGCATCGTCGCCTTCTCGACCGGTAACGTTTATCCCTTCGTGCCAGTCGAGAGCGGTGGAGCGACCGAGGACACGCCGCCCGTGCCGCCGTCCGGCGACTACGCCAACTCCTGCGTCGGCCGCGAGCGCATGTTCGAGTATTTCTCCGTCAGGCACGGCACGCCGGGCCGCTTGTTCCGGCTCAACTATGCGATCGATATGCGCTACGGCGTGCTGCACGACATCGCTCGCAAGGTACGCGACGGCGAGACGATCGATCTCACCATGGGTCATGCCAACGTGATCTGGCAGGGCGACGCCAACTCCGTGGCGCTGCGTTGCCTTGCGCACGCCACGACGCCGACCACGCCAATCAATATCACCGGCCCCGAGACCTTCGAGGTTGCCAAGGTAGCGGAAGAGTTCGGCCGGCTACTCGGCAAGAAGCCGAAATTCACCGGCAAGCCCGCGCCGACCGGCTGGATCAACAACGCCCGGCGCATGGTCAAGGAGTTCGGGCCGCCCAGCGTGCCATTCGCGAAGCTGATCGAGTGGAATGCCGACTGGGTGGCGCGCGACATGAAGACGATCAACAAGCCGACGAAATACGAAGTACGCGATGGGACCTATTGATCCCATCGAGGCCGCTCACGCCGAAGAGGTGTGGCCGCTGTCGATCGAGGCGGGATGGAATCAGATCATCGCCGACTGGCGATTCATGCTGGGTGCCGGTCGCGGCTTCGGCTTGCGCGGCGCCGATGGCAAGTGGCAGGCAAGTTCGCTCGTTCTACCACTCGGCCGGCGGCTCGCCTGGATCAGCATGGTGCTGGTGACCAAGGATCGCCGCCGCGGCGGTGTCGGCAGCGAATTGCTGAAGCAATGCATCGAGGAGGTGCGTTCTGCTGGCGCGGTGGCAGGGCTCGACGCCACCGAGCAGGGGCGGCCAATCTACCTGACGCTCGGGTTTCACGACCTCTATAAGATTTCCCGCTGGCATCTCGATCGGGTGCCGGCAACGTCCGTGCCGCCGCCTCAGGGCATCGCACTGCGGCCTATGGTGCTGGCGGACCTGCCGCGGCTTGCGACCTACGACCGGCCACTGAGCGGCATGGAGCGGCCGACCATTCTGGCCCATCTGGCGACGCGCCAGCCCGGGCTGGCGGCGGTCGCCGAGACGCCGTCGGGCAAGATCGCGGGCTTCGTGCTGGGCCGCGAAGGGCGGATCGCGACTTCGCTGGGGCCAGTCATTGCCGACAGCGAGGCCATCGCCCTGGCGCTGATCGCGCGTGCGACGGCCTCGACCAAGCCGCCCTTCATCATCGATGTGCCGGACGCCCATCGTGAGGTCGGGGCCTGGCTGGAGGCCGCGGGCGCGGTCTCGCCACGCGGCTACATGCGGATGACGCTCGGAACGGCCAAGGGGTTGGACGACCCCAGCCACGTCTTTGCTCTCGGTGGGCCGGAATTGGGTTAGGATGGCGGGGATGACCATGCAAAATTCGTTGCACTGGCGCGACCTGCCGGCGCCGGTCCTGTCCCTGTTGCGCGAGGGCGCGGTGATCCCCGCGCACTCCCTGGCGCTTGGGCCCGATCGCAAATTCGACGAGCAGTCCCAGCGCGCGATCGGCCGCTACTATGTCGACGCCGGCTCCGGTGGATTGGCCGTCGGCGTCCATTCCACCCAGTTCGCCATTCGGGAGGTCGGGCTCTACCGGCCGGTACTGGAACTCGCGATCGAAACAGCACGCGACTGGACCGACCGGCCGCTGGTGATGATCGCAGGTGCGGTCGGCAAGACAGCGCAAGCGGTCGAAGAGGCCCGCACGGCGCGGGCGCTCGGCTATCACGCCGTCCTGCTGTCGCTTGCCGCGCTGAAGGGGGCGAGCGAGGACGAGCTGATCGAGCATTGCACGGCGGTGTCGCGCGAAATGCCGCTGATCGGCTTTTATCTGCAGACGGCAGTGGGCGGCATTCCGCTGTCGCGCGCCTTCTGGGCGCGCTTCGCCGCCATCGACAATGTCGTGGCGATCAAGGTGGCGCCGTTCAACCGCTACCGCACGCTCGACGTCGCGTTCGGCATCGCCCAGGCCCACGCCGAGGAGCGCGTCACGCTCTACACCGGCAACGACGACCACATCGTGGCCGATCTCGTGACGCCGCTGGTGGTGCGTACCGGCAACCGCGAGATCACGCTGCGCTTCCGCGGCGGCCTGCTCGGACACTGGAGCATATGGACGAAGGGCGCGGTGAAGCTTCTGGAACGCCTCAAGCTCACGGTGTCGGCCGGCAGCATCCCGCCCGAGGTGCTGGCGCTCGATTCCTTCGTCACCGATTGCAACAGCGTGGTGTTCGACGTCGATCATGACTTCGCCGGTTGCATCCCAGGCTGCCATGAGATCCTGCGGCGGCAGGGACTGATGACCTCGATCGAGTGCCTCGATCCCCATGAGAAGTTGAGCCCGGGCCAGAGCGAGGGCATCGACCGACTCTATGCGACCTATCCCGAATTGCACGACGACGCCTTCGTGGCCGCCAATCTCGAGCGCTGGCGGACCTAGGTGGTGGACGATCTCTTCGCAACCCACGACGCCCTGGCCATCGGCGAACTGGTCAAGGCGCGCAAGATCGGCGTCCTCGAATTGGTCGATGACACGATTGCGCGCCTGCGCAAACTCGATGCGTCGCTGAACGCCATCACGGACTTTTACGAGGGCGAGTTGCTCGATAGATCGGTCGCAGCGGCCGACGAGGGGCCATTCCAGGGCGTGCCTTTCGTCGTGAAGCAACTCATGGCCGAGTGCGCCGGAACACCCACGACCCTGGGATCGAAATTCTTCGCCGAGGAGCCGGTCGCTGCCGCCGACAGCGCCGCGGTGGCCCGCATGCGGCGCGCCGGTCTGGTGATCGTGGGCCGAAGCAATACCAGCGAGTTCGGCCTGTCGCCGACGACGGAGCCGGCCTTTGGCGGCGCAACGGTGAGCCCGTGGCGCAAGGATCTCTCGCCGGGCGGATCGTCGGGTGGGTCGGCGGCGATCGTGGCGGCGCGCGGCCTGCCGATGGCCCATGCCACAGACGGCGGCGGCTCGATCCGCATTCCGGCGTCGCTATGTGGCCTGTTCGGGCTGAAGCCGTCGCGCGGACGTGTCAGTCTGGCGCCGATCGGCGAGACGCTGGCGGGCGCCGGCACGCAGCTTTGCGTGTCGATCTCGGTGCGCGACAGCGCGGCGCTGCTCGATGTGCTGGCGGGTGGTGAGCCGGGTGATCCCTATCGGGCGCCGCTGACGGAGGGCACGTTCCTCGATGCTACACGGCGCGAGCCGGGAAGGTTGCGCGTCGCCTTCATGCCCAAGCCAGTGGGTGGCGCGCCACTCGATCCGGTGCTGGTCGGCGCGGTCGAAAGGACGGCTGGGCTGCTGGCCGCGCTTGGCCACCACGTCGAGGAAGCAGCCCCCGACTACGATGCCGCCGCGACCGGCGCGGCCTTCGGGACGGTGATGTGCGCCAATACCTATACGAACATCCAGGTTCGTGCGGGTGGCCGCGTGCCGGGGCCGGACGATCTCGAGCCCGTGACGCGGCTCTATGCCGAGCGCGGCCGGGACATCGGTGCCAACGACTACATTCGCGCCGTGCAGACGTTCCATCGCACGGGCCGCGCGCTCGGCGTCTTTCTCGAGAAATACGACGTGCTGCTCTCGCCCACGATCGCGCGCACGAGCCTGCCGCTGGGTACCGTCCGGATGGATGGTTCGCTCGAGCAGTACGAGGAAGGCCTGGCGCCCTTGGTGTCTTTTACCGCCGTGTGCAACGCCGCCGGCGTGCCGGCCATGTCGGTACCGCTGGAATGGACCGCCGACGGGCTTCCTATCGGCCTGCATTTCGTTGGCCGCTTCGGCGCCGAAGAAATGCTATTCTCTTTGGCGGCACAGCTCGAACAGGCTCGGCTTTGGCGCGAGCGGCGACCACCGTTGTAGGCCTATCCAGGGGGAGAGGTTATGCGCACCGTCATCGTGGGATTCATCGCCGGCGCCGTCAGCGTGCTGATCTTTCATCAACTGGGCTTCTTGATCGCCAATGAGCTCGGCCTGCTCAAGGTGCAACTCTACAACATGCGGCCGGTGCCGCCGCTCGGCGTACCGACGATCATCTCGTCAGCTTTCTGGGGTGGCCTGTGGGGGATTGTCGGCGCCTATGTCGTGCCGCGCCTGCCATCGGCTGTCGATGGCCCTTGGGGTTGGATATTGTTCGCCGGTATCTTTGTCACCCTCGTCAATTGGTTCGTCGTGCTGCCGATCAAGGGCGCACCCATCGGTGGCGGCTTCCGCATGCCCAACGTGTTCGTCGTGCCGCTGGTCTACGCGTTCTGGGGCTTTGGCATGTGGGTCGTGGCCGGCGTGACCCGCCGCGTGCTGCAGTGGCGATAGTCGGGCCAGTGAATTAGGCATGTTGGTCGCCGGTGCCCAGGTTCATATCTGGGCCGCCGACACGCCGGAGCGGCCGTGGCCGGCCCGGGCCGAGCCGCACCGTGCGCCGCTCGGCAAGGACGAGCTGCTGGCCGAAATGGGCAGGGCGGGCGTCGATCGCGTGATCCTGGTGCCGCCGTCGTGGGAAGGTGATCGTAACGACATCGCCCTCGAAGCGGCCGTCGCGCATCCGGACCGCTTCGCCATCATGGGCCGTTTCGATCCCGATGCACCGGGAGCCCGCGAGAAGATTGCCGGCTGGAAGCAGCAGCCGGGCATGCTCGGCATGCGCTTCACCTTTCACACCGACATCCTGCGCCAGCCGCTGATCGACAGCCGCTTCGACTGGGTGTGGGGCGAGATGGAGAAGGCGGGTATCCCGGCCATGGTGCTGTTTCACCACGAGTACATGCATCTCGCCGACAAGGTTGCGGAGCGCTATCCCGGCCTGCGTCTGGTGCTTGACCATCTCGGTCTCAAGAGCGGCAAGGATGTCATCGAGGCGTCGAATTTCGCCACCCTCGACAAGGTATTGGCACTGGCCAGCCGGCCGAACGTGGCCGCCAAGGTTTCGGCCATGCCGTGCTACGCCGACGACAAGGCCTATCCCTTCCACTCGGTGCATCCCTGCATCCGGCGCGTCTTCGACGCCTTCGGGCCGGAACGCACCTTCTGGGGGACGGACTGGTCGAGATTGCCCTGCAGCTATCGGCAGGGCGTGACGATGTTCACCGAGGAGATGCCCTGGCTGAAGGGCGCCGACCTCGAAGGTGTGATGGGCCGCGGTGTCTGCGACTGGCTCGGTTGGAAGATCTGAGGAGTGCGATTCTCCTCCCGAATTTTCTCACTTTTGACCTTCAGTTACCGCCGGTGAATCCCCATCTTTACTGAATGAACGACGCAAAGGAGGATCCGATGTTCGGACACCGGAGAACTATGCCGCTGTGGCGACAACAGCGGACGAACCCGCTCGTTGTCGAGCGCGCTTTGGCGCAAAGACGGCCCACGGAGACAAACGCCAATGCCGTCGAACAGGCGCTGCTTGGGCGGAAGGCGAAACGGCGGGTGATCATGACCGCCAAACTCAGAGCCCGGCTCTCGGACGGCTGAGGCGAAACTACAGCGCCCGCGTCACCGTCTGCGAGCCGCCGCCCCAGATCGGCAGGTACGTCATCTTGTAACCGGCTCCGCCGGTCACGAGGGGATGGATGGCGTCGGGCGCGCGCGCGACGCCTTCGCCCTGTTCGAACACATGGCGCTGCACGCGGGCGAGGTCCCAGCCGTCATGGCATACGATTTTGCCAGCCATCTCCAGCGGTAGCAGGAAAACCTGCTCTTCCCGTTCGTTCTTGCGGCCCAAGCCTGACATCACGATGGCGGCCTTCATGGCCGTGACGATGGGCGAGAGGATGGCTTCGGGCGTGGCGCCTTCGCCATCGCCCGGCAGCACCTCGGCGGTGCCGGACACGCCCATAACCGTGATGGCGCTGGTGTCGTCGCCGAGGCCGCGTCGTGAAGTCAAAGTCGGGAAGGGCCCGTCGTTCCGTTCGGCGAAGCAGAAACTGTACTTGCCGGGCTGGCCCATGGTCGCCATGTCGCCGGTGTCGGAGCGCGCACCGCCGATGTTGCGGATGACGAGCTGCAGCGCGCGGCCGATACTGGCGTTGGCGCGGTTGCCGGGACCGAGGCAGTTGGTGCCGGCATTGACGCCGAGCTTGCGCGCGATCTGCCCGTGCACGCAGAGCGCCACGCAAGCCGTGCCGGTCGTGGTGGCGATGCCCAGGATGTTGAAGTCGGGTTCGAGGATCGCCTCGGCGGCTGCCAGCACCACCGGCAGTTCGGCCGGCGATGCGCCTGCGATGACACATTGGTAGGCGACGGCTTCAGGCGTCAGCTCGCCGAACATTGGCGGCAGGACGCCACGCGACTCGCCGCGGTTGGCGATACCCGCGACCATCGCGTCGAGACGCTTGCGCGTCGGCGGCACCAGCGGCAGGCCGTCGCTCAATTCGGCATCGGTCATGACCTGCTGGGCGTTCTCCCAACCGGTCGACCCCTCGACGACCGGCCAGCCGCACCACTCGCTCATGGGGCGATGCGCACGCAGGCGACCGTGGTACCGCCGAACGAGGGGATGAAGGCCGAGTGCTTGCCCGGGCCGCCGGCCACGGTGATGTGGATGTCGCTCGAATCGCGGCCGATGGTCAACCAGTCGCCGTCCGGTTTATGGCCGGTGCTGGAGTAGGTTTCCAGATTCTCCTTCGAGACCCGCGAGACGTGCACGCGCGAGCGCTTCCAGAGTTCCTCGCGGATGCTCTCGATCGTGTAGCCGTCACGCTTGAGCGTTGCGGCGTGCTCAGGCCCGATGATCACGAACAGCGGGCCCTTGCCGTAGATCGTGTTGGCGCCCGGTGTGGCCATGCCGCCGGCGAAGGTCGTCAGCAGGCCATCGCCGGTGGTGCTGCCGTGGTCGTTGAGATTGTGCGGGCCTTCGCCCGACATCACCGTGACCACGCTGTCGGTGACTGAGAAGCCGCGCTGTACGTGGTACGGCGTCCAGGGATTCTCCTCTTCGTTCTCGCCGAAGCAGAAGGTGAACTTGGCGGGATTTCCCTGGGTCGAGCGGTCCATCTCGCCCGGCTTGGCGCCGGCGACGTTGAGCAGCATCAGCCCAAGCGCCCGGCCGATCGTGGCGTTGGCGCGCCAGCCTTGGCCGAAGCAGTTGGAACCGCAGTTGACGCCGAGTTCCATGCGGGCGGGACCGCTGATCATGACCATCGGCGCGCAGGAATGTGTCGTGGCGAGCGTACCGTGCAGGTTGTAGTCGGGGTCGAGCACGCCGCGCATGGCTGCCGTCACGACGGGAAAATACTCGGGCTTGCAGCCCGCCATCACGGCGTTGGCCGCCAGGCTCTGCAGCGTCGGCACGACCTGGCGCGGCGGCACGGGCGGGAAGGGGCGGTTGTCGCCGCGCACCCGGTCGACGAACTTCGCCACCTTTTCCTCGGTGGGCACGTAGAGCGGCATGCCGTCGCTCCAGCCCTGATCGGCGGCGAACTCGTTGAACGCTTCGACATCCATATCTCCGATGTCGATCACTTCCTGTTCGGCGATGTCCTTCATTTCGTCGTCGCCTCGGTCAGTCCGCGGGTTGCCGCCTCGATGCGCTCGCGCAGCTCCTCGGCGTTCAGGCCGCCGATCGGATGCTTCACCACGATCAGCCGGGGTTCGACCTTGCGGGCTTTCGCCTGGGCCAGGACCAGCGGCTTGAAAGTCTCCGTGGCGATCACGTATGCCGTGATGCCCCGCTTCTCCAACTCAATGCTGTCGTGGAAACTCCACGATGAACAGCTTCCTCAATCCGCTATGGCGAGCAATGCACCCCGGTAGTTTGCCGCGACCTTTTCGATCAGGTCCTTGGGCGCGGGCTGGCTGGCACTGTTCTTGTAGTGGAAGTCGATGTTGTCGACCGTTCGGGATGCACCGAGCTTCGCCCGGATGCCATCCAGCAGTTCACGCGCGTTGGGCTTGGAATTGGACATCAAAGCGATGGCGTCGGTAGCCCAGTTGATCGGCTTCAGTGCCACCTTGTCGCCGCTGGCGGCAGCTAGTCCGAAGGTCGGGTTGACGATGCGCATGGTCACTCCTCTTCAATTCGTTTTGGTCAAGGCCGCGACAACGGCCTTGGCGGCGCGCTGGCCGTCGGCGATGGCATCCGACAGATACTGGCGCCCACCGGCCCGCACATCGCCTGCGGCAAAGATCGTCGGCACCGAAGTGCGGCCTTCCATGTCGATCACGATATGCCCGGTGGCGTCGCGTGCAAGCGATTCCGGCAGGAATTCCGCAGCGGGAGACTGGCCGACGTATACGAACACCGCGCTGGCCGGAATGGTGTTTCGCACCGCCCCGGACTCGATGACGGCGGACTGCAGTCCGTCATTGCCTTCCAGCCCGACGATACGGCCGTCGATGAAGGTGATGCCCTCGGGCTCCTGGGCCGGCGGCGCGCCGACGACGGTTACCTTGCTGGCGAGTCCGGTCAGTTCCTTGGCCTCGAAGGCGGCCCATCCATCGGCGCCGGCCACGATGATCGGCAGGCCGGTATAGAGCGGTCCGTCGCAGGCCGCGCAATGCGAGAGGCCGCGTCCTTCGAACTGGTCCTCGTCGGGAACGCCTAGTCGGCCCTTGTTGATGCCGGTTGCGATCACGACGGCACGGCCGGTGTGGCGCTCACCCTCTGCGGTCTCCACAGTCCATGGGCCATCGCCGGAAACTTTGACGACTTCGCCGAAGCCGATCTCCACGCCGGCGACGACGGCGTCGTCGGTCAGCAACGAAGCCATCTGGGTGCCGCTGAAGATTTCGTCGAAGTCGTGCAGTTCGCCCAGATTGATCAGCACGCCGCCGGGCGCGAGCTTATCCAGGCACAGGCACTTCAAGCCGGCTCGGGCGGTTGCGGTTGCGGCGGTGAGACCTGCCGGGCCGGCACCGATGATGATGACGTCGTAAGAGGGTGCATCCATGGCGGCACTAATCGGGATTCGGGGCGGGAAGTGCAAGAGGCTTGACTCGGAGAGCCTGTATACCTAGCATTTCTAGGTATAAAAGCCGAAATGCTCAAAGGGCACCTCGATGCCATCGTTCTCGCCGCTTTGGAGGCGGGGCCGGCGCATGGCTACGCGATTATCGAGTCCATCAAGCGTGGCAGCGCCAGCACGTTTGACCTGCCAGAGGGCACGGTCTACCCGGCGTTGCACCGCCTTGAAGAGGCCGGCCTGCTTTCCAGCGCCTGGATGACTCCACCGGGCGGGCGTCGTCGCCGTCTGTATTCGTTGACCAAGGCGGGATCGGCGGCCCTCGCCCGTCGTCGCAAGGCGTGGGGCCGCTTCTCGCAGGCCGTCGAGACGCTGCTTCGGGGAAGCCGCGCATGGCCGGCGTAATCGACGACTACGTCGCCGCCTTGCGGCGCGACCTCGACTTCGATCCGCCGCTTGCGCGCCGCCTCGTGGACGAAGTGGAGGCGCATCTCTGGGACGCGGCCGAGGCCGATCCGGCGGGACCGTCACCAGAGGCCCAGCAACGCGCCGTCGCCCGCTTTGGTCTTGCCCGTGAGATTGCCGTGCAGTTCGCGGCCGATGCCATCGACCGGCAGACCAGACGTACCTGGATGATGCTGGCAGCAACGGTCGCCGTTACCTTCGTCGCGATGCGGCTCCGCGTCCTGTGGCTCGATGATCTCGGGGCCTCGATGTCGGCGCTGGCGCCGCTGATCGACCGCTACGCCTTCATTGCGGCACTTGCGGTCGGCGTCGTCGGCTGGTTCGCTTGCCGCTGCTCGCTGGCGCCGCTGGCTATTTGTCTCGGCGGTCTCGCGGCGTCGATCGCGGCAGGCATCGCGCGTGCCGGCGGGTTCACCGATGGCGCGCCGCTGCATGTGCTGCTGACCGCCGCCGGAGAGATCGCCTTGCTCGGTCTGTTGTCGTGGCACGTCTTCGACCTGCACCGGCGCCTGCAGAGGACAGCCAGGCTGAGGAGCGCGCGATGACCAACGGATGGCGATTGGTCGGCGTGCTTTCGCTCCTGCTGGGGACGATGACGGGATGGCTTGTCGTCAGCCACGGTGGCGATATTGAGGGCATCCGCGTTGCGATCCGCGCCACTGCCCGCACCTCGCTGGTGCTCTTCGTCATGGCCTTCACCGCGAGCGCCCTGGCGGAGCTCATTCCCAGTGCGGCGACGCACTGGCCGCGCCGCAACCGGCGTTATCTCGGCGTCTCCTTCGCCGTTTCGCATTTCATCCATCTCGGCGCGATCGTGGCGCTCGCCGTGGTCGACCGGTCGCTGTTCTGGAAGTTGACCAACGTCGGCACGATCGTGCTGGCCGGCACGGCCTATCTCTTCATCGCCGCGATGGCGGCGACGTCGTTCGACCGTACGGCGGCATGGCTCGGCCCGCGCAAGTGGCGGCTGCTACACCTGGTCGGCAGCTGGTACATCTGGATCAGCTTTGCCGTCGCCGTCGGCAAGCGGGTGCCGCTCGACCGCTTCTACTGGCCGCTCGCCGCCCTAGTGCTTGCCGCGGCCATGGTGCGGCTGATCGCCATGTTCCGCCGCAACCGCCGGCCGGTCGCGATCAGCGCTCCTTGAGGACTCTCTTCCCGTAGTCCATGGCGACGACGGCGATGTGGTCCGCGATTTGCTCGTGGATCATTTTGAGAGGGATCATTTTGAGATCGTCCATTCCAATTCTCCCCGGAAGACCGGTACATTCGCTTGCAGGTCCCGTTGGAACCGTCGTAGGTCGCAGGGCAGGGGGAAAGCAAGGGTATGGCGTACTTTACGCAGCAGCTGATCAACGCCATCACGCTGGGCGCCATCTATGGGCTGATCGCCGTCGGTTATACGATGGTCTACGGCATCATCGGCATGATCAACTTCGCGCACGGCGAAGTCTTCATGATCGGCGCCTTCATCTCCCTGATCGGATTCATGATCTGCAGCCTTCTCGGCATCAGCTCGGCACCGGTAGCCATCCTCCTCGTGCTGCTGATGGCCATGGCCTTCTCGGCCGTCTATGGCTGGGCGATCGAGCGAGCCGCCTATCGTCCCTTGCGCGGTTCGTTCCGGCTGGCCCCGCTGATCTCAGCCATCGGCGTGTCGATTGCGCTGCAGAACTACGTGCAGCTGGTGCAGGGTGCCCGGCCAAAGCCGGGGGGTGACGTCGTATCGGGCGGCTTCAACCTGTTCAGCGCCGACGGCTTCGATGTCCGCGTCACTTGGTTGCAGATCATCATCGTGGTGGTAACGGTCGTGCTGATGGCGGGCTTCACCTGGCTGATCGCCCACACGTCGCTTGGCCGCCGGCAACGCGCCTGTGAGCAGGACATGAAGATGTCAGCCCTGCTCGGAGTCAACGTAGATCGCACCATTTCGCTCACGTTCGTGCTGGGCGCGGCACTGGCCGCCGTCGCCGGTATGCTGTTTCTGATGTACTATGGCGTGATCGACTTCTTCATCGGCTTTCTCGCCGGCATCAAGGCGTTCACTGCCGCCGTCCTAGGCGGGATCGGGTCGTTACCCGGCGCCATGTTGGGTGGCCTGCTGATCGGGTTGATCGAAGTGTTTTGGGCCGCCTATTTCTCGAGCGAATACAAGGACGTCGCGGTCTTCGCTATTCTCGTTCTGGTCTTGATCTTCCGGCCGAGTGGACTGCTCGGCAGGCCGGAGATCGAGAAGGTCTGAGTCCATGGGCGCGCGCCTGCCTTCGATGCTGAAAGACGCAGGCCTGACCGCCTTCGTTGCGGCGGCGCTCGGGATCTTCATCGTGGGCTTCCGCACGGTCGATGTCGGCTCGAGGAAGGGGTTGGGCTTCGATTACCAGTTCGCCGACCTCGCCGTCGCCGTCGTCACCATCTTCCTCGGCCGCCTCGGGCTCTCGCTGGCGGCCGCCGGCCTGCGCTGGCCCGCCATCACGCTCGGGGCGGCGTTGATCGCCGCCGGGGCGTCATCGCTCGAGCTTCCTTCCGGATTCCTGCACTGGTTCGTGGGCCTGGGCGGCGTACTGCTGGTGATTCGCGGTGTGTGGCCCTGGGCCGACGACGCGATAACGGCTGCGGCCAGGTCGCCGTCCGGCATATCGCTTGGAAGGACCGGCGTGAAATGGTCGGGCTGGCTGCTGCTCGCGGCGGCGGTCGCGATGCCGTTTACGCCGTTCGGCGACCAGAAGACAATGGACCTCGGCGTGTTGATCCTGACCTACGTGATGCTGGGCTGGGGGCTCAATATTGTGGTCGGACTCGCGGGGTTGCTGGACCTCGGCTATGTCGCCTTCTACGCCGTGGGAGCCTATTCCTATGCGCTGCTCAGCACGCAGCATGGTCTGGGCTTCTGGGTGGTGTTGCCGATCGCCGGCATGATGGCGGCGTTGTTCGGCGTTCTGCTCGGCTTCCCGGTGTTGCGTTTGCGCGGCGACTATCTCGCGATCGTCACGCTGGGCTTCGGCGAGATCATCCGGCTGGTCATCCTCAACTGGTTTGACCTCACCAACGGTCCGGCCGGCATTGGCTCGATTCCGGGGCCGACGCTGTTCGGCGCGGTGTTCGCCGAGACGGCGCCCGCAGGTAAGCAGACCGTGTCGCAGATGCTCGGCATCCCGTTCGACGGTATCCACCGCCTGATCTTTCTCTACTACATCATCCTGTTCCTTGCATTGATCACCAACCTCTTCACCCAGCGCATGCGGCGGCTGCCGGTCGGCCGCGCCTGGGAGGCGCTACGCGAGGACGAGACCGCCTGCCGGGCGCTCGGAATCAACCCGACCAACACCAAGCTCACGGCCTTCGCCGTCGGCGCCATGTTCGCGGGCTTCGCCGGCTCGTTCTTTGCCGCGAAGCAGCGCTTCATCAGCCCCGAGAGCTTCACCTTCATTGAGTCGGCGATCATCCTCGCCATCGTCGTTCTGGGCGGCATGGGCAGTCAGATCGGCGTCGTACTGGCGGCCGTTCTGCTGATCGGCCTGCCGGAATGGTTCCGCGATCTCGGCAACTACCGCATGCTGGCCTTTGGGCTCGCCATGGTGCTGATCATGGTGTTCCGGCCGCGTGGTCTCGTCGCCCATCGCGAGCCTTCACTGCGCCTGCATCCGATCAAACCGGGAGGCGGCGGATGAGCGCTGGCGAAGGACCGGCCCTCATCGACGTCGAGCATCTCACCATGCGCTTCGGTGGTCTGGTGGCCGTCGACGATGTTTCCTTCGCGGCCCAGCCGCGGGAGATCACCGCCATCATCGGTCCCAACGGTGCCGGCAAGACGACCGTTTTCAACTGCATCACCGGCTTCTACAAGCCGACGGTCGGGCGCCTCACCCTGCGTGGCGGTGACCGCGAGTACCTGCTGGAACGCATGCTCGGCCATGAGGTCGGGCAGCGGGCGAAGGTCGCGCGCACATTCCAGAACATCCGCCTGTTTCCCGGCATGACGGTGCTGGAGAACCTGATGGTGGCGCAGCACAATAAGTTGATGCGCGCTTCCGGCTGGAGCGTGTTCGGTCTGTTCGGGCTTCGTCGCTATCGGAATGCCGAGGAAAAGGGCGTCGAACTGGCCCGGGAGTGGCTCGAGCGCATCGCGCTCATCGACGATGCCGACCGGCCCGCAGGAGAATTACCTTACGGGGCGCAGCGACGGCTGGAGATCGCTCGCGCCATGTGCACCGAGCCGCGCCTACTTTGCCTCGACGAACCGGCCGCCGGCCTCAATCCGCATGAATCGGCGGAGCTCAACCGGCTGCTGGTCTCGATCCGCGATCGCGACGGCGTGGGCGTGCTCCTGATCGAGCACGACATGAGCGTGGTCATGAACATTTCCGACCACGTCGTCGTGCTCGACTACGGCTGCAAAATCGCCGAGGGTGCGCCGGCTGAGGTTCAGCGCGATCCCGCCGTGATTCGTGCCTATCTTGGTGCCGACGACGAGGCGATCGATGGTTGAGCCGCCGATCCTCGCGGTGAAGGGCGTCGAGACTTTCTACGGTGCCATCCAGGCCCTGCACGGCGTCGACCTCGACGTTTTCAGGGGCGAGATCGTGGCGCTGATCGGCGCCAACGGCGCCGGCAAGTCGACCTTGCTGATGACGATCTGCGGCAATCCACGGGCGCGTAGCGGAGCGATCCGGCTCGATGGCGAGGACATCACGGCATTGCCGACCCACGAGATCGTGCGTCGCGGCGTGGCGCAGGTGCCGGAAGGCCGGCGGATCTTCTCGCGCATGAGCGTGTTCGAGAATCTCCAGATGGGCGCCACGCTTGCCGACCCAGTGCATTTCCCGCAGGACTTGGAGCGGGTATTCACGATGTTCCCGCGGCTGGCGGAGCGGCGCGACCAGCGGGGCGGCACACTCTCGGGCGGCGAACAGCAGATGCTGGCGATCGGCCGGGCGCTCATGAGCCGGCCGCGACTGTTGCTGCTCGACGAGCCGTCGCTGGGTCTGGCGCCCCTGATCGTGCGGCAGATATTCGAGGTAATCGGCCGGATTGCTCGGGAGGAGGGGGTGACGATCTTCCTGGTCGAGCAGAACGCCTATCATGCGCTTCGCCTGGCCGATCGCGGCTACGTGCTGGCCAACGGCCGGGTCCGGCTGAGCGGCGGCGGCCGGGAACTGCTGGCCAACGCCGAGGTCCGGGCCGCCTATCTCGAGGGCGGCCACGGGTGAGCCCGCTCGACACCTTCATGTTCGACTGGTTCGGCGACACGCTGTTCAACGTGCTGCTGTTCAATCTCGTGGTGATCGGGCCGGCGTCGTTCGCGGCCGGGCACGCCGTCGCCACGACCTGGCGCCATTGGGGTCAGATGGTTTTCTACACAGCACTTCTTTCGGCGACGCTGCGTTTTCTCGACTATGCGCTGGCAGAGGGTGAATTGTGGTCGGTGGCGGGCTTTTTGCTGGGCTGGCTCGTCCAGATGTCGATCGGGGCGTTCGCCTACCGGCTGACCCTGACCCGCCAGATGGTCCGGCAGTACCCTTGGCTCTACCAGCGCAAAGGCTTGCTGGGCTGGGAAGAGCGGCACTAATCTACCGACAATGCTCCACATCCGTGGAGAGGCCAAAGCAGGGAGAATCTCATGAAGAAAACCTACGGTATGATTGCCGTTGCGGTGGTTGCCCTGATGGCGACGCCGGCGTTGGCACAGATCAAGATCGGCTCGGTCGGGCCGATGACCGGACAATATGCTGCGTTCGGCGAGCAGCTGAAGCGCGGCGCCACCATGGCAGTCGAGGACATCAACGCTGCCGGCGGCGTGAACGGGCAGAAGCTGCAGCTCATTATCGGTGACGATGCCTGCGATCCCAAGCAGGCGACGGCGGTCGCCAACAAGATGGTGTCGGACAAGGTCGTCGCCGTGGCGGGTCACTTCTGCTCCGGCTCGTCGATCCCTGCGGCCGACATCTACAAGGAAGCCAAGATCCTGCAGATCTCGCCGGCTTCGACCAATCCGAAGCTGACCGACGATGCGGCCGCCAAGGGCAACACCACGGTGTTCCGCACCTGCGGCCGCGACGACGTGCAGGGGGCCACGGTCGGCGCCTACATCAACAAGTTCCACAAGGGCGCCAAGGTCGCGATCCTTCACGACAAGTCACCCTACGGCAAAGGCGTGGCCGACGAGACCAAGAAGGCCCTGAACAAGGGCGGCCTGCGCGAGACCATGTACGAGGCCTACAACGATACCGACAAGGACTTCACCGCGCTGATCAACAAGATGAAGCAGGCGAAGATCGATATCATCGTGCTCGGTGGCTACCACACCGCGGGCGCGCTGATCATCAAGCAGGCACGGGAGCAGGGCCTCGCAGCCCAGATGATGGGCTTCGACTCGCTCGAAACGGCGGAGTTCGCCCAGTTGGGCGGTGCGGCCACCGACGGCGTGCTGATGTCGTTCCCGCCCAAGGCCGAGGACGACCCGAAGAACGCGGCGCTTGTGAAGAAGTTCCGCGATGCCAAGTACAACCCGGAAGGCTACACGCTGTTCAGCTATGCCGCCGTCAAGGCATGGGCAGACGCCGCCAACAAGGCAAAGTCGACGGATTCGGTGGCGGTTGCCGCAGCCTTGCGCTCGGGCAAGTACGACAGCGCCGTCGGCGTGCTCGAGTTCGACGCCAAGGGCGACATCAAGAACCCGGTCTACGACATCTACGTCTGGAAGGACGGCAAGTCGTTCCCGACGGTCAAGTAAGCGTCAAGCATTTCAGGAAAGGCCCGGCGAGAGCCGGGCCTTTCTCATTACGATTCAGGGTCTTGTGGCTCACTTTCCACGATTTTGGGGCCTGGTAGCGCGGCCACCCCGGATATGGTATCCGGGATCTCAACTGCTAGAGGGGATCGATCGTCGAGATGGCGGGGGCCAGCATCGCGGTCGCGTCGGATCATGCCGGCTTCGACCTGAAGGAATTGCTCAAGCGTGACCTGCAGCAAGCTGGTCACGACGTGCTCGACCTCGGCACGAATTCCAGCGAATCGGTCGACTACCCCGACTTCGGCAAGGCCATGGCCGAGGTCATCGGCTCGGGTAAAGCCGGGTGCGGCGTCCTGGTTTGCGGCACCGGCATCGGCATTTCGATCGCCGCCAACCGCAATCCCAAAGTGCGGGCCGCCGTCGTGCACGACGTCACTTCGGCCAGGCTGTCGCGCGAACACAACGACGCCAACGTGATCGCGTTCGGTGCCCGCCTGATTGGAACGGAGGCCGCCCGCGAGGCGCTGAAGGTCTTTCTCGCCACCAAGTTCGAAGGCGGCCGCCATGTCGGTCGCGTCGCCAAGCTTTCGTAGGAACCGAACGACATGAGCCAAGCTGCTGCCAAGATGTCCGACTCGCCGCTGCCGATGTTCACCAAGAGCCTCGCCGAGGCTGATCCGGCAGTCTACGAGACGGTGAAGGGCGAACTCGCCCGCCAGCGTGAGCAGATCGAACTGATTGCCTCGGAGAACATCGTCTCCCGCGCAGTGCTCGAGGCGGCGGGCTCGGTGCTCACCAACAAATATGCCGAGGGCTATCCCGGTCGGCGCTACTACGGCGGTTGCGAGGAGGTCGACAAGGCCGAGCGGCTCGCCATCGAGCGCGCCTGCCGGCTGTTCAACTGTTCCTTCGCCAACGTCCAGCCGCATTCCGGCGCGCAGGCGAACCAGGCGGTGTTCATGGCGCTGCTTAAGCCCGGCGACACCTTCATGGGCATGGCGCTCGACCAGGGCGGCCATCTCACGCACGGCTCGCCGGCCAACCAGTCGGGCAAGTGGTTCAAGGTCGTGTCCTACGGCGTGAAGCCCGACACCCACCTGATCGACTACAAGCAGATGGAAGAGATCGCGCGAAGCGAGAAGCCGAAGTTGATCGTGGCTGGCGCCTCGGCCTATTCGCGCCACATCGACTGGGCGCGCTTCCGCAAGGTGGCTGACGAGATCGGTGCCTTCTTCATGGTCGACATGGCGCATTATGCCGGCCTCGTCGCGGCCGGTGTCTATCCCAGCCCGCTGCCGCACGCCCATGTCGTGACCACGACGACGCATAAGACGCTGCGCGGGCCGCGCGGCGGCATGATCCTCTCGAACGACGCCGAGATCGGCAAGAAGATCAACTCCGCGGTGTTCCCCGGCCTGCAGGGCGGCCCGTTGATGCACATCATCGCCGGCAAGGCGGTGGCATTCGGCGAAGCGCTGCGACCCGACTTTAAGGTCTATGCCCAGAACGTGATCGACAATGCCCGTGCGCTGGCGGCAGTGCTGACCGAGCGCGGCCTCAAGATCGTCTCCGGCGGCACAGACAGCCACGTCATGCTGGTCGACCTGCGTCCGAAGAAGGCGACCGGCGTGTCGGCCGAGAAGATCCTCGACCGCGCCGGCATTACGGTCAACAAGAACAGCATTCCGGGCGATCCCGAGAAGTATACGGTCACGTCCGGCGTGCGGCTGGGCTCGCCGGCCGGCACGACGCGCGGCTTCGGCGTCGGTGAGTTTCGCCAGATCGGCCACCTGATCGCCGACGTGCTCGACGGCATTGCCAAGAATGGCCCGGACGGCGACGCCCTGGTCGAACAAGAGGTACGAGCCAAGGTGCATGCGCTCTGTGCCCGCTTTCCCATCTACCGCGACTGACAACGCGCCAAGCCAGAGAAAAACGGGGGGACCAGATGCGCTGTCCATTCTGCGGTCACGAGGATACTCAGGTTAAGGACTCGAGGCCGACCGACGACAATTCTGCGATCCGCCGGCGGCGCTACTGCCCGTCGTGCGGTTCGCGCTTCACCACCTTCGAGCGCGTGCAACTGCGCGAACTGACGGTCGTGAAGAAGAACGGCCAGCGCGTGCAGTTCGACCGCGACAAGCTCGCCCGCTCGATCTCGGTGGCCTGCCGCAAGCGGCCGGTCGATCCCGAGCGGGTCGAGCGCGTCGTCAACGGCATCGTGCGACGCCTCGAAAGCTCCGGCGAGAGCGAGATTCCCTCGACGCAGATCGGCGAGTTGGTAATGGACGCGCTGCGCGCGCTCGACCCGGTGGCCTATGTGCGCTTCGCCTCGGTCTATCGCAATTTCCGCGAAGCCCGGGACTTCGAGGAGTTCATCTCCGACCTCGCCGAGACCGCCAACCTCAAGGACTGATGCCGGTGATGCGCGCAGCGCTCACGCTGGCGCGCCGTTCACTCGGGCGCACTTGGCCCAATCCGGCCGTCGGCTGCGTGATCGTGCGTGACGGGCGCGTGATCGCGCGCGGCCGCACACAGGACGGTGGTCGGCCACATGCCGAGGCCTACGCCATCGCCAACGCACGCGAACCTCTGAAGGACGCCACCGTCTACGTGACGCTGGAGCCGTGCGCGCATCATGGCCGAACGCCACCCTGCGCTGACGCGCTGATTGCGGCCGGTGTCGGCCGTGTGATCTCGGCCATCGAAGATCCCGACCCGCGCGTGAAAGGGCAGGGGCATGCACGACTGGCGGCGGCAGGGATTGCAGTCGAGGTCGGCGAAGGTGCCGCGGCGGCGGCCGAGATCAACGCCGGCTTTTTCCTTCGGGTGAGGGAAGGTCGGCCGCTCATTCATCTCAAACTGGCGAGTTCGCTCGACGGGCGCATCGCGACGGCATCGGGCGAGAGCAGGTGGATAACCAGCGAAGCGGCGCGCGCCGACGGTCATCGGCTGCGCAGCATCCATGACGCTATCCTAGTCGGCGCCGGCACCGTCGCGGCCGACGATCCCGAGCTCACCTGCCGACTGCCGGGGCTTGGCGCCTATTCGCCGGACCGCATCGTGCTCGATTCGACGGCCCGGATGTCGGCCACGTCGAAGCTCGCTGCGACAGCGCGCGCGACACCGGTGCTCCTCTTTCACGCCGGTGCCCCGTCCACTCGAGTCGCGTTGCTGCAGGAAAAGGGCATCAACGTCATCGAGGCAACGGCGCGCGGCGAAGGACAGGTCGATATCGTCGCCGCTGCGAGGACGCTGGGCGAAATGGGGTACTCGAGCGTGCTGATCGAAGGCGGCGGCCAGATCGCGGCGGCCTTTTTGAGAGCGGGGCTCGTCGACCGGATCAGCAGCTACAGGGCGGGGGTCGTCCTGGGTGAGGACAGCCGCTCTGCGGTCGGTCCTTTGGCGCTCGGCCGGCTCGATTTCGCGCCCCGGTTCAGGCTGGTTTCGAGCCGGATCGTGGGCGCCGACACACTGGAAACATGGTACAGGCGGACCTAAGTAGAACCATGTTCACTGGCATCGTCACGGATATCGGCGAGATCGCCGCGGCAACGCCCGGTGGCAAGGCGGGGGACCGCCGCTTTGTGGTGCGTACGAAGCACGACATGAAGTCGGTCGCCATCGGCGCATCCATTGCCTGTTCCGGGTGCTGCCTTACGGTGGTCGAGAAGGGGACCGACTGGTTCGCCGTCGAGGTTTCCGGCGAGAGCCTCGCCAAGACCCACCTCGGCGACTGGAGTGCTGGCAGCCGGATCAACCTTGAACTGTCGCTGAAGGTCGGCGATGAGTTGGGTGGTCATCTGGTCTATGGCCATGTCGACGGTGTCGGTACCGTGGTTTCCATGACGCCCGAGGGCGGCAGCGTGCGGTTCGTGTTCGAGGTGCCGGGCGAGCTTGCCTGTTTCGTCGCTGCCAAGGGCTCGATCGCCATCGACGGCATTTCCCTCACGGTCAACGAAGTCGCCGGCAACCGCTTCGGCGTCAACGTGATTTCCCACACCCAAGCCGTTACCACCCTGGGGCAGGCCAAAACCGGCCAGAGGGTCAACCTTGAGGTCGATATGCTCGCGCGTTACGTTGCGCGATTGCTGGAGCATGGAAAATTATGAGTGCGCTCGAAAAGGACGCTTGGCGGATTACCTTCGGCGAAGTGAAGGCCGCGGCCGAGGACATCATCGAGGAAGCCCGCAAGGGCCGGATGTTCATCCTGGTCGACGACGAGGACCGCGAGAACGAGGGCGATCTCGTGATCCCGGCACAGTGGGCGACGCCCGAGGCCATCAATTTCATGGCCAAGCATGCCCGCGGCCTGATTTGCCTGGCGCTGACCCGCGAGCGGGTCGAGCAGCTCGGACTGCCGCTGATGGCGCAGAACAACGGCACGCGGCACCAGACCGCCTTCACCGTTTCAATAGAAGCGCGCGAGGGCGTGACCACGGGCATTTCGGCCGCCGACCGGGCGCGCACCGTGGCTGTGGCGATCGACCCGTCATGCGGGCCGCAGGACCTGGTGACGCCGGGCCACGTGTTTCCGCTGGTGGCACGCGACGGCGGCGTGCTGGAGCGTACCGGCCATACCGAATCGGCCGTCGATCTCGCGCGGCTGGCGGGCCTCACCCCGGCTGGCGTGATCTGCGAGATCATGAACGACGACGGCACGATGGCGCGCCGCAACGATCTCATCACCTTCGCACAACGCCATGGCCTCAAGATCGGCACCATCGCCGACCTGATCGCCTATCGCCGCCGCTACGATTCGATCGTGAAGCGCATCAGCGAGACCGCGCTCGACAGCACCTACGGCGGCGACTTCCGTTGTGTGGTGTATGTGAACAAGGTGACGATGGCGCAGCACGTGGCGCTGGTGAAGGGCGATCCCGCGACCGGCGGTCCGATCATGGTGCGCATGCATGCCGTCAACCTCTTCACCGATACGCTCGGTCAGCGCAGCGGTGGCCGCGGCGGCGAGATCGAGGCCTCGATGCGCGAGATCTCCAAAGAAGGCCGCGGCGTCATCGTGCTGATCCGCGAGCCGCTCACCGTCGTGCTGGCTGAGCAGCGCCGCCGCGCCGGCGAGCCGATTCCGCCGGCTGGCCAGGAACTGCGCGACTACGGCGTCGGCGCCCAGATCCTGATCGACCTCGGCGTCAAGGAAATGGTGCTGCTGACCAACAGCAAGAAGAGTGTGGTCGGCCTCGAAGGCTTCGGCCTCAAGATCACCGGCCAGAAACCCGTTCCCGGCAACACGGCGCGCTGAGCATGTCGACTCGGACGGAAACCCCGACGACCCGGCCGGCGGTCGACGGTGTCGGCGGCGCGCGCATCCTGATCGTCGAGTCGCGCTATTACACCGACATTGCCGATGCACTGATTGCCGGTGCCGAGCGCGAGATCACGAAGAACGGCGCCACCTCGGAGCGCGTCGTGGTGCCGGGGGCGTTCGAAATTCCCGGTGCCATCGCGCTGGCGGCAGGCCGTTATGACGGCTTCGTGGCCCTGGGTTGTGTCATCCGCGGCGAGACCACGCACTACGACTACGTTTGCGGCGAGAGCGCGCGCGGTCTGATGGACCTCGCCGTGCGCGACAAGCTGGCGATCGGCTACGGCATCGTCACAGTCGACAATGCTGATCAGGCCTGGGCGCGGGCCGCCATCGACCGCGGCGACAAGGGCGGCGATGCCGCCCATGCCTGTCTTGCCATGGTGGCGCTCTGCCGCCGCTGGCGGAAGACATGAACGAACGCCCCTCGCCAAGTCGCCGGCAGGCCGCGCGCCTGGCCGCAGTGCAGGCGCTGTACCAGTGGCAGGAAGGCCAGCACGGGCCGGCCGAAATCATCGAGCAGTTTCTCGGCGTGCGCACCGGTGAGGCGGGCGAAGGTGGCATGCGTCGCGACGCGGATCGGCCGCTGTTCAAGGACGTGGTCGAAGGCGCCGCCCAGCACAAGGACGCCCTCGAGCAGATCGTCTCCGCGGCGTTGGCCGAGGATTGGACCTGGACGCGCATCGATCGCCTGGTGCGGGCGATCCTGCTGGCCGGTGCCTACGAACTCGTCCATCGACGCGACGTGCCGCCGCGGGTGGCGATCAACGAATATGTCGAGATCGCACACGCCTTCTACGATCAGGGCGAGCCCAACTTCATCAATTCCGTGCTCGACCGCGTCGCGCGGCAGGTGCGACCGGCCGAACTCGTGAAGTGATAGCACGATGGCATCGCGCCGGCAGATCGGTGAGTTCGAACTGATTGCCCGCTATTTCGCGCCGCTCGCCCGGACCTTCCGCGGCGCCGGCGGCCTCGAGAGCGACAATGCCTTCCTGCCGGCCACTGCACGGCACGACACCGCGGTGAAGACCGACACGATTGTGGCCGGCGTTCATTTCCTGGCAGATGAAACGCCCGAACGCGTTGCGGCGAAGGCCCTACGCATATGTCTGTCAGATCTGGCGGCGGGCGGCGCGGTGCCGCTCGCGTATCAACTGTCGCTTGCGCTTCCCAAAGGCTGGCAGGAACGCTGGGTTGCACGCTTTGTGCGCGGGCTGGCGGCCGACCAGCGCCGGTACGGCATCGTCCTTTGCGGTGGCGACACCGTTGTGACTCCCGGGCCGCTCACGGTCACCATCACCGCATTCGGCAGGGTGCCGCGCGGCAAGGGGCTGGGGCGCAGTGGCGCCCGGGCCGGCGACGAACTTTGGGTGAGCGGCACGATCGGCGATGGAGCGCTCGGTTTGCTGGTGGCGCGTGGCCGATTGAAGGGACTGGGTGCGCGCGAGCACAAGGTGCTGGAGGACCGCTACCGCCTACCGCGGCCGCGCACCGCGCTGGGCGGCCTCCTGATCGGCATTGCAACTGCTGCCGCTGATGTTTCCGACGGCTTGCTGGCCGATGCCGGCCATATCGCCGCCGCGTCGAGGCTCGAGGCACATGTTGCGCGCGAGCAGGTGCCGCTGTCGGGCGCCACTCGGCGCGCGCTGGCTCTCGACCCGGCGCTATGGGCAAATGTGCTGGGCGGCGGCGACGACTATGAACTCGTGATCGCGGTGCCGCCGCGCAAGCGAGCGGCGCTGCTGGCGGCAGCGCGCCGTGCAGGCGTGCCGGTAACGCCGGTCGGCCGTTTCGCGCGGGGTGGCGGTGTGCGGCTGACGGTTGACGGCAAGCGCACGAAGGTGCCGCGCGCCGGCTACGTTCACTTCTGACCCGGCTTCAGCCGCGCATTTCATAGCTGGACTGCATCCGGCGCGCGGCGCTCCCGGCTATTTACTTGGGACGCCGGGAACGCGGGACTCTAGAGTGCGCGCCCAATGGACGGTTCGGCCAAGACACAGGAAACGCCTGCGGCGCCGACGCGCATGCCGCGGCGGTCGCTGCGCAACATCGCGCTGCTGGCGATGTGCCAGGCCCTGACCCAGGGCAGCAATACACTGATGTTCGCCTCGTCGGCGCTGGCGGTGCTCACCATCGTATCGCCGGACATGAATATGTGGGCAAACCTGCCCATCACCATGCAGCACCTCGGCGTCATGTTGACGGTGTTTCCCGCCTCGATGCTGATGATGCGCCGGGGTCGCAGGTTCGGCTTTCGTACGGGTTCGACCATGGGCATGATCGGGGCGTCGCTCGCCGCCCTTGGCCTCGGCCTCGGCAGCTTCCCCGTGATGTGCCTGGGCGGCATATTTCTCGGCAACGCCGTCGCCAACATGCAGCTCTATCGTTTCGCCGCCGTCGAACTGGCGCCCGGTGCGTTTCGTGCCCAGGCGATCTCTTATGTGACTGCCGGCGGCGTGCTCGCCGGATTCATCGGGCCGATCCTGGCGCGCTTCACGCCGGATCTCTGGATGCCGCTCTTCCAGGCGAGCTTCGTGGCCGTCATCGTCGTCCATGCCATCGTCTTCGTCATTCTGGGCTTCATCGAGTTTCCCGCCGTGAAGACCGAGGACAATGCCGGCCCACAGCGGCCTCTGTTCGAGATCGTCACCCAGCCGACCTACATGGTGGCCTGTGCCGGCGCGATGATCGCCTTCGGGGTGATGTCCTTCGTCATGGCAGCCTCTCCACTCGCCATCGTGCAGTGCGGCCTCAGCAGGACTGAGGCACCGATCACGATCTTCGTGCACGTCATGGGCATGTTCTTGCCATCGTTCTTCACCGGGCACCTGATTGCCCGCTTCGGCGTCTTCAACGTGATGATCACCGGTATCACGATCCTGGTCGGCGGCGTTGCGGTCGCCCTGATGGGGGTCACCGAATGGCACTTCCGGGGCGCCTTGGCCTTGAATGGCGTGGGCTGGAATTTCATGTTCGTCGGCGCCACGACGCTGCTCACCACGACCTACCGGCCCGCCGAGCGGGGCAAGGCCCAGGCTTTCAATGACTTCATGGTGTTCGGGGTCACCACGGTGGCCAGCCTGATGGCCAGCGTGGTCTTGGAACTCCAGGGCTGGGCCGTTCTCAACTACGTGGCACTGGCCCTGGTTCTCCTTGCCCTGGTGGTGATCGCGGGATTCCGGCTGCGCCATCCCTCCCGCGGCTGATGCCAAGTCTTTGACGTAATGGGTGTTTTCCCACCGCCTTGTTGCGCGGACGGGGCCGTTCTGTCATTTTCCGGCCGCCTCGCGCGGGGGGAGTCGATGACTTCGGCGTGCGCCAGGCTGAAAATGCCGCAAAAACAATAGGTTAGAAACTATGTCCTCTGTTCTTATGGCCGTCCTCGGCTGCGGTGTGATCGCCGTACTGTACGGCGTCGTTACCGCGGCACGCGTCATGGCTGCCGATGCCGGCACTCCGCGGATGCAAGAGATCGCCCAGGCCATTCAGGAGGGCGCAGGTGCCTATCTGCGGCGCCAATACATCACGATCGCCATCGTCGGCGTCGTCGTCCTCGTCGTGCTGGCCGTCCTGCTCGGCAAGTATTCGGCCGTGGGCTTCCTGATCGGCGCCGTACTGTCGGGGGCTACCGGCTTCATCGGCATGAACGTGTCGGTACGCGCCAACGTGCGTACCGCCGTGGCCGCCCAGAAGAGCCTGGCCCAGGGCCTCGACCTCGCCTTCAAGGCGGGTGCGGTTACTGGCATGCTGGTTGCGGGGCTCGCCCTGATCGGTGTCGGCGGCTACTACACGGTGCTGCTCAAGATGGGCGTCCCCGGCGGCAGCCGCGACATGATCGACGCGCTGGTCTCGCTCGGCTTCGGCGCTTCGCTGATCTCGATCTTCGCCCGTCTCGGCGGCGGTATCTTCACCAAGGGCGCTGACGTCGGCGGAGACATGGTCGGCAAGGTCGAAGCGGGAATTCCCGAAGATGACCCGCGCAACCCGGCGACCATTGCCGACAACGTCGGCGACAATGTCGGCGACTGCGCCGGCATGGCGGCCGATCTGTTCGAAACCTACGCGGTGACGGTCGTCGCCACGATGGTCCTGGCGTCGATCTTCTTCGCCGCCGATCCGATGCTGGTCTCCAAGCTGATGTCCTATCCGCTGGTCATCGGCGGCGCCTGCATCATTACTTCGATCATCGGCACCTACTTCGTGAAGCTTGGCGCCAACAACAACATCATGTGGGCGATGTACAAGGGCGTGATCGTGGCTGCCGTGCTGTCGATCCCGGCCATCTACTTCGCCACCGATCGTCTGGTCGGCATGAGCACGGTGCTGACGGTGGGCGATCGGTCGTTCACCGGCATGTCGCTGTTCTGGTGCTCGCTGGTCGGTCTCGCCATCACCGGCCTGATCGTCTGGATCACCGAATACTACACCGGCACCGACTATCGCCCGGTCAAGGCCGTCGCCAAGGCATCGGTCACCGGCCACGGCACCAACGTGATCGCAGGTCTTGCGATGTCGATGGAAGCCACGGCGCTGCCGGCCCTGCTGATCTGCGCCGGCATCGTGATCTGCTACGTGCTGGCCGGCCTGTTCGGCATCGCCATCGCCACGACCGCTATGCTGGCGCTCGCGGGCATGGTGGTGGCGCTCGACGCCTACGGCCCGGTCACCGATAACGCCGGCGGCATCGCCGAAATGGCGGGACTGCCGAAAGAAGTGCGCAAGAACACCGACGCGCTCGATGCCGTCGGCAACACCACCAAGGCCGTTACCAAGGGCTATGCCATTGCCTCGGCCGGCCTCGGTGCGCTGGTGTTGTTCGCGGCCTACACCTCGGACCTCGACTACTTCATCGCGCAAGGCAAGCTTGGCATCACAGCGGTCGATTTCTCCCTCAAGAATCCGTACGTCGTGGTCGGCCTGCTGATCGGCGGCGGCCTGCCGTACCTGTTCGGTGGCATGTCGATGCTGGCCGTCGGCCGCGCCGCCCAATCAGTGGTCGAGGAAGTGCGTCGCCAGTTCAAGGAGAAGCCCGGCATCATGGCGGGCACGGATCGGCCGGACTACGGCCGCGCCGTCGACATGCTCACCAAGTCGGCGATCAAGGAGATGATGATCCCGTCGCTGCTGCCGGTGCTGTCGCCGATCGTGCTGTTCTTCGTGATCTCGTGGATCGCCGGCCGCTCCGACGCCTTCGCGGCGGTTGGCGCCATGCTGCTGGGTGTCATCGTCACGGGCATCTTCGTCGCCATTTCGATGACGGCGGGCGGCGGCGCCTGGGACAACGCCAAGAAGTACATCGAGGAAGGTCATTTCGGTGGCAAGGGATCCGAGGCCCACAAGGCCGCGGTGACCGGCGATACCGTCGGCGACCCGTACAAGGACACGGCCGGCCCGGCCGTGAACCCGATGATCAAGATCACGAACATCGTGGCCCTGCTGCTGCTCGCCGTTCTGGCCCACTGAGACGGCCGCACCGAACGCTACGGAAAAGCCCCGGTCGAAGGACCGGGGCTTTTTTTGTGTCGTGGGTCTGGTGAGGTGTCCCCGCGCTCGACCTCAGATGCCGCCGCCGCCGGTCGGTGCGCCTGGTGTGGTGCCGGCCCTGGAGGCCGCGTTGAACTTGCCGACGTTGCCCAGGATCTGCTCCAGCACCGTTAGCCCCTTGCCGGAGGTCGGCGTGATGCGCTGGACCATGGCGATGTCTTGCGCATCCTTGAGGTCGTAGTTCTTGATCCCCGCGATGCGGCCGGTGTCGTTGAACGTGATCTGAATCACCTTCTGTTGAGTGATCTCGGGCTTCATGAAGGCATAGGATTCCTGCGTTTCGCTGATGTAGTACCAAATGTTCGGATTGAAGGTGGCGACCGCCGACGGCGAGCCGATGAGGCGGATGACGTCTTCGCGGCTCTGCGTGCCGGCCTCGAGTTTCTCGACGGAACCGGGCGTCGCTGCAAATCCACGCTGATTGAAATGCGGGTCGCACCCCGGTAGTGCCACAAGGGCGGGGGCGAGCAGGGCGCCGGCGAGGGCGAAGAAGGCGATGCGGCGCATGGGTTGGGTCTTGCGTAGGGCTTGGGTTCCGGGGAAAGACGGTGCACAACATGTCGTGACGGTCGTTCCGGGTCAACGGTCCGTCGCTGCAGGAAGCTGGGCCGCAGGGAGCTGGATCGTGTTCCGCCGCAAGAGTGCCGAAGACAAGTTTGCCGCTGCCCTTTATGCCAAGACTGCCGAGCATGCACGCCTGCCTGAATTGTTCGACGCCTGCGGCATTCCCGACACGCTCGACGGCCGCTTCGACGCGCTGGCCTTGCACGCCTCCCTTGCCATAGACCGTCTGCGCCGCGAGCCCGACGGCGAACCGCTGGCGCAGGCCTTCTTCGACGCCATGTTCCGCCATCTCGATATCACGTTGCGCGAATTGGGCGTTCAGGATCTGGGCGTTGGACGCCGGATCAAGATCATGGCGGAAGGGCTGCACGGGCGGGCGCTCGCTTACCGCGACGCGCTGGCGGGGGGGCCGACGCCGCTGGCCGAGGTCTTGCGGCGCAACGCCTATGGCGGTAGGCCGCCTGCGGAAGCCGCCGTGAAGCGGCTCGAAGCGCATATCCGCCAGTATGCTGAAAGACTTGCCAAAACACCTCGCAATAACTTAATAAAGTAGATTAGTACAATGCCAGAGCACACTGATATTAAGCCTAAATTTGAGATTGAAAGAATTGTTGACCTAGACCGTCTGGGCCGCACCGGCACAGCCTTGGAGATCGTCGCCAGCGACGGCGAAAGCCGGGCGCTAGCCAAGCGATTCGGCTTCCTTGGCCTCCAGGACTTCGCTGCCCGGGTAACGGTGGATCTTCAGTTGGGCGGTCAGATCGTGGTTGAGGGCCGGCTGCGCGGAAAGATCGTCCAGGCTTGCGTCCTGAGCCTCGAGCCGGTGACGCAGGAACTCGACGATGCTTTCCGCATCGTCTTCAAGAAGGACTTGGCCGAAGAGCGCGATCCAGAGAGCGGGGAGACCGTGCTGAATGCCCAGGCCGATGCGCCGGAGCCGCTGGCGGGAAATATGCTCGATGTCGGCGAAATTGTCGCTGAACAGCTGTCACTGGCGGCCGAACCCTATCCACGTCGGGCGGGCGTGAAACTGGAGGATATCTTGCCAAAGCCCCGGGGCGGCCATCGGCGGGACGCCCCTGGCCAGCAGCGGCATCCTTTTGCCGGTCTGGCGGCTCTCAGGGACAAGCCCCGCCGCGGCCGCTAAACTGTTGCAGTGGTGGAACGATTTAGCTAGAGAAGGCCGCCCGCCGCGCCGCTAGAGCGCGGCTCAGCTTTTTGGGGCCAGCGTTGGCGCGGCCCCCGTCGTGGAGATCGTTATGGCTGTTCCCAAGAAGAAGATTTCGAAATCCCGCCGCAACATGCGTCGGTCGCACCATGCGCTGCCGACCATGGCTTATGTCGAGTGCAAGAATTGTGGCGAGCTCAAGCGGCCGCACATGGTCTGCTCGCACTGCGGTTACTACCGCGAAGACATGCCGGTCCTGGCCGACGCAACGTCGGCCGAGAAGTAGGCCGCAGCGCCCCGCCGGCAATGCGCTGGCAACCGATAGGCAGAGCATCCCCGTGAGCGTGGGTAAGGTCGTTCTGGCACTCGATGGCATGGGCGGTGACAACGCGCCCGAAGTCATCGTGAACGGAGCAGACATTGCCCGTGAACGGTACCCAGGCGCATCCTTTCTCCTGTTCGGAGATCAGGCCCGGCTGAAGCCGCTGGTCGATCGGCGCAAGGGCCTGGCGCAGGCGCTCGAGATCGTTCCGGCCGAGGACGCCGTCAGCAACGACGACAAGCCGTCCTTTGCGCTGCGCCGCCGCCGCCAATCGAGCATGTGGCTGGCCGTCGATGCCGCGGCCCAGGGTCGCGCCGACACGGTGGTGTCGGCCGGCAATACCGGCGCCTTGCTGGCAATCTCCATGGTCGCCATGCGCATGCTCGAAGGCGCGCACCGTCCGGCTCTGGCCTCATTCATGCCGACCAGCAAGGGCGAGACGGTGATGCTGGACCTCGGCGCCAACCTCGAGTGCGATGCCGACAACCTTGCCCAGTTCGCTGTCATGGGCAGCGTCTTCGCCCAGGTCCTGCTGGGTCTCAGCGAGCCCAAGGTCGGCCTGCTGAACGTCGGTTCGGAGGAACTCAAGGGGCACGAGGAGCTGCGCCAGGCGGCGGAGTGGCTGCGCCGCGAAGGCTCGCCCGTGTCCTTTCACGGCTTCGTGGAGGGCAATGACATTGGCACCGGTATCGTCGACGTGGTCGTCACCGACGGCTTCACCGGCAACGTCGCTCTGAAGGCCATAGAAGGCACGGCTAAGCTCTTGATGGGCCGGACCGGTTTAGTTCGCGACGCTTTCCGGACCTCGACCTTCGCCAAGATCGGCTATCTGTTCGCCGCGGGCGCCTGGGTGAAGCTGAGCAAGCGGGTCGACCCGCGGCGCTACAACGGGGGCGTCTTCCTCGGCCTCGACGGCATTTGCGTGAAGAGCCACGGCGGCACCGATGCGCTAGGCTTTGCCTACGCAATCGGCGTGGCGGTTGACATGGTACGCTACGAATACAAAAGCAAACTCGTCGAAGGGCTGGCCAAGTTGCACGCAATGCCGGCGACGGCCGAGGCGCCGGCGCTGCAGGCAGGCGGAGGAAGCGCGTGATCCGGTCCGTCGTTCAGGGGTGCGGCGCCTATCTGCCGGAACGTGTGGTTACCAACGCCGATCTTGCCAAGACGATGGATACTTCCGACGAGTGGATCCAGCAGCGCACCGGCATCAAGCAGCGCCATATCGCGGCCGACGGCGAGATGACGTCGCATCTGGCGCTCAAGGCCTCGGAGCGGGCACTGGCCCACGCCGGATTGAAGGCCTCCGACCTCGATCTCATCGTGCTGGCGACGGCGACGCCGGATGAAACTTTTCCCGCGACGGCGACGCGCGTGCAAGCCGGCCTCGGCATGACCAGAGGCGCGGCCTTCGACGTGCAGGCCGTCTGCGCCGGCTTCGTCTACGGCCTGTCGGTGGCCGACAGCATGATCAAGAACGGCCTGGCCTCGACGGCGTTGGTGATCGGCGCCGAGACCTTCTCCCGCATTCTCGACTGGAATGATCGCGGGACCTGCGTGCTGTTCGGCGATGGCGCCGGCGCCGTCGTGCTGCGTGCCGAGGAAGGCAAGGGGACGTCGGCCGACCGCGGCGTGCTCGCCAATGCCCTTCATTCCGACGGCCGCCAGCACGACATCCTCTATGTCGACGGCGGCCCATCCTCGACCCGGACCACCGGCTTTCTGCGCATGGAGGGCAAGGAGGTCTTCAGGCACGCGGTCATCAATATGGCGACGGTCGTGGGCGAAGTGCTGGCCAAGGCCGGGTTCGAGACCAAGGATATCGACTGGCTGGTGCCGCACCAGGCCAACAAGCGCATCATCGACGGGACAGGGCGCAAGCTCGGCCTGCCGCCGGAGCGAGTGGTCGTCACGGTCGACCGCCATGCCAATACGTCCGCCGCCTCGATCCCGCTGGCCCTCGACGCGGCCGTCAAGGATGGCCGCATAAAGAAGGGCGATCTGCTGCTGCTGGAGGGCATCGGCGGCGGTCTAGCCTGGGGCGCTTCGCTGGTCCGCTGGTAGGATTTCTCGCCCAGGGGGCGATTGAAACAAAAAAAGTCTGCAACGGAACGAGAACAGACGGCGATTCAAGTCCAGCCTCTATCCTCCTGATATTGACCGCTTTCCAACCTTAGAGTAAGGATTAACTGGGGGAAGGAAGGGTACCGGAGTGGAAGGCCGGACTATTACGCGCGCCGATCTGAGCGAGTCCGTGTTCCAGGAAGTGGGACTGTCTCGCAATGAATCCAGTGACCTCGTGGAAACGATTCTCTCCGAAGTCGTGGAAGCCTTGGCTCGTGGCGAATCAGTGAAGATCTCGTCTTTCGGGAGTTTCACCGTTCGCGACAAAGGGCAGCGCGTGGGCCGCAATCCGAAGACGGGGCAGGAAGTACCGATTCTGCCGCGACGAGTACTCGTCTTTCGAGCGTCGAACGTCCTTAAATCTCTGATCAATGGGGCGCCCGGCGAGAACTAAGGGGTAGTTGGGGAAACGTGGGGGTTTGTCATGGCCGTATCGGCTCAGACCGTCGAAAGGCGGGTTGAAAAGTCGGCGCAGGCGTTTCGCACGATCAGCGAAGTTGCGACCGAACTGGATGTGCCGCAGCACGTGCTGCGGTTCTGGGAAAGCAAGTTCAGCCAGGTCCGTCCGCTCAAGCGGGGCGGCGGCCGGCGTTACTACCGGCCGGAGGATATCGACCTCCTGCGCCGCATTCGCACGCTGCTTTACGACGACGGCTACACCATCAAGGGCGTGCAGCGCCTTCTGAAGGAGAGCCGTGGCCGCTTGCCGCAGCCGCAGCGCCTCGATCTGGCGGCGGAAAGCGCGCTCGAAAGCCTGCGCATCGTATCGGCTCGCGCCGAAGCGATGACCGGCGGGGCGGCACGCCAGCCGTTACCGAGGACCGGCCCGCAACCATCGACCACGACGCCACGGGCCGCCATGCTGGACCTGCACAAGCGTCGGGAAATCGAAACGGTGCTGGAAGATCTCGAACAGGCGCTGACGCAACTGCGCAGCACGCTGAAGGCGCAAAACTAGGTCGGGACCACGAGGTGCTGCCGGGGGGCAGCAGCTCGAGGGCTTGAGCCGCCAAGTCGGGTAGACGTCTCCGGAAACGGTCGCATCCACCTGATTTGTTTAGCTTTTCGGCATCGTCAGAGGGGGACGCAGCCGTGTTTGCCAGCCGCACCTTCGCGCATCAACAGGCGCGATCACTCGACATTTTATCTTTGAACGACAATGAGTCGGAGGGTGATCTTCCAGCTCTCAGCGAGTTGTTGTATCTGCGCCGAGGACTGACGCAGGCCGGCGGCAAGCTGCCGCTGTTCGATCTCGATGGCCAGGATGTCGATGCCGCCATCGTGCGGCGCTGCGTTGATCGCGGCTGGGCCGAGCCCTGGTTCAACAACCCGCTGAAGCCCGATTGGCTGGTGTGCAAGCTTACCGAGGCTGGTCGGCGGGCGGCGACGGCGCCGTAACGATCCAGCTCACGACGCCAGCAGCAAGCAACAGCGCTGCGGCCAGCAGGAACGGCGCGCCGGGCAGCCAGCCGAGCAGCCAGGCGAACGTGCCGGTGAATAGCCCCGGACCGAGCAGGCCGGCCAAGCTGCGGACCGAGCTGTTGGCGCCCTGCAATTGGCCCTGCTCGGACGCACTCACCCGCCGGCTCATCATGTCCATGGCGGCAGGGCCCGAGATGCCCCACAGCGCCATGATCGGGACGGCGGCCAGGAACCAGGCCCCCGAAGGCGCCAGGCCGTAGATCGCCATGCCCAGCCCGCCCATCACGAGACCAGCGAACAGGGCGCGTCGTGGTCCCAACCACCCGACGATCGGGCCGACCAGAAGACCCTGCACGACCGCGCTGCAGATCCCGACGAAGGCCAGGGTGAGGCCGACGGACGTCTCGCCCCAGCCATAGCGATAGGCGGCGTAGAGCACGAACACCGACGGCAGGACCTGGTGGGCGGTGTTGGCGAGGAAGTCCACCGACGCCAGTCCGATGAGCTGCCCGTGCGAGCGCAGGAGGGTGAGCGACCCCAGGGGATTGGCGCGCTTCCAGGCGAACGCCATGCGCTTTTCCGGCGGCAGCGATTCCGGCAGCACGAACCAGCCGAAGGCGGCGTTAATCAGGCAGGCCGCCGCCGACACCCAGAATGGCAGGCGGGGGTCGAGGCCGCCCAGCAGGCCGCCGATGGCCGGTCCCAGGACGAAGCCGGCGCCAAATGCCATGCCAACGATGCCGAAGGCATTGGCCCGGTTGTCGGTGGTCGTGACGTCGGCGATGTAGGCGAACGACGTGCTGATGGTGGCCGCCGTGATGCCCGAGATCACGCGGCCGATGAACAGCAGCAGCAGTGAGGGCGCGAGCGCCATGAAGATGTAGTCGAGGCCGAGGCCCAGGCAGGAAATCAGGATGACCGGACGGCGGCCGAAGCGGTCCGAGAGCGTCCCGAGCAGGGGCGAGAACAGGACCTGCATCAGCCCCCAGACCGTAGCGAACACGCCGAAGATCTCCGCGGCCCCCGCGGTGTCGCCATCCATGAAGCCCAGCACGATGCCGGGCAGCACCGGGATCATCACTCCCAGCGCCAGCACGTCGAGCGTCACCGTGCAGAAGATGAAGGCAAGCGCGCGCCGGGTATTCATTCGAGTGTGCTTGGGAGGGGAAGGAAATTGGTCGGGGCGACAGGATTTGAACCTGCGACCCCCAGTCCCCCAGACTGATGCGCTACCAGGCTGCGCTACGCCCCGACCGGTGCCGCGGTGTCGCCGCGGCAGGGGGCTTTAGCGCGAATGGCAGCGATGCCGCAAGCCGGCTTGCGCCCCGCCGGAGCCAGGCCGATACAGAACGGCATGAAATCCCCGGATCCCGGCCAGCGCGTCCTGTTGTTTTCCTCGATCGGCCATGCGCTGATGCACCTGATGACGGCGTTTTATGCCGTGATCGTGCTGACGCTCGCCATCTCCTGGAAGCTGCCGGCCGAGGATCTGCTGCGTCTCTATGCCCCCGCCAGCATCCTGCTGGGCGTCATGTCGCTGCCGGCAGGCTGGGCCTCGGACCGCTTCGGTGCGCCGGCCATGATGGTTGTGATGTTCGTGGGCCTCGGCCTGTCGTCGATCGTCTGCGGCTTGGTGCCGAGCGGCGATACCTTTGCGCTGTCGCTGGCGCTCTGCGGCATCGGCGCATTCGGCGCCATCTATCACTCCGTCGGCATCGGCTGGGTGATCCGCACCGCCCGGGAGCAGGGCCACGCCATGGGCGTGAACGGCCTGTGGGGCAGCGCCGGGCTCGCGCTCTACGGCATCGTGCCGGGCGTGCTGATCACACTCGCCTCGTGGCGTGCCGCCTTCATCGTGCCGGGCATCGTCTGCATCGCCGTCGGTGCAATGCTGTTCGTCGAGATCAGGCGTGGCCGCGTCGGCGATCGCCCGATGCCCACGACACATGGCGTCACGAACGGCGGCCGCAACTTCTGGCGGGTCTTCTCCGTGCTCTCGGTGACCATGGCGCTCGAGGGCATCACCTGGGCTGCGGTGATGTTTGGCGCGGCACTCGTGTTCCAGCAGCGCCTGGGCGATCAGATCGCCTGGCTGCGCGACAGTCTTACCTCGTGGGGGTTCGTCACCCAGGCCGTGCTATGGGTCGGGCTCGCGACCTCGATGATCTACATCGTCTCCGGCGTGGCGCAGTACGTCATGGGCCGACGTGTCATCGACCGCTATCCGTTGAAGACGACTTATGTCGTGGCCTCGGCGCTGCAGGTCGGCGCCATGCTGGCGCTGGCCATGGGCAACGGCTACGTGGCCCTGGCCGGGGCGATCGCCTCGGCGATTCTTAGTTCGGCGGCGGGTCCGGTCGAGAACATCCTGATCGCGCGCTATACGCCCAGCCGCTATCACGGCCTGGGCTTCGGCGCGAAGTTCGTCGTGGCGCTGGGCGCCAGCCCGGTCGCCATCCTGGCGATCGCCTGGGTGCAGGAGAGCACCGGCAACCTCGAGCTGCTGTTCCTTGGCCTCGCCGCCACGTCCGTCGTGATCACGCTGGTGGCGCTGCTCCTGCCGGGCGGCCGAGGCCAGGAGGTTCGTGGGCCGGCGCCGCAGGCGGCGCCGGCGGAGTAGCGGGCGCTACTTGGTCGAACGCGCCGCCTTGTAGGCCGGGCGCGCCAGACAGCGGTCGAGCCAGGCGCCGACATTGGAGAAGGGCGCGAAGTCGAACTTGATCGGCTTGGCCCAGCTCATGATCGAGGCGAGGTTGAGATCGGCCACGGTAAAGGTCGAGCCCAGCAGATGGTCGCGGCCCTGCAGCGCGCCGTTCAGCACGGCGAACGGCTTGGGCAGGGCCTTCAGCGCGTCGGCAACGGCCTCGGGCTTACGCTTGTCGGGCGCGGTCATGAACATGTCGATCAGCACGGTGAGCAGCGGCTTTTCGACCTCGGTCATGCCCCAGAAGCTCCACTGATTGCAGAGCGCCTGGTCCTCGAGGCTCGCCGGCATGAAGCCGTTCTTGTTGTGCTTGGTCGCGAGATAGATGTTGATTGCCATCGATTCGAACAGCTTGAAGTCGCCGTCGACCAGCGTCGGCACCTTGCCGTTGGGATTGATTTTCAGATATTCGGCGCCCTTGAGCTCCTTCATCTCCAGCGCCACGTGCTCGAACGGAATGTCGAGCTCGTGCACGATCCACAACGCGCGCGCGGCACGCGAGGCTACCGGCCCGTAAATCTTGATCGTCACTTTTGCGTTCTCCCCAGAAAGCGGCGGGCCGACGATAGTCCAGCATCTTGTCGCGGTCTAACGCTCTATTTCCCAAGCCCGTGCTCGTGGCCGACGTAGCCGTGCGGATGGCCGAAACGTTCCGTCATGATCGTCGTGAGATCCTTGTCCGGGCCGGCAATCCAGCCGCCGGCGCGTACCGCATAGCGCGTCGAGGCAGCGGCCGCCTTCGGCTGTTCGCCCCGTTGCAGCGCCCGCGCCGCGCCCATCACCAGCTTGCGGAACTCGACGATGCCGACGTCGGTCGGCCCGAGATGCTCCCGGGTGCGGTCCTGGATCGGACCCTGGCTGTCCTGGATCGCGGCGTCCTGGTCCGACACGCCGCTGATGCCGGTGAAGCTCAGGGTCTTCTGCAGCTCGCGGTTGATCATGTAGTCGTTGTGAATGTTGCGCTTGGGCACATAGTCCTCACCGATCTCGGCATGGAGGCTGAGCCCTGACGCATACTTGGCGCGCTCGGCGTTGGTGAGCGGCCGGTCGGGGGTCCAGCTGTAGGTGTAGACCCAGCATTTCGTGTCGTCGACCGGCACCCAGCTCTGGCCATGATAGACCTCGCCGGGAAACGCGACCGGCACCAGCGCATGGTTGGGCGCGAGATACTGGGCGATGCGCCAATAGAGATCGGTAGAGTCGGTCTTGCGGCCGGCGGCAATCACCAGGCCGGCATCGTGGCTCTGGATCCTGAACTTCGGCCGCGGATCGTCGGTCACCCAGCGCATGCGATCGGCCAAGCCACCTTCCTGTCCGATTGCCGATGTCTTGCGCAGGATGTCGAGCTTGATCGACTCGTCCTTGGTCGGAATGGCGTGCAGGAAAGAGAAGTGGGCGGTGTCGATGGCGCCCTCGAGGCTCTGGACCCAGTTGCAGTCCTGCCACTTCTTGGAAACATAGCGACGCCCTGATGGAACGAGGCCGAGCTCGAGCTGCGGCAACTCCGGCATGTGCTCGCGCGGGCCCATGTAGACCCAGATCATGTCGGCCCATTCGCGCACCGGATAGGCCAGCAGCTTGATCGTGTCCTTGTACGAGGATTCCGGCGGCGAGGTCGGCAGGTCGACGCAGTTGCCGTCGATGTCGAACTTCCAGCCGTGGAAGGCGCAACGCAGGCCGCACTCCTCGTTGCGTCCGAAGTAGAGGTTGGCGCCGCGATGCGGGCAATGCTGCTCGACGATGCCGACCCTTCCGTCGGTCTGGCGGAAGGCCAGCAATTCCTCGCCCAGGATCTTGATCTTCTTCGGCGGCCCGTCGCGTTCCGCCAATTCCTCGGAGAGGAGCGCGGGCATCCAGAAGCGGCGCAGCAGTTCGCCCATCGGCGTGCCGGGGCCGCTCAGCGTGAGGAATTCGTTGTCGGCCTGACTGAGCACCAAGCTCTCCTCGGCAATGCTGTCATCCTGAGCGCAGCGAAGGATCCTTCGCTGCGCTCAGGATGACAATTTGTCTGTGTAGGCATCAGTCACCTAGTCCATATTGATTGCCGATGTATCCGCGGTCGTGACCGAAGCGCTCGGCCATCACCGTGGCGAGGTCCTTCTCCGGTGCCGCGACCCAGCCGCCGGAACGCACGGCATAGCGCGACGCGAGCTTGGGCTGGTTCGGCGCTTCGCCCGAGGCGAGACGGCGCGCCGCACCCATCACCAGCTTGCGGAACTCGCCGATGCCGATGTCGGTCGGCCCGAGATGCTCACGGGTGCGGTCCTGGATCGGGCCTTGGCTGTCCTGGATGGCGGCATCCTGTTCGCTGACACCGGTGATGCCGGTGAAGTTCTCCTTCAGCTGCACGTCGCGGTCGCGCAGGTAGTCGTTGTGCTGATTGCGCAGCGGCCTGTAGTCCGCGTCGACTTCCGAGTGAACGTTGAAGCCGCCGCGGTATTTGGCGCGCTCGGAGTTGCTGAACGGCCGTTCCGGCTGCCAGCAATAGCTGTAGATCCAGCAGTTCACGTCGTCGACCGGCACCCACGACTGGCCGTAGTAGATCTCGCCGGGGAAGGCGGCGGGGGTATAGGCGTGGTTGGGCATGAGGAACTGGGCGATGCGCCAGTAGAGGTCGCGACCGTCGGTCTTGCGTCCACCGCCGATCACCAGCCCGGTTTCATGGCCCAGCACCTGGAAGCGGGGACGCGGGTCGTTCTGCACCCAGCGTACGCGATCGTCGGGCCTGGCCTGGTCGCCCAGCGCGGCGTTGGCCATCGCCTTGCGCGCGGCCGCCTCGTCGGTCGCCAGTACCTTGTGCAGGAACGAGAAGTGCGAGGTGTCGATCGCGCCTTCCAGGCTCTGCACCCAGTTGCAGTCCTGCCACTTCTTGGTGACGAAGCGCGAGGCCGCGGGAACCAGCGCCATCTCGAGTTGCGGCAATTCGGGCATCAGCTCGCGTGGGCCCATGTAGACCCAGATCATGTCGCCCCATTCGCGCGTCGGGTAGGCCAGCAGCTTGATCGTGTCCTTGTAGGCGGCCTCGGGCGGCGAGGTCGGCAAGTCGACGCAGTTGCCGTCGAGATCGAATTTCCAGCCGTGGAAGGAACAGCGCAGGCCGCACTCCTCGTTGCGGCCGTAGTAGAGATTGGCACCGCGGTGCGGGCAATGCGGCTCGACGATGCCGACCCGCCCGTCGGTCTGGCGAAAGGCCAGCAGATCCTCGCCCATGATGCGGATCTTCTTCTGCGGCCCGTCGCGTTCCGGCAGCTCCTCCGACAGCAGCGCCGGTATCCAGAAACGGCGCAGCAGCTCGCCCATCGGCGTGCCCTTGCCGGCCCGGGTCAGGAAGTCGTTGTCGGCCTTGCTCAACATTATGCAGTTGCCTTGGCCAGAGCCTGATCGAGATCGGCAATGATGTCTTCCACCGTTTCGATGCCTATCGACAGGCGAAGCACGTCGGGTCCGGCGCCGGCGGCGACACGCTGCTCGCCCGAGAGCTGGCGGTGCGTCGTCGAGGCCGGATGGATGATCAGGCTCTTGGCGTCGCCGATGTTGGCGAGATGGGAGAAGAGCTCGACCCCATCCACCACCTTCACGCCGACGTCGTAGCCGCCCTTGACGCCGAAGGTGAAGACCGAGCCCGCGCCCTTGGGCAGGTACTTCTTCGCAAGCTTGTTGTATTTGTTCGACGGCAGGCCGGCATAGTTCACCCAGGCCACTGCCGGATGCTTCTCGAGATGCTGCGCCACCTTGGCCGCGTTGGCGCAGTGGCGCTCCATGCGCAGCCCCAGGGTCTCGATGCCGAGCATGGTGAGCCAGGCATTGAAAGGCGCCTGGCTGGGCCCGAGATCGCGCAGGCCCACGGCATGGCTGTGGAAGGTGTAGGCCATGTCGCCGAACGTCTCGTTGAAGTTGAGGCCGTGATAGGCGGGCTCAGGACCGGCGAGGCTGGGAAACTTTCCACCGCGCGACCAATCGAACTTGCCGGAGTCCACGACCGCGCCGCCCATCGACGTGCCGGTGCCGCTCAGGAACTTGGTGGTGGAGTGCACGATCAAGGTGGCGCCGTAGTCGATCGGCTTGCAGAGGTAGGGCGTGGCCAACGTGTTGTCGACCAGCAGCGGCACGCCCGCCGCCTCGGCGATGCGGGCGATCGCCTCGATGTCGCTCACCACGCCGCCGGGATTGGCCAGGCTCTCGATGAAGAAAGCCTTGGTGTTTTCGGTGACGGCGCGCTTGAAATTCTCCGGCTCGTCGGCATCGACGATCACAGCCTTCCAGCCGAACTTCGGATAGGTGTTCTTCATCTGCTGCAGCGAGCCGCCGTAGAGCCGCGAGGAGGCGACGATCTCGGCACCCGGGCTCATCAGCGGAAACAGCGCCAGAACCTGGGCGGCATGGCCGGAGGAGGCCACCGTGCAGCCGCGGCCGCCTTCCAGCGTGGCGAGGCGCGCTTCCAGCGCGGCATTGGTCGGGTTGGTCAGCCGCGAATAGATGAAGCCCACGGTCTGCAGGTTGAACAGCGCCGCGGCATGGTCGGCGTCTTCAAAGACATAGGCCGTGGTCTGGTAGATCGGCAGCGCCCGCGCGCCGGTGGCGGGATCGGGGGCGGCGCCGGCGTGGACCGACAGGGTCTCGAAACCGAATGTCTTATCGCTCATGGAACTCTCCAAAATGTCCGCCGCGGTACGGCAAACCCGGAAACCGACTTTGCCGACTTGGCCGCCAGGAAAACATAGGTGTTTTCCAGCCACGCGTCGTGGCGAGCGTCAAACCAGCCCGGCGATGAACCGGATCGCCTGGCGGTCGGAGCGGGCGCGCCAGGCGCCGGCGCGATAGAGCCCGATCAGACCGTGCGCGAGACCCCAGAGGCGGAACACGCTCGCCTGGGCGTCGGCGGTCCCGATGGCCACAACGGCGGCGGCCGTCACACGCCGCATCGCCGGTCCCAGGGCGGTGTCGTCGCCATACCATTGGCGCAGGGGCAGGGAGAACATCAGGTCGTAGAGCGAAGGCTCGGCGAAGGCGAAGGTCGCATAGGCGCGGGCCAGCGCGCGCGGCTGTCCCGGCGGCACTTTTTCCAGCACATCGGCGAGGCGGCCGAAGCCGAGGGCTGCGACCTCGACCTTGAGCGCCTCGAGCGAGGCGAAGTGCCGATAGAGCGCGCGGTGGTTGACGCCGATGCGCTCGGCCACGGTGCGCAGGGTGAGTGCCTCGCGCCCGTCCTGTGTCACGAGGACAAGCGCGGCCTCGACGGCGGCACGTCTGGTGTCGCCATGGTGGAAGGTGGCGCGCCGGGGTTTGCGCGGCACGGCGTCAGGTGCGCTTCTTCGAGACGTGCCAGTCGACCATCATCTCGCCGATCTCGATACCATCCTCGCCCCGCAGCGACACGACGATCGGGAAGCGGACCAGGCCCTCGGTCCTGACGGCCTCGATCAGCGCATCGGGTTCGGCCTCGACCCGGGCTTCCGCCGTCACGGCACCCTTGGCGAGGCCGAAATAGCGGATCGAGGCCTCGGCCGCGACCGGCCGGATCTCGAGCAGGATGGGGGCGAATGCACCAGCCATCGCCGCACCCGAGGCGGTTTCGCCCAGCGCGAAGAGAGCGGCGGCGTGCTGCGTGCCGATATGGTTCAGTCCCTCGGGGCGAAAGGGCAGATGGGCCGAAGCGCGGCCCCCGGCGATGCTGTCGATTTCGACGCCGGCGAGGCGGGCGAAAGGCACGCTTTGGCCGAGCTGGCTGCGGATCATGTCGTAAATCATGGTATTTCCTGCCAATGTCTCCATTGGAGACATATAGGCTTGCGCCTGGCGGCTGTCGAGTCGTCCCTTATGATCAATTGCGGGAAAACACGATGCAGGCCGGGCTGCCGACCTTGACCCGGACCGAACTCGGCGCCAGCCGGCCGTCGCGGCCGACGCGATAGGTGACGATCGAGTGGCCGTCCTGGTTGGCGATATAAAGGAACTTCTCGGCTGGATCGAAGGCAAAGAAGCGTGGCGTGCCGCCTTTGGTCGGCACCCACTGCTTCGGCGCCAGCGTCCCTTTGGCGGGATCGATGGCGAACACGCCGATGCTGTCGTGGCCGCGGTTGGAGACGTAAACATTGCGACCGCCTCGATCCAGCCAGATTTCCGCGCCGGTGCTGTAGCCGGTGAAGTCGGACGGCGTGGAAGGCACGGTCTGAAGCGGCGTGAGCTTGCCGCTGCGGCGATCCTGGCGATAGGTCGTGATCGTCGAATCGAGTTCATTGAGGACGTAGGCCAGCGCCTTTCTGGGATGGAAGTCGATGTGGCGGGGCGCGGCCCCAGGCCGGGCGGTCACGCGCGCGGCTTCGACCAGCAAGCGGCGCTTCTCGTCGAGCCGGTAGGCCACGACGCAGTCCGAGCCTTTGCACGGCACGTAGAAGAAGCGGCCCTGGCGATCGAGCGGGATATGATGCGGCGCCATGTTGCGCTGCTGCACGCGGTGCGGCCCCAGCGCGCCGGTGACTGGCGTCAGGGTGCGATAGGGGGCGAGGCTGCCGTCCATCCGGACAGGCAGGACGGCAAGAGAATCGGAGCCGTAGTTCGCCACGACGAGGAAGGCGCCTGTGGTATCGAGGGCGAGATGCACTGGATTGTAGCCGCCGGTCGATTGGCGGTTGAGCAGGCCGAGGTGGCCGGTGTCTTGGTCGATGTGGAAGGCGGTGGCCTCGCTGCGATCGCCGTGCACCGAATAGAGGAAGCGGCCGGAGGGATCCATCGCCAGGAAGGACGGATTCTCGAGGTCGCCGAGATGCTGGATGTGCCTGAAGGCGCCAGTGCGACGGTCGACGCGATAGACGTTGATGCCATTGCCGCGCCCGTTGCGGCCCGGGGTAGTGTAGCTGCCGACATAAGCGAAGAGTGGGCGAGCGGCGCGCTTGCGATCCTTCATTCAGCTATTGTCGCCTGCTGCAAGCCGAGGTCAACGATGTCCGACACAAAGAGACGGAAGATTGCACTAGTCACCGGGGCCAACCAGGGGCTCGGGCTCGCGTTGGTTCGAGGGCTGTGCCGGGTCCTGGGCGAGAGCGGTACGGTCTATCTCGGGGCCCGCGACGAGGCGCGCGGAGGCGTGGCCCGTGACCTTCTCCGCAGCGAGGGCCTGCGACCGGAACTGATGGCAATCGACGTCGGCGAGGATGCCAGTGTGCAGGCGGCGGCCGACGCCGTCCGCGCACGGCATGGCGGGATCGACATCGTTGTCTCGAATGCGGCCCAGCGCATTTCCAAGGACATTCCATCGGCCGAGCAGGTCATCGGCTTCGTGAGCACCAACAACCACGGTACATGCCGGATCATGCGGGCCTTCGTCCCGCTGCTGCGTGACAACGCCCGTTTCATCGTCGTGGCGAGTTCGTTCGGCTCGCTGCGCAACCTCGACGCCAGCCTGCATCCCAAATTCGACGGCTGCGATCTGACTCTGGACGCCATCGAACAGGCCATGGACGAGTATGCCGCCGCCGTGCGTTCGGGAACGGCGGCATCAGCCCGTTGGCCGGACTGGATCAACGTTCCGTCAAAGATCGGGCAAGTCGCGGCCGTTCGGGTGCTGGCGCGCGACGGTGACGCGGAGTTTCGCCGGCGCGGCATCCTTGTCAACGCCGCGTGCCCGGGCCTCGTCGATAGCGACGCCTCGCGGCCGTGGTTCGACGACATGTCGAAGGCAGCGAGCCCGGACGAGGCGGCCCGGGATCTCATCTGGCTGGCGACGCTGCCGCCGACTACCACTCAACCCTACGGCGAGTTGGTTCGAAACCGTCTGCCGCTGCCATGGAAATAGCGACCTCAGGGCAAGGAAAGAACGACGCGCAGCCCCGGCTTGCGATCTTCCAGCCGCACCGACAGGCCATGCAGCCCGGCGATCGCCTTCACCAGCGCGAGGCCGAGGCCGCTGCCGGCGGTCGAACGGCTACGGTCGAGGCGATAGAAGCGGTCGAACACTTTGTCGCGTTCTTCAACCGGAATGCCGGGGCCGTCGTCGGCGACTTCGGCTTCGAGGCCAGTGCCGCTCTTGCGCAGTCCGAGCGTCACCGTCGTGCCGGCGGGAGTGTGGCGGAGCGCGTTCTCGACCAAGTTGGAAATCATCTGGGCAAGGAGCTGGCGATCGCCGGTCAGGCGCACGCCGTCCTCGACATGGATCTGGAGCCTGTGGCGCGAATCCTCGGCAGCCGGCAGGTAGGCCTCGCCGATGCTGCGCGCGAGGGCGGAGAGATCGAGATCGGCGAAGGCGCTCTTCTGCGCGCCGGCTTCGACCTGGGCGATGCGCAGCAGCGCGGAGAAGGTTTCGAGCAGGGCGTCGGCTTCCTCAATGGCGGCTTCGGTCGCCCGATCGTAGTCGTCGGTGGTCCGGGCGCGCGCGCGCGCATCTTCCAGGTGCTGGCGCAGGCGGCCGAGCGGGGTGCGCAGGTCGTGGGCGATGTCGCTCGAGACCTGACGGAGCCCGTCCATGAGCTGCTGGATGCGGGCAAGCATGTCGTTGAGGCTGGTGACGAGCTGGTCGATCTCGTCGTGGGTACCGCGCACGGGAATGCGTGCCGAGAGGTCGCCCTCCATGATGGCGCGGCTGGTGCGGGTGATGGCGTCGATGCGGCGCAGGAAGGTGCTGCCGAGCCAGGCGCCGCCCGCGATCGCCAGCAGGAGGGTGAGGCCGCCCGCCCAGGCGAAGGCGCGCACGATGGCGCGCTGCATGTCGCTCAGGCGATTGGCGTCCTGGGCGACCAGCAGGAACGAGCCGTCGGACAAGGTGAGGCCGTAGCCCGTGAGCTTGGGACTCTGCCCGGTCTCGGGCTCGGCGGCGTCGGGCTGGGGCACGAAGTCGATCACGCCGTTGACCGGCGGCATGCCTGGCAGGTTGCCGACCACGACGCGGCGGTTGGGCGCCTGCAGGAGATAGAAGATCGGTCCTCGCGTGCGGAAGTTCATGCGCCGCGCGATCTGCTCGGCGAGGCCAGGCAGGCCGCCGCGGCGATGGATCTCGGTGAGCTGCAGCGCCTCGGTGCGCAGCACCGCCGCCATGTCGGCCTGCATCGCCGCCGTCGCCGTATAGTAGACCGTGGCGAACAGGGCGCCGGCCGAGACCATGAACAGCACGGCATAGATCAACGGCAACCGGAAGCTGGCCGAGCGCAGGATTCGCGTCAGGTTTCTAGGTGGGCGCGCGGATGACATAGCCAGCCCCCCTGACGGTATGGAGCAAGGGCCTGTCGAAGCCCTTGTCGATCTTCGAGCGCAGGCGGCTGATGTGCGTCTCGACGATGTTGGTCTTGGGATCGAAATGGAAGTCCCAGACCTTCTCCAGCAGCATGGTGCGGGTCACGACCTCGCCAGCGTGGCGCAGCAGATATTCCAGGATCTTGAATTCCTGGGCGAGCAGCTCGATGCGCCTGCCGGCGCGTGTCACCGTGCGGGCCAGCAGGTCCATTTCGAGGTCGCCGGCGGCGAGCGTCGTCGCCGCCATGATCGGCGGCCGCCGGGCCAGCGCGCCGACGCGCGCCAGCAGCTCGGCGAAGGCGAACGGCTTCACGAGATAGTCGTCGCCGCCCGCCTCGAGGCCGGCGACGCGGTCGTCGACTCCGCCCATTGTGGTGAGGAACAGCACCGGCGTCTTGACGCCCGAGGCGCGCGCCGCCTTGACCAGCGACAGGCCGTCGGTGATCGGCAACATGCGATCGACGATCAGCACCTCGTACTTCTCGCCGGTGGCGAGGTAGAGGCCGTCGCGGCCGTTGTCGGAGTGATCGACCACATGGCCGTGCTCGCGCAGGCCCTTGGCGATGTAGTCAGCGGTTTGCTTGTCGTCTTCGACCAAGAGGATCTTCACGGCTGCCTTTTCTGTCGTGTCGACGTTGCTCATACAGGCTTTGACGCCATTCCCGGCCAAGACGCAATCGTCCCCAACTATACAAACATTCAATCCGGCGGCCATCCGGGCGCCATGGGCACCCCCCCATATTCCTTCGCGAGGCCCCCAAAGGAGGTTGTTCATGACAAAGACCAAGACTCGTATTCTCACCGCCCTGGCGCTGACCACCGCGCTGACGGCACCGGCGCTCATCGCCCCGATGTTCAGCGCCCCGGCCGCGATCGCGGCACCGCAGGTCGTGCAGGACTTCTCCGATCTCGCCGCCAAGGTGACCCCGGCGGTCGTCAACGTCGCCGTGACCATGAAGGCCGGTGCCGATGACGGCGACGAGGTCCGCATGTCCGGTCCGCAGAACAAGCAGATGGAAGAGTTCATGAAGCGCTTCACCGAGCGCTTCGGCCAGCCGGCGCGTCCCGACGGCAAGCAGCGTCCGCAGCACAAGGGTCAGGGCGTCGGCACCGGCTTCATCGTCGACGCCAAGGGCACGATCGTCACCAACTACCATGTCGTGGCCAAGGCCGACGAGATCATGGTGACCCTGTCGGACGGCACCAAGCTGCCGGCCAAGCTGGTGGGCGGCGACGAGAAGACCGACCTCGCCGTGCTCAAGGTCGAGAGCGACAAGCCACTGCCGTTCGTCTCGTTCGGCGACGCCTCCAAGGTGCGCGTCGGCCAGGCCGTCATGGCGGTCGGCAACCCGTTCGGACTGGGCGGCACCGTGACGACCGGCATCGTGTCGGCGCGCGGCCGCGACATCCAGTCGGGCCCGTTCGACGACTACATCCAGACCGACGCGGCCATCAACCGCGGCAACTCGGGTGGTCCGCTGTTCGACATGGAAGGCAAGGTGATCGGCATCAACACCGCGATCTACTCGCCGACCGGCGGCAACATCGGGCTTGGCTTCGCCATCCCGTCGAGCCAGGCCGAGCCGGTGATCGCGCAGCTCAAGGACAACGGCCGGGTCGAGCGCGGATTGCTCGGCGTGCAGATCCAGCCGGTGACCAAGGAGATCGCCGAGAGCCTGTCGCTCAAGGTCGACAAGGGTGCCCTGGTGGCGATGGTGCAGCCCGACAGTCCCGCCCTGGCGGCCGGCATCAAGTCGGGCGACGTGATCATGAGCGTCGACGGCAAGAAGGTCGACGGCATCAGGGAGCTGACCCGCACGATCTCGGCGATGAAGCCGGGGACCTCGGTGAAGCTCGGCGTGTGGCGCGACGGCAAGGACATGACCGTCACCGCCAAAGTCGGCGACCAGAAGGATGACGGCGCCATCATCAAGGCCAAGGCCGACGGCAAGCCGGCGGAGGCCGCCAAGCCGGAGCCGACGAGCTACGGCGTGTCGCTGGCGCCGATCTCGCCGGACGCCCGCAAGCAGCTCGGCCTCGACGCCACGGTCACCGGTGCGCTGGTGTCGGCCGTCGAACCGGGCAGCCCGGCCGAGGACCAGGGGCTGAAGGTCGGCGACGTCCTGCAGCAGGTGGGCCGCGACGCCATCGACAGCCCGAAGATGGCTGGCGAGAAGCTCAAGGAAGCCAAGACCACCGGCAAGCCGGTGCTGATGAAAATCTATCGTGAGGGCATGACCCGCTTCGTCGCTATCTCTCCCCGGGCGGCGTAGCAAGGACCTCTCGACGAGCCGGCGGTGGCCCCACCATCGCCGGCTTTGTCGCATCCGGAAACAAGGCCTGAGTTAAGGGAGGCGCGTC
>JAUXWB010000236.1 GCA_030684475.1 Reyranella sp. | reverse complement strand
CCTGAAGAAATACGGCCGCGTCCTGGGCTCGCCGGCGCGCAGCTTGAGGTCATCGGCATTCTGCTGGTAGCGCTCGGCGATGATGTCGTTGCAACGCTTGCCGAAGGCCGGGAATTTGACCCGCCAGCGCCGCGCCGTGCTCTCGTCGACGCCGACCCGGGCCGCCGCCTCGCGGAGCGTGCTGCAACGGCGGAGTTGGTTGGCGTAGCGCACCCGCAGGCGCCAGCCGCGCTGGGCCGGCAGGGCCCGTTTCGATGACGGACCATCGAGCAGGGCGCGCTCGATCGCCTTGGGTGCATTCTCGATGCGCGCCGCGCGCTCCTTCGCCTCCTGGGCCTCGCGCTGTTCCCGCGTTTCCTCGCGGGCCTTGGCCTCGAGCTCGGCCAGACTCATGCCGCGCATATGCGGCGGCGGGTGAAATCCATCCTTGTTGATCCGCTTGTAATAGACCGCGTCGGTCCAGCTCAGGCCGCCTGCCGGCGGCGCCTCGCGGGGCGCAATGGGGGTCCCTATAGGGGCCCCAAACGGACGGTTTTGATCGTAAAATGACATCCCCTTCCTCCTATTCCTTGGCCTTTCAGGGCCGGAAATCCTCACCAAGAGGATATATAGGGGAGGATAGGATAGGCGTCAAGAGCCTAAGCTGACTGTTATCTCCTGGCTATCTTGTCTTTCTGTCAGACCGTCCAAAAAGGAACAGTACTTGCCTTGCGACGGGCACTAAAATTGATAGCTTCAGGGAAGAGGAGCGTGACATGGCCCAAGTACAGCCGACCGCGCCGGAAGCCCGGCCGATCACCGCCAATACGGACGACGCGAGCCGGGTCCGGGAGATCACCGCGAGGGTCCTCGGCATTGCCCAGGAGAGGGTCGTCGAGAAGGCGAACTTCGTCACCGACCTCGGTGCCAGCAGCCTCGACCTCGTCGAACTCATCATGGCGATCGAGGATGGCTTCGGCATCGAGATCTCCGACAGCGCCGCCGAGCGGATCATCACGGTGGGCGACCTCCTGGCGTTCATCCGGAGCCAGGTGCCGGCGGCCAAGGCCGCCTAGACGCGCATCCATTCCTGGCGCAGGGCGTCGTCCGTGACGTGTTCCTCGCGGCGGGATCCGTCCGTCGCCCGCAGGATCCACACCGGCTCGCCGGCCGCCTCGTTGCGGCGGCCCACGGCCTCATAGACTGCGCGCAAGGCATCGACACGCTTGATGTATCGAGAGCCCGTCATCGCAATGCCCTCCTTCCGGCTGGCCGCGCCTCACACCACCGCGTCGCCCGCGATCTGCGTGCGCTGCAGGCGGCGATGGAAGGGGCCTGCGTCATGCACGGCGAGGTGCTTGGTGCAGCGGTTGTCCCAGAAGGCGATCGAGCCCGCCTGCCAGCGGAAGCGGCAGGTGAATTCCGGCCGGTGGCCGTGCTCCATCAGGAACTCCAGCAATGGCGCGCTCTCGCGCTCGGTCATGCCGTCGAAGCGAATGGAGTAGGAGCGGTTGACGAACAGGCACTTGCGGCCGGTTTCGGGATGGGTGCGCACCACCGGATGCACGCTCTCGGTCGCCTGCCAGTTCGAATCCTCGCGGATCTTGCTGGAGCGCCGGGCATTGAGCTTGTTGTGCGGGCCCGCCACCTTGATGTCGCTGTGCAGGACCCTGAGGCCGGCCAGCATCGCCTTCATGCCGTCCGACAGGGTCTCGTACGCGAGGTACTGGTTGGCGAACAGCGTGTCGCCGCCATAGGGCGGGACCTCCAGCGCATAGAGGATGGCGCCCATCGGCGGCTCGGCCATCATCGTGGTGTCGCTGTGCCAGTCCTCGCCGATGATGCGCTCGTCGCCCGGCTGGCGCACGACGCGCACGATCTCGGGATCGGCCTGGCCGAGATCGAAGTTGGGATGGATGAAGAGCCGGCCGAAGCGGCGCGAGAATTCCTTGTGGCTGCGGTCGTCGAGTTTCTGGTCGCGGAAGAAGACGACCAGGTGCTCGAGCAGCGCGCGGCGGATCTCGGCGATCGTGGCGTCGTCGAGGCCGGCGGCGATGTCGACGCCGCCGATCTCGGCGCCGAGCGCGCCGGCGATCGGTGAAACGGTGATGTGCTGGTAGGCGGTCATGGCGGAGAGACTAGGACCAAGTCGGGCCCTCGTCCAAGGGCTGTCCGCAAAATGATACGGAGCGGCGGGATCGTCACCGCGATCCGGCCTGCTAGAGAGAATTCCGATTAGACGTCATCACTTTCATTCTCCTCTCCCCCTAACGGGGGAGAGGTTAGGTGAGGGTACGGACCGGGTAGATAGGTAACAGATTGGACCGGGAGGATGGGTGACAGGTTTCTCTAGTCGGCAGGAGGGCTGCCGATGCCGTGGAGGGAGACCTGTAGGATGGATGAACGCGTGAAG
>JAUXWB010000234.1 GCA_030684475.1 Reyranella sp. | reverse complement strand
GGGGGTGGGGGGGGGGGGGGGGGCCACGACGTGCGCTTCCCCCTCACCCAACCTCTCCCCCTATCGGGGGAGAGGAGCATGAAGAGAATCCCGAGATGTCCCTGATCCTTCCCGACCTCCTCTCCTGCTGCACCGAGGCCGAGAGCGCCGCCGACCGCTACGAGGCCGAAGCGCGCGAAGCGGTACGCAGGCTGATCGCGCCGGCGGGCAAGGTCGATCCGAAACTGCTGGAGCGCGAGCAGTTCGCCGCTCACGGCTTCGCCTGGATCGCGACTTACGTGTCGGCGATCCGTCAGATGCGGCGCTGGGCCGAGGCAAACGCCAGCGGCGAACTCGAGCAGCTCATCCTTCAGGTGGCGCTCGGCGAGTATCTCGCTCAGCTGAAAGGCGGCATCGCCATCAGCCAGGTCGAGATCGTGCGGCCGGCCGACCTCGGCGCTGATCCAGCGGCACTCGATACGTCGGCGGTCACCAAGCTGATCGCGGCCAACACCTCGGCCGCGCGGCTCCGCGTCGCCGAGCTGATCACCGATGGCCTCGATACCGGCGACTTCGGCGCGCTGGGCCTCGGCGACGAGGCGATGGAAGAAGTGCGCCGCCAGTTCCGCCGCTTCGTCGACACCGAAGTGGGCCCGCACGCCCACGGCTGGCACCTGCGCGACGAGCTGATCCCGTTGCCGGTGGTGCAGCAGATGGCCGATCTCGGCGTCTTCGGCCTCACCGTGCCCGAGGAGTGGGGCGGGCTCGGCATGGGCAAGCTCGCCATGTGCGTCGTCACCGAGGAACTGTCACGCGGCTATATTGGTGTGGGGTCGTTGGGTACGCGCTCGGAGATCGCGGCCGAGCTGATCCGCGCCGGCGGCACCGAGGATCAGAAGAAGCGCTACCTCAGCCGCATCGCCTCGGGCGAGATCCTGCCGACGGCGGTCTTCACCGAACCCAACACCGGCTCCGACCTCGCGAGCCTGCGCACCCGCGCCGTGCTCGACGGCGACAGCTACAAGATCAATGGCAACAAGACCTGGATTACCCACGCCGCCCGCGCCGACATCATGACCTTGCTGGCGCGCAGCGATGGCTCCAAGCCCGGCTATCAGGGCCTGTCGATGTTCCTGGCCGAGAAGCCCAGGGGCGACGAGGCTGATCCGTTCCCCGCCAAGGGCATGAGCGGCGGCGAGATCAAGGTGCTGGGCTATCGCGGCATGAAGGAATACGAGATCGGCTTCGACGGCTTCGAGGTGCCGGCGGCCAACCTGCTGGGCGGCAAGGAAGGCCAGGGCTTCAAGCAGCTCATGGCCACCTTCGAGAGCGCGCGCATCCAGACCGCCGCGCGCGCCGTCGGCGTGGCGCAGAACGCGCTCGAACTCGGCCTGCGCTACGCCAGGGACCGCATCCAGTTCGCCAAGCCGCTCTATGACTTTCCGCGCGTCGCCGGAAAGATCGCCTGGATGGCGGTCGAAACCATGATTGCGCGCCAGCTGACGTACTTCGCCGCGCGCGAAAAGGACCAGGACCGTCGCTGCGACATCGAGGCCGGCATGGCGAAGCTGCTGGCGGCGCGCGTCGCCTGGAGCAACGCCGACAATGCCCTGCAGATCCACGGCGGCAACGGCTACGCCATGGAATATCCCATCAGCCGCGTGCTGTGCGATGCCCGCATCCTCAACATCTTCGAGGGCGCCGCCGAGATCCAGGCGCAGGTCGTGTGCCGCGGGCTGCTCGAGGGTCGCAACTAGAGCGCATCTCGCTGTGATAGACCCACCTCATCCTGAGGAGCATCGCGTAGCGATGCGTCTCGAAGGATGGGCAACAGGCGCGGTGCTCGATCCCACCCTTCGAGACGGCTGCTTCGCAGCCTCCTTGTATCAAGAACCGGCCGCGCCGGAGTAGAGTCGTCGGCGCGGTAACGACGGAGAGCCCGCGGTCTCCTCGGGCTGCGAAGCCCGTCCCTGAGCATGGTGCCTCCGTCGTTGATTTTGTCGTCCCGAACGGTCG
>JAUXWB010000212.1 GCA_030684475.1 Reyranella sp. | reverse complement strand
GGTCAAACACTTCCTCGACGAGCAGACGCCCATCCGCACCAACAAGCGCGTGCGCCTGATCAAGGGCAGCCACATCGTGGTGCCGCGTCTCTATGAGGGCAACCACGCCTTCATCCTGCAGAACAGCGACAATCGCATCGTCTTCGTCATTCCCTACGAGCGCGATTTCTCGGTGATCGGCACCACCGACATCCCCTCCGAGTTCGGCGAGAAGCCGGTCTGTACGCCCGAGGAGATCGCCTATCTCTGCGAAATCGCCGGCCACTACATGCAGAAGCCGGTGACGCCGGCCGATGTCGTGTGGACCTATTCGGGTGTGCGGCCGCTCTTCGACGACGGCGACGACGATCCCTCGGCGGTGACGCGCGATTACCATCTCGAGGTCGATGCACCGGCCGGCGCCGCGCCGCTGCTCTCGGTGTTCGGCGGCAAGATCACGACCTACCGGCGCCTCGCCGAGCATGCGCTGGCCGATCTCAGCGGCTTTTTCCCCCATATGGGCAACGTCTGGACGGCAACGCGGCCCGTCTTCGACGGTGAAATGGCCGACGCACCCACCTTCGAGCAGGCGTTCGAGCGCTTCGTCGAGGGTGCCGCCCAGACCAAGCCCGGCCTGCCCAAGGAACTCGTCCGCGTGCTGGCGCGACGCCACGGGTCGGGTCTGGGTGAGCTTCTGGAGAAGGTGAAGGCGGTGGCCGACCTCGGCCAATGGTTCGGCGGCCATCTCTACGAGGTCGAGGTCCGCTACCTGATCCGCGACGAATGGGCGGTCGAGCCCGAAGACGTCCTGTGGCGGCGGACCAAGGAGGGCTTGCACATGACGCCACAGCAGCGCACCGCATTCGGCGCGTGGATGGCCGGACAGCGGCCCAACTTTACATAAATTTACCTTGGCGCCGGGGCACGGTCGGCGCCGCCGGGCCGTATCATCGAAGCAACTTCCCTCACCTTCCGTCGAGGTCCAACATGTTGTTCCGTTTCCAAGTCCTGACCGTGCCGACTGCCATCGCCCTGGCAGTGGGTCTTTGCGTGGCGAGCCCGGCGTCGGCGCTCGATGGCAGTCCCGGCAACCCGCTCGAACTTGCCCAGGCCGGCCCGATGTCGCCTCCGGCCGGCGGCCTGATACACGCCAAGGCCGACCGCACTTTCACCCCCAAGGCGATGTGTCAGGACGGGCTTGCGCGCCGCGTCGGCAACCGCGCCTACATCAAGGCCCGGCTCGAGCTGAAGCCCGACCAGATGGCGGCCTGGAACGCCTTCGAGAAGGCGGCCGACGATGCCTCGGCCAAGGAGCACGCGCGCTGCGCCGCCCTGCCCGCGGAGATGAAGGAGATGCCTAACTACGTCGATCGCCTGGCGATGCGCGAAGACATGATGAAGGCGCGGCTCGCCTCGATCGAGGCGGTCAAGCCGACGCTGCTGGCGCTGTACAATGTGCTGTCGCCGGACCAGAAGGCCCTGCTCGACAAGCCGATGCGGGGGATGGGTCGCGGCCCGAGGCCGCGCTGAGGCCTACCAGTCGCTGGCGCGCACCATCTTCATCAGGTCGTCGGCCATGGTGAGGGCGGTGAGCACGCCGGTCTTCGGATTGTCCGGCATGGCGCGGCCCAGGCGCTGCATCGAGAGTTCACCCGAGTCGCCTACTACTTCCAGGCGGCTGGCGTTGGTGCCGGGCGGCAGGGTTGGATCGGCCACCAACTCGATCTCGGTGTGCTCCAGCCCGGCACCGCACAGCGCCACCGTCACCGCAAGATTGGCGTTCTTTGGATAGAGGCGGCCGGCATCGGCCGGCTTGCCGCGGAAGATCACGGTCGGCTCCTTGATCGACGGCAGATCGAACTCGGTCTCGGCCGGCGTCCCGGTCCACGCGTGCGGCGGCTTGATCGAGACGTATTTGACGCGCTCCAGCTTGCCCAGCCGCATGGCGAGCAATCCGTCGAGTCCTGCGATCGCGCCCGACGGCAGGCGCAGCCGCGCGCCGCTCTTCTCCGCCGCCTTGATGTGCTTCTTCCAGAGCTTGGGATCGCCGTAGGCGCCGGTGGCGATGACCATGAGATCGATGCCCTTCCTCAGGATCGTCTCGCCCCAGTCGCGCACCGCCTGCTGACTCGCCGCCTCGACCACGACATCGGGCTTGAGCTTGAGCAGCGCCTTCAGGGAGTCGACGACGGCGACCTTCTTGCCGACTTTCTTCTGCGTCGCCTTGAGGCGGCCGGGTCGCACCAGGACGCCAACGATGTCGATCGGCGGATTCTTGGCGGCGAACACGTCGAACAACGTCTGGCTGATGGCGCCATAGCCGATCAGCGCGATTTTCAGTCTCTTGCTCTTTGCCATGTGATCCCCCGAGGCGCCGGTACGCCGCAACTATAGCGAGATGGACCAGGCCTTACGACCACGCCTGAGACCACGGGCCGAGGCGTTGACCTTCACATCGAATGACGGCAGGCTATTCCGAGCCGCGACACCGTGGGAAACCGGGAATTGCTCCGGAGACCTGCGTTGGCGGCACCGTTCAGGAGGCGTTGATCGAGTAAGCGTTCATCCACATAGCCAACTTCGGCCCAAAACCAACAAATCTGGGAGGCGACGTCCATGACCGACGAAGCAATCAAGAAGGGTTCCGAGCACACACGGCGTAACTTTCTCACCGCGACCACGGCACTGGCCGGGGCCGCAGCTTTCGGTCTGCCCGCAACGGGCCCCGCCATGGCCGACACACGCAAACGCAACCCCAAGCGCGGCGGGACGGTGCGCTTCGGCACCCGCGACGATTCCGTCGGGCTCGATACCCATCGCAACATCATCTATTTCGTCTCCCATCCGCTGACCGGCATCACCGGCGGGCTGGTCGACTTCGACGACAAGATGGAGCCCAAGCCCGCGATCGCCGAGTCCTGGGATGCATCCGCCGACCTCAAGACCTGGACCTTCAAGCTCAAGCGCGGCGCCGAATTCCACAACGGCGAGACGATCGACGCCGAAGCGGTCAAGTGGAACATCGAGCGCATCAAGGATCCCAAGATCAGCCACGCCTTCACGCGTTCGGTGGTGTCCGGCGTGGAGCGCGTCACGGTGGACGACAAGTACACGGTACGCTTCCACCTCAAGGAGCCGGACGTCGCGCTCGACATCAACCTCATCTATTACCCGGTGAACCTGATGGCCCCGGGCGCCGCCGACAAGGCCGACACGGCACCGGTCAATTGCGGGCCATTCAAGTTCAAGTCGTGGCGCCGCCTCGACCGGTGCGAGCTGGTCCGCTTCGAGAACTTCTACGAGACGGACGCCGAGGGCAACTCGCTGCCCTACCTCGATGGGCTGATCGGGCTGCCCAAGAAGGAGGACCGCGTGCGCCTCACCGCGCTGCGTACGAACGAGCTCGATCTCATCGACAACGTTGCCTACGCCGACGCACCGGCCTTCATGAAGGACCACGGCAAGACGTTCGAGACCTGGCCGGTGCCGCAAGTCGGCACGGCCATGATGTTCTTCAATCTGAAGAACGGCCTGTTGTCGGACAAAGACAATCCCGACGCCCATCTGCTCCGGCAGGCCATCGCCCACGCCATCGATCGCGAAGGCATTCATCAGGCGGTGTTCAACGGCATAGGTTCGATTGCCAACGGGTTCTACAGCGCCGCCAGCCCATGGCACCCGAAAGACATCGAGCCGTCGTCCATGTTCGATCCCGACAAGGCCAAGGCGCTGCGCAAGAAGGCGAAGGGCGGCGACGAGCGGCTCACCATCATCGCCAACGACACATTCCCCTACATGCACCAGTCGGGCGAGATCGTGCACGCGATGCTGAAGGACGCCGGATTCAACGTCGTGCTCGAGATCCTGCCGTCGCCGGTGATGTTGGATAAGCAGAGCAAGGGGGATTTCAACATCGACTCGACGGCGAATTCCTACCGTCTCGACCCCGACGGCTGGTTCGGCCGCAACATCCTGTCGAGCGCGCCGGAGAACCGCCGACGCATCGGCTACAAGAATGAGAAGGCGGACCAGATCATCCTGGCGGCGCGCCAAGAGCGCGACCGGGCCAAGCGCCGGCAGATGTATGCCGACGTCGAGACGCTGGTGAATCGCGACCTGCCGATGCTCTACACGCACTACGTGCCGCTGATGATGGCCGGCAACCGTGCCCGCGTGAAGGGATACGCGCCGTCCTTCTCGGGACCGTGGAGCTACGCCGGCGGCGGCATGCGCCGCACCTGGATCGAAGGCTGAGGCGGGGCGAGAGGGGCGATGCTCGCCTACACGCTGCGCCGCATCGCCCAACTCGTCCCCGTCGTGCTGATGCTGACGGTGGCCGTCTTCGCCTTCGTCGAGGCGCTGCCGGGCTCGATCGTCGACACGCTTATCGGCACCGAGGGTGGTGACGTCGAGGAAGCGCGCGCGATATTGACCAAGGAGTACGGGCTCGACCGTCCGGTGTACGAACGCTACGCGCTCTGGCTCGTTCGCACGCTCCAGTTCGATTTCGGCAATTCGCTGGTGACGCGGCGACCGATTTCGACCGAACTTCTGAGCCGCATCCCGGCGACGGTGTACCTCGCCGTCGTCGGGATCGTGCTCTCCATAGTGATCGCCGTGCCGCTCGGCACGCTGGCGGCCGTGCGGCGCAACTCGGCGGTGGACTACACTGCGCAGGTGACCTCGCTCGCCGGCATTTCGATCCCCGAGTTCTGGTTCGCGATCCTCTGCGTGCTCCTGTTCTCGCTGCACCTCGGGTGGCTGCCCTCGTCGGGCTACGTAAGTCCGCTCGAGGATTTCTGGGGCAGTCTGCAGTTCCTCATTCTGCCGGCGGCCGCCATCGGCTTCCGGCAGGCCGCCTT
>JAUXWB010000201.1 GCA_030684475.1 Reyranella sp. | reverse complement strand
GCTGACCCGCGGCAATTCGGTGTATTTTCCGGATCGCGTGGTGCCGATGCTGCCCGAACGTATCTCCAACGATCTGTGCTCGCTGGTGCCTGGCGAGCCGCGCGGCGCGCTCGCCGTGCGGATGGTGATCGGCGCCGACGGCCGCAAGCGCTCGCACAGCTTTCACCGCATCCTGATGCGTTCGGCGGCAAAGCTGAATTACGCGCAGGCGCAGGCGGCGATCGACGGCCGGCCTGACGACACCACGGGTCCCCTGCTCGATCCCATTCTAAAACCGCTGTACGACGCCTATACCACCGTGAAGAAGGCGCGCGACGAACGCGATCCGCTCGACCTCGACATCCCCGAACGCAAGATTCTGCTGAAGCCCGACGGTACGGTCGACCGCGTCATCGTGCCGGAACGGCTCGATGCGCATAAATTGATCGAGGAGTTCATGATCCTCGCCAATGTCGCCGCCGCGGAAATGCTCGAAAAGAAGACGCTGCCGCTGATCTACCGGGTGCACGATGAACCTTCGCTGGAGAAGGTTCATAACCTTCAGGAATTCCTGAAAACGCTCGATTTGCCGTTCGCAAAGAGCGGCGCGTTGCGTCCCTCGGTGTTCAATTACGTGCTGGCGCAGGTCAAGGGACACGATGCCGAACTGCTGGTGAATGAAGTGGTATTGCGCAGCCAGGCCCAGGCGGAATACGCCGCCGAGAATTACGGCCATTTCGGCCTCAACCTGCGGCGCTATGCGCATTTCACCTCGCCGATCCGGCGCTACGCCGATCTCGTCGTGCACCGCGCCCTGATCCGCGGATTGGGCCTTGGCGAAGGCGCGTTGCCGGAGACCGAGACGGTTGAAACCCTGACCGAGGTCGCAGCCCAAATTTCCGTCACGGAACGCCGCGCCATGAAGGCGGAGCGCGAAACCGCCGACCGCCTGATTGCGCATTTTCTCGCCGACCGCATCGGGGCTACGTTCCAGGGCCGCATATCGGGCGTCACCCGTTCCGGGCTGTTCGTCAAGTTGTCGGATACCGGCGCCGACGGCCTGATTCCGATCCGCACGCTCGGCACCGAATACTTCAATTATGACGAGACGCGCCACGCGCTGGTCGGCACACGCAGCGGTGCCATGCACCGGCTGGGGGACGTCGTTGACGTTCGTCTGGTAGAAGCAGCACCAGTGGCAGGCGCGTTGCGGTTCGAACTGCTGTCGGAAGGCACCATTGCCCCGCGCGGACGCAGCAGGCGCCCCGGCGCGGGCGACACCATGAGGGCGAAGGCAAAAACCCATCCCGGCCGCAGCCCGCGCAAGGCCAGACCGGGCAAAGACAAGGGCAAAGACCAGCGCAAGTCGGGCAAATCGAAAAAGGGCAAGCCCTTCAAAGGATAGACCATGGATACCGTGACCGTACATGCCAGAACCTGGACACCGCAGCAGGCATCGGCCGAAAAGCGCGACGTCTGGACCGCCATGAAGCGCGGTTTTCTCTGCCGCTGCCCGCGTTGCGGCGAAGGCAAGCTGTTTCGGGCTTTCCTGAAGGTCGACAATCACTGTTCGGCATGCGGGCTGGATTTCACGCCGCACCGCGCCGACGATCTTCCGGCCTATCTCGTCATCGTCATCGTCGGCCACATCGTGGTGCCCGCCGCGCTATGGATCGAGACCAATTATTCGCCGGCGGTCTGGCTGCAGCTCACGGTCTACCTTTCATTCACCCTCGTGGCATCGCTGCTGTTGCTGCAACCGGTGAAGGGTGCCGTGGTCGGATTGCAATGGGCGCTGCACATGCACGGGTTTGACGACAATGCGCCGGATGAGATATCGCCCGGCTAGCCGACAAAACCAAAAACAGATGGGGACGGAATGACTGACGCTGCTGCCGCCGTTGAACAGGGAAAAGAGGCCGACCATCATCCCTATTTCCGGCCGAAAGACGCCGCCACGCTGATCCTGGTCGATCGCAGCAATGCCACCCCGAAAGTGCTGGTCGGCAAGCGCCACGACAAGGTGGTGTTCATGCCCGGCAAATTCGTGTTTCCCGGCGGCCGGGTCGACAAGACGGACAACCGCGTGCCGGTGGCGGCGCCGATCCCCAGGGAGCTCGAGGAAAATCTCCTGAAGGGCAGCCCGAAGATCACGCCGTCGCGGGCGCGCTCGCTGGCGATCGCCGCGATCCGCGAGGCTTGCGAGGAAACCGGTCTTTGTCTCGGGCGCAGATGCGACGGCAAGGCGCCGAAGCTGGAAGGCGCCTGGCAGGCCTTCACCGAAGCCGGTCTTTTACCCGATCCCTCGGGACTGTTCCTGATCGCCCGCGCCATCACCCCGCCCGGTCGCGTCCGCCGCTTCGATACCAGGTTCTTCACCGCCGACGCCTCCGCGATCGCCCATCGCGTCGAGGGCGTGGTCCATGCCGAGGCCGAACTGGTCGAGCTGGTATGGGTCGATCTCGGCTCCAGGCATCTGGCCGACGCCCATCCGATGACGAAGAACGTCCTCAACGAGTTGGAAAAGCGCCTCGCCACCGGCCCGCTCAGCCACGACGCACCGGTGCCGTTCTTCCATTTCTACGGCAACAAGATGCAGAAGGACGTGCTGGGGGCGTGAGCTTTCCTAGTCATTCCGGGATGGTCCGAAGGACCAGACCCGGAATCTCGAGATTCCGGG
>JAUXWB010000200.1 GCA_030684475.1 Reyranella sp. | reverse complement strand
TGGGGCTGTTGTTCGGGTATCTGGCGGCCGAGCGGGTGACGTGCCTGTAGTTCGTGGCCTTTTCGAAGATCGCCCGTGTTATTGCGCGCATGTACCCGGCATCGGACGTACCTTGACGGCAGGCGTCGGGCATCCTATTCTAGCTAGAAATTATAGCCAGAAGGATGGAAGGTATGGCCCCGCGCAATTGGTCGGTGCAGGACGCCAAGAACCGGTTCAGCGAGGTCGTCGAGGCCGCGCGGCGCGCGCCGCAGACGGTCACCAAGCACGGCAAGCCCGCTGTCGTCGTAGTCGGTGTGGCAGAGTACGACCGCCTGCGGCGTCTCGAACGTGTGCGGGCACCGTCGTTTGCCGACCTGCTGCTCGCCATGCCGCAGGATGAAGGCGACTTTCCGCGCGACAAGGTGCGGATGCGCGATCTCAAACTCTGATGTTCCTGATCGACACCGTCACGCTATCGGATCTGCGCAGGCGGCAGCGCGATCCGGTGGTCGTGGCGTGGTTCGAGCGGCAGCGAACGGCCGATCTTTTCCTCAGCGTCATCAGCATCGGCGAAATCGAGCGCGGTATCGCGCGACAGCGCGTTACGGATCCGGCCTTTGCCGACGCACTTGCGGCCTGGCTTGATCGGGTGCTGGACCTGTACGGCGAGCGGGTGCTGCCATTCGACTTGCGAGCGGCGCGACGTTGGGGCGCGCTGAGCGCGTCTCTGGGAAATGACAGTGCCGATCTCATGATTGCGGCCACAGCGCTGGAACACGGGCTCACTGTCGTCACGCGCAACGTATCGGATTATGAGCCTGCAGGAGTTGCCGTATTCGATCCATTCAAGAGTCGCGTGAACCGGAAGACGTAAGAGAGACAAGTCACAGGGAAAACAGGTTGGCGGGCCAACACGCAAGAAAGTAAACGAGGATCGATGTCACGCGAGAAATTCTGGTTCTTCCATCCGTTCCGGGTGCGATACTCCGAAATCGACGGTCAGGGCGTGGTGTTCAACGCGCATTATTTGACCTATTTCGATACCACCATCACCGAATATTTCCGCGCGCTCGGCTACGACCAGTACGCCGATGCCAAAACGAGCGGCATCGATTTCCACGTCGTCAAATCGCTGATCGAATACAAGGCGCCGGTGCTGTTCGATTGGGAACTGGACGTCGGCGCGCGGGTGGCGCGGATCGGCAATTCGAGCCTCACCTTCGAACTCGCCATCTTCCTGAAAGGCGGTACTGATGCGCTGGTGACCGGCGAGGTCGTGTGGGTCTATACCGACCAGGGGACTCACCGTCCAGTCCCGATCACGAAATCGATCAGGGACTCCATCGCCACGCGCGAGTTGCATCTGGCCTGACGCAACGTTGCCCGCCGCGTCCCCTGCGACAAATTAGCCCGTCGGGTAAAATTTCGCTTTTCCCGAAACCCAAATCACCCGTAAGACTCTTGCCATCCTGTCCCCAGGCAAGGGGCGTTGGCCATCGTTACCGAACGTTGGGATGGGATGCGGTGGACGCGGCGGCATCGTACGCGGGATGGGATCGCAGGGCGGGTAAACTCCGTGAGCGGCCTGGAACGTGCGAACGAGCGGTGCCGAAGCGTACGGCAAAAGCGTGTGGACCCGATGCCTCACTGGTAGGCGTCAAGTCTCGCGGAGGTGCTGCAGGCCCGACCGGGCCGGGGCGCCGGTTTCCGTGAGGCGACGGAGGCGACAAAGGCCATAATTCTCCGGGGTGAGCGCGTGATAAGCCGTCAAG
>JAUXWB010000211.1 GCA_030684475.1 Reyranella sp. | reverse complement strand
AGCGCATCGGCCGCGACCGCTTCGTCAGGAACGTCGCCTATGCGCTGGGCAACAGCGGTGCGCGTGAAACGGCGCTGCCTGCCGTCGAACGGCTGCTCGTCGATGCCTCGCCGCTGGTGCGCGGCGCCGCCGTCTGGGCACTCGCGCAACTGGCGCCCCTCGACTTTACACGCCGGGGGCGGACGACGACGGAGAGCGACGAGAGCGTACGCGCCGAGTGGTCAGCGACGTTCGCGGAAGAACGCCCGCAGTAGCTCGGCCGCCTCGACCTCGCCCACGCCGGGATAGAGTTCGGGCCGGTGATGGCAGGTCGGCTGATCGAAGATGCGCGGGCCGTGCTCGACGCCGCCGCCCTTGGGATCCGACGCACCCCAATAGACGCGCCGCAGACGCGCGAAGGAAATCGCCTGGGCACACATCGGGCAGGGCTCGAGCGTGACATAGAGGTCGCAGCCGACCAGCCGCGGCGAGCCGAGTTTTTGCGCCGCCGCGCGGATCGCCAGCAGCTCGGCATGGGCCGTGGGATCGCGATCGGCCTCGGTGCGGTTGCCCGCCTCGGCCAGCACGGCGCCGTCCGGTCCGACGATCACGCAGCCGATCGGCACCTCGCCCCGCTCTGCGGCTGCACGCGCCACGCCCAGCGCGCGTTCCATGGGGGAGGTTCTTGCCGGACCGCTCATAAGGGGGAAAATAGCGGCAAGAAGAGCGTCGCGATATGGGGAGGAGTAGCCATGCGGTTCAGCTTCACGCCGGAGCAGGACGAGTTTCGCACCAGCCTGCGGCGCGCGCTGGAGGCGCGGTCGCCCACCAAGGAAGTGCGGCGCCTGATGGCGACCGAGCAGGGCTTCGACCGCGAGGGCTGGAAGAAGCTCAATCAGGAAATGGGCCTCAGCGCGGTGCATATTCCGGAGGCCTATGGCGGCGCAGGCTTCGGCTATGGCGAACTCGGGATCGTGCTGGAGGAAATGGGCCGCAGCCTCCTATGCGCACCCTTTTTCTCGACCGCCGCGCTGGCCACCACGGCGATCCTGAATGCCGGCACCGAGGCCGAGAAGAAGGCGCTGCTGCCGAAAATCGCATCCGGTGACGTGACGGCAACACTCGCCTTCTCCGAGTTGGGCGGCCAGAACGATGCGGCGTCGGTCGCATTGACCGCTCAAGGCAATCGCCTGAGCGGCACCAAGAGCTTCGTGCTCGATGGACATACGGCCGATCTGATCGTCGTGCTGGCGCGCAAGCCCGGCTCCAGGGGCGATGACGGCCTCTCCTTCTACACCGTCGATGGCCACGCCAAAGGTCTCACGCGCACTCTGCTCAAGACCATGGACGAGACGCGCAAGCTCGCGCGACTCGAGTTCAAGGACGTCGAGGGCAAGCTTCTAGGCACCGAGGGCAAGGCGGCTGCAGTCTTCACCAAGACCATGCAGCAGGTGATCGTCTGCCTCGCCAACGAGATGGTGGGCGGCGCCGAGCGGCTGCGCGAGGACGCGCTCGACTATGTGAAGATGCGCATGCAGTTCGGCCGCTCCATCGCCTCGTTCCAGACCACCAAGAACAAGGCGGCCGACATGCTGGTCGACGTCGAGATGGCCAAGTCCGCCGCCTACTATGCCGCCGCCGCCCTCGACGAGGGCGACGAAGACATGCCGGCCGTCGCCTCGCTCGCCAAGGCGACGGCAGCCGAGGCCTATCTGCAGACGGCGATCCACGCCGTGCAGATGCACGGCGGCATCGGCTTCACCTGGGACAACGACACCCATCTCTGGTTCAAGCGTGCCAAGAGCTCGGAGATCCTGTTCGGCGACGCGAATTATCATCGCGAGCTGATGATGCAGTCTTGGGCGTGATGAGTTTGGGCGTAAGGAGATCACCATGACCGACCCCACCGAAGACTCTGTCCGCGCTGAAGTCCGCGCCTGGCTGAACGCCAACTGGAACCCCGAGCTCGGCCTCGTCGAATGGCGCCTCAAGCTCTGCGACTCGGGCTGGGGCGCGCCGCATTGGCCCAAGCAATGGTACGGCCGCGGCCTGCCGGTGAAGTTCAATTCGGTGGTCGACGAGGAGTTTGCCCGCGCCGGCGCCGTCGGCGTCGCCAAGGCCGGCATCCGCACCCTGGCCGCCGCCACGATCCTCGACCACGGCACCGACCTGCATAAGGAGAAGTTCCTGAAGCGAATCCTGACGGGCGAGGACACCTGGTGCCAGCTCTTCAGCGAACCCGGCAGTGGCTCGGACATGGCGGGTGCCGTCACCCGCGCCGACCGGCAGGGCAACAAATGGGTGATCAACGGCCAGAAGGTCTGGACGACCTCGGCGCACAAGGCGCACTGGGGACTGCTGCTAGCCCGCGCCAACTGGGACGTGCCCAAGCACAAGGGCCTCGCCTATTTCGTGCTCGACATGAAACAGCCCGGCGTCCAGGTCCATCCGCTGAAGCAGATGAACAACCACGCCTCGTTCAACCAGGTGTTCTTCACCGACGCGATCGTCGAGCCCGAGTTCCTCGTCTCCGAGGTGGGTGACGGTTGGACGGTGGCGACCACGACCTTGATGCACGAGCGCCGCGGCGCCGACGGCCTGCGCAGCTGGGCGCAGGCCTCGCAGAAGACGGGCCGCATCTACGAGGAGGAGCGGGCCGAGATCGCGACCACGATGGAGCCCTACAAGTGGTATCCGCAGCGCGCTGGCCGCGTCGACCTCGTGATGCAGCGTGCCCGGGAGACCGGCAAGATCAACGATCCGGTCATCCGCCAGGAGATCGCCAAGCTCTTGAGCCTGTCGAAGGCGGCGGAATGGACGGCGCGCCGCGCCCGGGCGGCACAGGACCAGGGTAAGCCGCAGGGGCCCGAGGGATCGCTCGGCAAGCTGGTGTCGAGCCACGTCGCGCGCCAGGCGGCGCGGGTGCACACTTATATCACCGGCGCCGACGCGCTCCTGAGCGGCGCCGACAGCCCGATGGAGGGCGTGATTGCCGAGATCCTGGTCTCGGTCCCCGCGACCTCGATCGCCGGCGGCACCGACGAGATCCAGCGCAACATCATCTCCGAGCGCGTCCTGAAGATGCCCAAGGAGGCGAGTGTCGATACCTCCAAACCCTTCAAGGACGTGCCGAGGAATACCGTGTCGTCGTAGGCTCCGCCGCGGCGGCGGATATGTGCTATTCTCCCGGCCATGCCCCGTCCCCTGATCGGCGTGACCCTGGATGCTGAAAAGCCCGGCGGTTACTCCAAGTTCCCCTGGTATGCGCTGCGGCAAAACTACCTCGACGCGATCGACGCGGCGGGTGGTCTGGCCGTCGCCCTGCCGCACGAGCCCGACCGGGTCGCCGACTATCTCGAGCGTATCGACGCGCTGGTGGTGACCGGCGGCGCCTTCGACGTCGATCCCTCCTACTATGGCGGTGGCGCGCGCCACGCCACGGTGATCACCAAGGACCGCCGCACGGCGTTCGAGTTCGGCGTAACCAAGGGCGCCCTTGAGCAGAACAAGCCGGTCCTGGGCATCTGCGGCGGCCAGCAGCTCCTGCACGTCGTGCTGGGCGGCAAGCTGATCCAGCACATTCCCGATTCGATCGCCGACTCGCTCGCCCATGAGCAACCCAACCCGCGCGACGAAGCCGGCCATCTGGTCAAGGTGGCGCGCGGCACGCAACTGCACGGCATCGTGGGCGCCGACGAGCTGCCGGTGAACAGCGCCCATCACCAGGCGGCGGCCGACGCGCCCGAGGGCGTGATCGTGAACGCCACGGCACCCGATGGCGTCATCGAAGGTATAGAGGCGCCACGCTACCGTTTCTGCATCGGCGTGCAGTGGCATCCGGAGTTCCTGATCTCCGAGGGCGACGCGAAGCTCTTCCGCGCCTTCCTGGGAGCGGCGGCGGCCAAGTGAGCGAACCCGAGAGGATCGCCAAGCGGCTGGCGCGCGCCGGCCTCTGCTCGCGCCGCGACGCCGAGCGCTGGATCGAGGCCGGCCGCGTAAAAGTCAATGGCCAGGTGCTGGCCTCGCCCGCCTTCAATGTCACCGACCAGTGCGTGATCGAGGTCGACGACAAGCCGCTGCCGCAAGCCGACCGTGCCCGGCTGTGGCGCTATCACAAGCCTCCCAGCGAAATGGTGACGGCGCGCGACCCCGAGGGACGGCGCACGATCTTCGACTCGCTGCCCAAGGGCATGCCGCGCGTGGTCACCGTCGGCCGGCTCGATTTCATGTCGGAAGGGCTGCTGCTGCTCACCAACGACGGCGGCCTCGCCCGCCGTCTCGAATTGCCGGCCAACGGCTGGACGCGGCGCTATCGGGCGCGCGTCCATGGCACGGTCGATGAGGCGCGCCTCGCCGCTCTTGCCAAAGGTGTCACGATCGAGGGCGTGCGCTACGGCGCCATCGAGGCCAGCATGGACCGCCAGCAGCGCTCCAATGCCTGGCTCGATATCGCGCTCGGCGAAGGCAAGAACCGCGAGGTCCGCCGCGTGCTGGCCCATCTCGACCTGCCGGTGGTGCGCCTGATCCGCGTGGCGTTCGGGCCGTTTCACCTCGGCGAACTGGAACGCGGCCACGTCGAGGAGATTCCCACCCAGGCGATGGAGAGCCTGCTGGGCGTCAAGCGGCCGGCGCGCAAGCAGGGCTGGGCCAAGCCCAAACCGCGCGGCCGCTGATGCTGAAGATCATCGGCGGCAAGCACCGCGGCCGGGCACTGGAAGCGCCTGAAGGCCAGGACGTGCGCCCGACGTCGAGCCGCGCCCGCGAGGCGCTGTTCAACATCCTGGCGCACGCGAGCTGGCACGAGGACGGCACCTCGCCGCTGATCGACGCCCGCGTTCTCGATGCCTTCGCCGGCTCTGGCGCGCTCGGGCTGGAGGCGCTGTCGCGCGGCGCCGCCCATGTCACCTTCCTCGACAACGACGCGCGGTCGATCAAGCTGATCGGCGAGAACCTGCGCCTGCTGGGCGAAGTGGCCGCGGCCAAGGTGGTGCGGGCAGATGCCACCCGCCCGCCGCCCGCTCGCGAGTTATGCGATCTCGTGTTCCTCGATCCGCCCTACCGCAGCGGCCTGGCGGCGCCAGCGCTGGCAGCGCTGGCCGAGGCCGGCTGGCTGGCGCCGGAGGCGATTGTCACGGTCGAGCTTGCCCATAACGAGGACATCGTGCCGCCGCCGGGCTTCGAGCAGATCGACGAGCGCCGCTATGGGGCGGCCAAGATCGTGATCCTGCGCCGGACATGACGGCGACGCCCGGTCTCGTCGTCCCGCTCTACATGCTGCGCCACGGCGAGACGGCGTGGAACACCGAGCGGCGCATGCAGGGCACCAAAAATTCCGATCTCACCGAGCGCGGCCGCGCCCAGGCGCGCGCCATGGGCCGTGCGCTCAAGGCCGAACTCGCGCGCGGGGCTGGTTCGACCATTTTCCTGCGCAGCCCGCTTGGCCGCGTGCGCGAGACCTCCGAAATCGTCGGTCACGAATTGGGACTCGATCCCTCGCAATGGCGTGACGATCCCCGGCTGGCCGAACTCAGCTATGGTGAATGGGAGGGTTTCAGCTGGAAGGAGATCGAGGTCACGCATCCGACAGCGCTGGCCGACTGGCGCGCCGACCCCCACGGCTACTGCCCGCCCGGCGGCGAGACGCATTTCGAATTGCGCCGGCGCTCGGCCGCGGTGTTGGCCGAGGTCGTGGCCTCGCGGACTCGCACGGTGGTGGTGGGCCACGGCGTCAGCGGCGCGGTGGTGCGCGGTCTCAATCTCGGGCTCGACGCGCAGGCCATGTTCGTGCTGGAGAAGCCGCAGGATGCCTTCTTCCGCCTGCTCGCCGGCCGCGAGGAACGAATCGAGGCGGTGTTCGACTAGGCCTGCCCTGAGCGGCTACAAGCGCCGCCATGAGCGACACGACTCTTAAAGTGGCGGCGACGCGCCAGGTATGGGCGGCGGAAACGCGTGCCACCTTGGCGCTCGGTTGGCCGCTCATCCTGACCAATCTCGCCCAGACCGCCATGACGGCGACCGACGTGGTGATGATGGGCTGGCTCGGCCCCGACGCACTCGCCGCCGGAGCCCTCGGCAGCAATCTCTATTTCGCAACGATGATCTTCGGCCTCGGTCTCACGACCGCCGCGGCGCCGATGATCGCCCGCGAACGCGGCCGCAAGGGTCATTCGGTCCGCGACGTGCGCCGCACCGTGCGCCAGGGCATGTGGACGGCGGTGGCGATCGCGGTGCCGATGTGGGTCATCCTCTGGCACAGCGAGGCGATCCTGCTGGCGATGGGCCAGGACCCGGCCCTCGCGGTGCAGGCGAGCCACTACATGCGTACCCTGCAGTGGTCGATCCTGCCGTTCTTCTTCTTTCTCGTGCTGCGCTCGTTCGTCTCGGCGCTCGAGCGGCCGCTGTGGGCGCTGGTGGTCGGCGGTGGCGGCGTGATCGTGAACGCCGCAGCGACCTGGTGCCTGATCTTCGGCCATCTGGGATTCCCGGCGCTCGGCCTGGCCGGCGCCGGGATCGCCACGACGCTGGCCAACGTCCTGATGTTCGCGGCGCTCGCCGTCGTCGTCTACACCGACCGCCGGTTCCGTCGCTATCACCTGTTCGGCCGCTTCTGGCGCGCCGACTGGCCGCGATTCCGCGAACTGTGCCGCCTCGGCGTGCCAATCGGCGCCATGGTCGCACTCGAAGTCATCGTCTTCAACGCCGCGACCTTCCTGATGGGCCTGATCGGCACCGCGTCGCTCGCCGCCCATTCGATCGCCATCCAGATCGCCTCGCTGTCGTTCATGGTGCCTCTGGGCTTGAGCCAGGCGGCGACCGTCCGCGTCGGCCGCGCCTACGGCGCCCACGACGTCGACGGCATCCGCCGCGCCGGCTGGACGGCCTTCGCGCTGGGCGTCGGCTTCATGGCGCTGACCGGGCTCGCGATGATCCTGTTCCCGCGCACGCTGGTCGGTGTCTTTCTCGATCTCGACGCGCCGGCCAATACCATCGTCATCGACCTCGCCGTGTCCTTCCTGGCGGTTGCGGCCCTGTTCCAGGTGGCGGACGGGGCCCAGGCGGTGACCGCTGGCATGCTGCGCGGCCTGCACGACACGCGCGTGCCGATGATCTACGCCGCTCTGGGCTACTGGGGTATCGGCCTGCTGCTGGGAGTCGTTCTGGCTTTCTCCGCGGGAAAGGGTGGCATCGGAATCTGGATCGGCCTGGCGACGGGGCTTGTCGTCGTTGCGGCCTTGCTGGTCGCCCGCTGGCTCCGCCGCGACCGGCTCGGCCTGACGGCGCTTGGCCGCTGACGCTAGCCCTTGGCCAGTCGCGCCGTGCGCCGGCAGCCGCTGGTTTCGGTGACGACAAGGCCGCCGCCCTCGCTGCGCGCGGCGAGCTTGCCTTCGCGGTGAGTCGGACCCTTCACGGAGGCGACGGCGATCAGCGAGAACGGGCCGGTGCTCCTGGCGACGCCATGGATCTGCCACAGGCTGGGCGTCGGCGCCGGCGGTGGCGCCCGGGTCGTGTTGGGTACGGGGCCGCGCGCCGTCGCATCGTAGGCCGTGCCGTCGACGAAACCGGCTTCGATGGTCAACAGATATTCGAGCGGCGCGTTGCACGAGCCACCGTCGCTGGTGCCCCTCCACTCGCCGTCCAGCGGCGAAGCCGGTGCCGGCGTGGGATTGGCCTGGGACGGCGCGGCAGCCGGCACTCGAGTTTGGGCGAACGTCGGTGACATCAAGACGGTGCCGAGGATCAACAGCAGGGGCATGAACTTTTTCATCGTCTTCCGAACAGCCGCTCGATGTCGGCCAGCTTGAGTTCGACATAGGTCGGGCGGCCATGATTGCACTGTCCGGAGTGCGGCGTCGCCTCCATCTGGCGCAACAGCGCGTTCATCTCTTCCACGGTGAGCCGGCGGCCGGCCCGCACCGAGGTGTGACAGGCGAGCGTGCCGCACACCTGCTCGACCTTCTCCTTCAGGGCGAGATGGTCGCCCATCTCGGCCAGTTCGTCGGCCAGGTCGCGCACCAGCCCCTGGAGGTCGACCTCGCCCAGGACTGCCGGCGTCTCGCGCACCACCACGGCACCCAGGCCAAACGGCTCGAGCACGAGACCCATCTCGGCAAGCTCGGCGGCGCGGGCGGCCAGCCGTCGCGCACCGTCCTCACCCAGCTCGACGACTTCGGGCAGCAGCAGCGCCTGGCGTTTCACGCCGTCGGCTTCGAGCTGATTCTTGAGCTTCTCATGCAGCAGGCGCTCGTGGGCGGCGTGCTGGTCGACAATCACCACGCCCTGTTCGGTCTGGGCCACGATGTAGGTCTCGTGGAGCTGGGCCCGCGCGACGCCCAGCGGATAGTTGCCGTTGGCGATCTCACCGGTCGACATTTCCACACGCGCCGACAGGCCGTCGAGCGGCGCCATGAATTGCGCCGCGGCTTCGGCGAGGCCGCGTGGAATGAAAGAAACGCCACCTCCCCCCATCGGCAAGGCGTTGGAGTAGCCGGTGTGCGGCCGGAAGGCGCCCAGCGCGGCGTCCGACACCGTCGTACTGGCGCGATGACCGGCGGCGGCGAGCGCGGTGCGCAGCGCGCCCACGATCAGACCGCGCACGATGCCGGCGTCGCGAAATCGAACCTCGGTCTTGGCGGGGTGGACGTTGACGTCGACCATCTCGGGCGGCGCTTCGAGGAACAGCGCCACCATGGGATGGCGGTCACGCGCCAGGAAATCCTGGTAGGCGCCGCGCACGGCGCCGGCCAACAGCTTGTCGCGCACTGGCCGGCCGTTGACGAAGAGATACTGGTGCTGGCCGGTCGGCCGGTTGAGCGTCGGCAGGCCGGCGAAGCCTGTCAGCCGGAAGCCCTCCCGGTTGGCGTCGATGGTCAGCGCATTGTCGGAGAACTCGCGGCCCATGATGGCGGCGAGCCGTTCGAGACGAGCAGCATCGCCCTGAAGCAGCGACGGATTGGCCGCCGGCAAGTCGATCAGGGCGCGTTCCTCGCTTTCCAGACGGAAGGCGATCGCGGGATGGGCCATCGCGAGGCGCCGCATCGCATCGGCGACATGGCCCGACTCGGTGCGCGGCTCCTTCAGAAACTTCAGGCGGGCGGGCGTGGCAAAGAAGAGTTCGCGCACTTCGACGCGCGTGCCGGCTGGATGCGCGGCCGGCTTGGGTTCACCCTTGAGACCGCCATCGATTTCGAGACTCCAGGCGGTGTCCGCCCCTGCAGACCGCGATGTGATGGTGAAGCGACTCACCGAGGCGATCGACGGCAGCGCCTCGCCTCGGAAGCCCAGGGTGCGAATGTCGGTCAATTCATCGTCGGGCAGCTTGGAGGTGCAGTGCCGTTCGACCGCGAGCTGCAGCTCGTCGGCGCTCATGCCGATGCCGTCGTCGACCACGGAAATGAAAGTGCGGCCGCCCTCCTTCAGGGTGACGGCGACACGGTGGGCGCCCGCGTCGATGGCATTCTCGACCAGCTCCTTCACGGCACTCGCCGGGCGCTCGACGACCTCGCCCGCGGCGATGCGGTTGACCAGGGTCGTCGGAAGACGACGAAGGAGAGGCGCGCTCATGGCGCCGCCAGTCTACGTCCGCCGCCGTGAGGAAAGATACTGGCGGGTCAGAACCTTGGCGTCCTCGACGGCAGGCTGGTCGAAAGCGTCGATCTTCCAGAGATGGGCGGCGAAAATCGTCTCGAGGATGAAATGCATCATCAGCGCGCCGATCGTGCGTTCGTCAACCTCGGCAACGCGGATGACACGCGTCGGCCGGCCGGCCTTGACGGTGGTTGCCGCCGTGGCATCGGCTTCGGCCTGGAGGAGATCGCCCATGGTCCGGCCAGCCAGATAATCGAGCGCCTCGTCAGGACCCGGCTGCAATACCTGCCCCTGACCCGCTGAGTCCTGGATCAGGAAGGTGAAGAGCTTGTCGGCCGGCCCACCGAGATAGAGCTGGACCTGGCTGTGCTGATCGACGGTGCCCAAGGCCACCGCTGGCGTCGTGCCGTTGCCGTCCTTGCCGAGACTCTCGGCCCAGATCTGGCGGTACCAGAAGGCAAAGGTGTTGAGCCGGTCGACATAGGGCATCAGCACCGTGATGTTGATGCCCTTCTCGCGGGCCAGCCCGACGGAGAGTGCCGCGCCGAGCGCCGGTGCGATGCCCGTGGCGTCGTTGGCCGCCAGCACCGGGTCGAGGACGCTCGCCGCCCCTTCGCGCACCGCGGCGCAATCGAGGCCCGCGATCATCGCCGGCAGCATGCCGACCAGCGACAGCGACGAGTAACGCCCACCGATCCTGGGATCGTGTTCGATGATGGTGCAGCCCATCCCAGTGGCGAGCCGGCGCATCGGGTTGTCGGCCGCCTCGGTGATCGCCAGCACGTTGGACGCAAGGGCGGGCCTGCCGGCCTTGGCTTCGAGCGCCGCCGTCAGCGTCAGGAAGGCCGCGATCGTCTCGGGTGTGCCGCCTGACTTGGAGATCGCAATGAAGCCTGTGCGATCGAGCGGCAGGCGCTCGATCAACGCGGAGAAAGTCGCCGGATCGACATTGTCCATGAACCAGAGCTTGGGCCGTCCCGCGAGCGGACCGAAGCCCCGGTCCTTCAGTGCCACCAGCGTCTTGCCGCTGAGGCTCGAGCCGCCTGAACCCATGACGACGACGTGTTCGAACCTGGCATAGCGCTCGGCGTGAGGCTTGAGCGCCGCGAGGTCGTCACGACGCGCCGGCAGCTTGAGCAGCGGCAGCTCGTTGCTGTCGCGCCAATGGCGGATCTTGTCGAGTGCCGGCCGCAGCTCGACCATCGCTCGGTCGAGGCTGGCACGGGACAGGCCCTTGGCACCGACTGAAGTGTCGAGGGCATCGTCGATCGAGTGACTGTAGAACATGCAGCCCCTACTCTTTCGGTTCGGAAACGACGCCCACGGGGTTGCCGACGACGACGGTCGTCATCACCTCGTCGCGCAGCAGGCGGCGGGCCATCCGGCGGACGTTGTCGAGCTTGACGGCGTCGATCAGCGCCTCGCGCCGGACCAGGTGATCGGGCGACAGGCCATCGACCTGCAGGGACTGCATCAGGCCGGCGACCGAGCCCGACGAATCGAGCGACAGCGCCAACGCACCGCGAAGGTAGGTCTTGGCGTCGGCGAGCTCCTGCTCGGTGACGCCAGCCTCGCGCAGGCGCACCAGATTGGCCCGGATGATCCGGATAGCCTCGGCGACGCGCTCGTTGGCGCTCGCCGTCGAGATGACCAGCAGCGCTGCCCGCTTGTAAGGGCGCAGCCCGCTCGACACGCCGTAGGCCAATCCGCGTTTGCCGCGTACCTCGTTGAACAGCCGCGACTGCTGCCCGCCGCCGCCCAGGACGTGGTTCATCACCACGGCGGCGTACCAGTCGGGATCGTCGCGGGCGATACCGGGCAACGCCATCAGCACGGTGCTTTGCGGCACCGGCCGTTCGACGACGATGGTGCGTGACCTGGTCGGAGGCGTCCATTCCGGCGGCAGCGGCAGCACTGCGCCGACGGCAAGATCGCCGAAGGCGCGATCGAGCTGGCGGGCGAGTTCGGCCTCGCCGATGTCGCCCACCGCTGACACGATCAGGCCGCTGCGCACCAGCAGCGTGGCGGCTCGGCGCTTGAGCAGCGCCGGTGTAAGCGTCTTGAGATCGTCGCGGGTTCCCTCGGGATCGGCGGCATAGGGGTGTCCCGCGAACAAGGTCTCCATCAGGGTGCGACCAGCGACCGATCGCGGCCGTTGTGCCGCCTGGTTGAGCTGGGCGATGGTCTGGGCACGCCGCTGCTCGACCATATCCGGATCGAAGCGCGGCATGGCGAGCGCCAGTCGCAGCAGCTCAAAGCCTTCGTCACGGTTGGCGGAAAGGACGCGCAGCGTGCCGCTCAGCCGGTCGAGCGAGGCGCCGAAGCCCATGGAGGCGGCGGCATCCTCCTGGCGCCGGCGGAACGCCTGGGCGTCGAGCGGGCCGGCACCGTCGGTAAGCAGCGTCGCCATGAGATTGGTCACGCCCGACTGGCCGGCCGGATCCGATGCCGTACCACCGGCGAACGAGAAGGACAGCGCCACCATCGGCGCGCTCTTGTCCTCGACCAGCCAGGCATTGATGCCGAGTGGCGTCGTCACTTGCTTGATGTCGATCGCGCCCGCGCCGGCCGCCGGTAGCCAGGCCAGAACGCCGACAAGCGCCGCCAAGGCGGCGCGGCGGAGAATACGCGTCATCGGGTACCCGCCGCCGGGGTCAGCAGCGAGACCACCGCGCCCGAGTCGCGCCATACCAGACGGGCGGCGGCGACCACGTCGACCGGCGTCACGGCGGCGATGCGTTCGGGCCAGGCGTCGATGTCGGCCATGGTGCCGCCGGTGCTCAGCACTGCACCATAGAGGCGCGGACCGCTGGCCAGCGAATCCTGGGCGTAGATCGCCGCAGCGAGCAGCTGGTTCTGCGCCCGCTCGACCTCCTCCGCCGTCACGCCGCCGTCGACCAGCCTCTTCATCTCGACGGTCACCGCCGCCTCGATCTCGGCAACGGTGTGCGTCGGCGCGGGATGGACACCGATGTCGAACGAGGTGAGGCCGAGACTGACGGGGCTGTAGCCAGCCCATGCCGAGAGCGCGACCTTGGCGTCGACCACCATCGCCCGCCACAGCCGGCTCGTTTCGCTGCCACCGAACAGGCGCGCCAGGACCTGGAGCGCATGCGCGTACTTCGTTTCGCCGACACGGTAGGACGGTGCCAGCCAATCGCACGACCACCGCGGCTCGACGACGCGGGCATCGGCGCGGGACACGCGCTGCGGCAGGTCGATGGGCCCCTGCGCCGGCCGGCGTCGCGCCTCGGTCTTGCGAGCCGGGATCGCACCGTAGTGCCTCTCGGCGAGCTTGCGAACGGCTTCCGGCGTGGTGTCGCCGGCCACGATCAGCACGGCATTGCCGGGGGTGTAGAAGCGGCGATAGAAGGTCGCGAGCTCCGTGATGTCCAGCTTCGTGATGTCGTCGACATAGCCGATGATCGGCATGGCATAGGGCTTGTGCCGGCCGAAGAGCTGCTCGCGCGTCGCCTCGTCGAGCAAGGCCGAGGGCACGTTGTCGACCCGCGAGCGGCGCTCCTCGAGCACGACCTGACGCTCCGAGACCAAATCCCTCTCGGCGATGCGCAGGCCGGTCATGCGATCGGCTTCCATCCGCATCACCATGTCGAGGCGGTCAGGCGCGACGGTCTGGTGGTAGCCGGTCGAATCGAACGAAGTGTAGGCGTTGTCGCGACCGCCGTTGCGCGACACGATGCGTGAAAATTCGCCGGAGGCCACCCTGTCGGTGCCCTTGAACATCATGTGCTCGAGGAAATGCGCGACACCGGTGTGTCCGAACGTCTCGTCGGCGCTGCCGACCTTATATACCAGCACCTGGGTCACGATCGGCGCACGGCGCGACGGCAGCACGACGACCTGCAGGCCGTTGGCCAGCGTGAAGCTCTCGGCCGGCCGGCGGCTGACGGCGAACAGCTTCGCTGGAGCCGGCGCCGGCAGCGAGCAGATCGCACTCGCGGCGAGGCCGCCGAGCAGGGCGCGGCGGCGGGGCGTCAGCGCACTCAGAAGATGCCTTCGAGCAGGCCGCGCTTGCGCCGCGTGATCGTGGGCGTCGGGCCGGTCGCGGGCTGGCCGGCGGCCTGGGCGTCGCGCAGCCGCTGCTGCTCCTTGGTCGGATCGAGCACGACGCCCGGCGGCGGCTTGTCCTGCCAGAAGATCAGGCCGTCGATGAATGTCTTGTCGCTGTCGGCGATCGTCCTGGTGTCCTGGTTCACCTGGCTGCGGATATTGGGATCGATGCCGCCTTGGCCGGCCTTGGCCACCAGCGCCCGTTCGGAAGCGCCGCCGGTACTCGCCGGTGCGTTGCCGCCGGCGGCGGCGCGCTGCGCGCGGCTGGCGGTCTGCGGCGCCAAGGCCTCGCGGGCCTGTTCGGCCGGCGTCACTTCCTGCGGCCTGGGCGCGCCGGGCTGCGGCGGGCGCAGCGTGGCGTTGGGCGGCATGGTGAGCGGCGAATGGGAGACGATCTTGAACTCGTCGGGCGACACTTTCTTGGCGCCGCCCAGGTTTTCGAAAGCGCCACAGCCGCCCATCGTCAAGGCACCGAGCGCGAGGAGGGTCACCGGGATTATGCTCGTCCGTTGCATCGTCCGTCCTTCGGGGTCCGCTTCTGTCCGCTGATCATGGCCGCATCAGGGCGCGCGTCGTTTTTCGCCGACGAGTGAGTCGATGAGCATCAGCCCGACGCCGGCAACGATCGCCGAATCGGCGACATTGAACGCCGGCCAATGCCATTGGCCTATGTGGAAATCGGCGAAATCGAACACCGCTCCCCAACGGGCGCGGTCGATAACATTACCGATAGCGCCTCCGATGACAAGGCCGATGCCCCAGCCCTGGAGTGGCCGGTCGGTTCGTCGCAGCCAGACGAACAGGCCGATGCAGACGGCCACGGCCACGGCCGAGAGGACCCAGGGCGGCAGGGCACGGTCGCCGCCCAGCATGCCGAAGCTGACCCCCCGATTCCACACCACGACCAAGCGGAAAAAGCCGTCGATTACCGGCACGACGGCGCCGGTTTTCAACAGATAGCCCAGCAGCAGCTCCTTGGAGACCTGATCGGCGACCAGTGTCACGACGACCAGGGCCATCGCCTGCATCTGGAGGCGCCTCATCGGGGAAACCTCACGCCGCCACCGCCTCTTCGCAGCGGTGGCAGAGCAGCGGATGGGCGGCCGACTTGCCGACCTCCTCCAGCACCTGCCAGCAGCGTGCGCATTTCTGGCCGGCGGCCAGCGCGGGCACGACGGCGACGCCTGCCACATCGGGAAGCATGAAGGCATCCGCCGGCAACACCCCGCCATCGGGCACCTCGACCAGGTCGCCGCCCGAAGTGATGCAGATCTCGGTGAGGTCGAGGTCCTTTAGCGCCTCGATGAAGGCTGAGCCGGCATGGACATGCGGAGCGGCCTGCAGGCTGGAGCCGATGCGCTTCTCGGCACGTTCGAGTTCGAGTGCGCCGGTGACGACGCGGCGCAGCGTCCGCACCGTCTTCCATTTCTCGCCGAGGCCCGGATCGAGCCAGACCGCCGGGATCTCGGGATAGACACGCAGATGCACGCTGTCGGCCTGGCCGTCCGGCATGTCGGCCGGCCGGGCAAGCCACGCCTCCTCGGCGGTGAAGCAGGTAATGGGCGCAAGCCAGGCGGTCAGGAACGAGAAGATCTCGGCCATCACCGTCCGCGCCGCGCGCCGGCGCAGCGAGGAAGCGGCGTCGCAGTAAATCGCGTCCTTGCGGATGTCGAAATAGAACGCCGACAGATCGACGGCGCAGAAACTGTGCAGTTCGGTCGCGATGGTGTGGAAGTCGAAATCGTCGACCGCGCGCCGCATCAGCCCATCGAGTTCGGCCAGGCGATGGAGCACCCAGCGCTCGAGTTCGGGCATGTCGGCGTAGGCCGCCGTTTCGGCGGCGTTGTATCCGTCGAGACTACCGAGCAGGTAGCGGAGCGTGTTGCGCAGCCGGCGATAGGCCTCGGACTGGTGCTTCAGGATCTCCGGACCGATGCGCTGGTCCTCGGTGTAGTCGGTGCCGACCACCCACAGGCGCAGGATGTCGGCGCCGTACTGGTCGCATACCGATTGCGGGGCGGTGATGTTGCCCAACGACTTCGACATCTTGCGGCCCTGCTCATCGAGCGTGAAGCCATGCGTCAGCACGCCGTCATAGGGCGCGCGGCCGCGCGTGCCGCAGCTCTCCAGCAGCGAGGAATGGAACCAGCCACGATGCTGGTCGGAACCCTCGAGATAGAGATCGGCCGGCCACTTGAGATCGGGATTGCCTTCGAGCGTGAAGGCATGGGTGCAGCCGGAATCGAACCAGACGTCGAGGATGTCGGTGACCTGCTCGAAGTCCTGGGCGTTGTACTTGTTGCCGAGGAAGCGCTCGGGCGGGCTCGCGAACCAGGCGTCGGCGCCTTCGGCCTTGAAGGCTTCGACGACGCGTCCCATCACCTCGGGATCGCGCAGCGGCTCGCCGGTCGCCTTGTTCACGAACACCGCGATCGGCACGCCCCAGGCACGCTGGCGCGAAACGTTCCAGTCGGGCCGCGTCTCGATCATGCTGCGCAGCCGGTTGTAGCCGGCCGGCGGCACGAACCGTGTCGCATCGATCGCCGCCAGTGCCTTCTCGCGCAAGGTGCCGCCGATCTCGGCGATCGGCTTGTCCATGGCGATGAACCACTGCGGCGCATTGCGGAAGATGACCGGTGCCTTCGACCGCCAGGAATGCGGATACGAATGGGTGATGCGGCCCGACGCCAACAACTTGCCCGTCGCATCGAGGGCCGCGATCACGGTGCGGTTGGCATCGCCCTTCTTGCCCTCAGGCGTATAGACGCGCTTGCCCGCAAACAGCGGCACATGCGGATAGTAGGAGCCGTCCTCCGAGACCGTGTCGGGTACTTCGACGCCATTGGCCACGCCCAGTTCATAGTCGTCGGCGCCGTGACCCGGCGCGATATGCACGAAGCCGGTGCCGGCATCGGCGGTGACGAAGTCGCCCGCCAGCAGGCGCACATCGAACTCGTAGCCCTGGCCACGCAACGGGTGGGCGGCGACCAGCCCTTCGAGATCGGCGGCAGCGACGTCGGCCAGAACCTTGGCGGTGAACTTGCCTGCTTCGGCGACAGCGCCGACCAGCTCCTTGGCCAGCACCATCTTGTCGCCGACCCGGGCCTTACTGCCCTCGGCCGCGGCCTCGACCTCGACCAGGGCGTAGGCGATCTCGGGTCCGTAGGCGAGCGCGCGGTTGCCGGGGATGGTCCAGGGCGTCGTCGTCCAGATCATCACCGAGCTGCCGTCGAGCTTGCCGCCGGCCGACTTCAGCACCGGGAAGCCGACGTGGATCGTGTCAGAGACATGGTCGTGATATTCGATCTCGGCTTCGGCCAGCGCAGTCTTCTCGACGACCGACCACAGCACGGCCTTGGAACCCTTGTAGAGTCCGCCGTTCATGACGAACTTGCCGAGCTCGGCCGCGATGGTGGCCTCGGACTCGTACTTCATCGTCGAGTAGTAGTTGTCCCAGTCGCCGTCGACACCCAGCCGCTTGAACTCCTCGCGCTGCACGCCGATCCAGTGATCGGCAAAGGCGCGGCACTGCCGGCGGAACTCGACCACCGGCACCTGGTCCTTGTCCTGCTTCTTGGCGCGATACTCCTCCTCGATCTTCCATTCGATCGGCAGGCCATGGCAGTCCCAGCCCGGGACATAGTGGCTGTCCTTGCCCAGCATCTGCTGGGTCCGGCTCACCAGGTCCTTCAGGATCTTGTTGAGGGCGTGCCCGATATGGAGATTGCCGTTGGCGTAGGGTGGGCCGTCGTGGAGGACGAACTTGGGCCGGCCCTTGCTCTCGGTGCGCAGGCGGTCCCACAGCTTCATGTCAGCCCAACGCTTCAACAGCTCCGGCTCCTTCTTCGGAAGGCCGCCGCGCATGGGGAAGTCGGTCTTGGGCAGGAAAACACTGGATTTATAGTCAGTTGTCACGAGAAACTCGGTGCGAAAGGAGCGATGGGTGGCAGCCGGAACGGCAGCCAAACTGACGGGACGACCCGGCCGCGGTCAGCGGACCGGGCGGATAATTCGCTCCTGGGGGCCCCCGATAAGCATAGGGCGGGCAATCTAGGGACGGGGGTCGGAGGGGTCAAGGAGCAGCCAGAATGGCCTTTGCCGCCTGCCCGTCCGCCGCGATCTGGGCTTTGAGCTGATCCAGGCCGGCAAATTTCATCTCCGGACGGATGAAATCGACCAGCGCCACCCGCAATGTCTGGCCATAGAGGTCATCCGAGAAATCGAACAGGTGGATCTCGAAGTTCTCTTGCAGCTTGCCGAAGGTCGGACGACGGCCGAGGTTGGCGACGGCGTTGCGCCAGGTGCCGTCGACGAAGACGCGCACGGCGTAGACGCCGAAGCGCGGGCGCAGATGCTCGCCCAGCGCCACGTTGGCGGTCGGAAATCCGATCGTGCGGCCACGCTGGTCGCCCAGTTCGACCGTGCCCTCGATCTCCCAGGAGTGGCCCAACAGCTCGGCCGCTTCGCTTGCCCAGCCGGCGCGCAGCGCCTCGCGGATGCGGGTCGAGGAATAGATCTCGCCCTCGCGCATGACGGGCTCGAGCACGGTGACGCCGAAGCCGCGCGCCTTGCCCTCGGCGCGCAGGCGCTCGACGTTGCCGCCGCGACGGGCGCCGAAGGTGAAATCGTAGCCGCACACGACATGGCGCGCGCCCAGCCCCTTCAGCAACACGTCCTCGATGAAGGCGTCGGCCGACAGCGCCGCAAACGTCGCGTCGAAGCGTTGGGCGAGCACGGCTTGCACGCCGTGTTGGGCCAGCAATCGAAGCTTGGCCGGCGCCAGCGTGAGCCGGAACGGCCCGGTGTCGGGCACGAAGAAGCGGCGCGGATGCGGCTCGAAGGTGAGGGCCACCAGCGGCGCACCGAGCGCCTTCGCGTGCTTGCCGGCATCGGCCAGCAGCGCCTGATGGCCGCGATGTACACCATCAAAATTGCCGAGCGCCACCACGCCGCCTTGGCAGGTGGCGGGCGTCCTCTGCCAATCGTCGAAGGTCGGAATCAGGGTCATGCCGGAGTCACGCCACGTCGCGCCGCGGCACCAGCACCGTCGCCTCGCCGTCGATCACGACCTTGTCGCCGTTGAGGCACTGGGTCTTTAGCGTCACGCGCCGGCGCTTCTCGTCGATGGCGGTGATGGTGGCCACCGCGGTGATGGTCTCGCCGATCAGCACCGGCGCCAGGAAATTCATGGTCTGGGAAATATAGACCGCGCCGGGGCCGGGCAACTTGGTGCCGATCACCGTCGAGATGAAGCTGCCGCTCAGCATGCCATGGGCGATGCGCTGGCCGAAGCGCGTGGTGCGGGCGAAGCCGTCATGGAGGTGGATCGGGTTGGTGTCGCCCGAGACGCCGGCGAAGCCCGCGATGTCGGCCTCGGTCACGGTCTTGCCGAACATTGCCGACATGCCGACCTTGAGGTCTTCGAGATAGAGGCCATTCATGGCCGAAAGGGACTGCGCCAAGTCTTGTTTCTCCCCGCGTGAGGGCCGCCCTCTTACCACGCTGCGGGGCCTGTGCCACAGTCGGGTAAATGACTGTTCACATGCCCGATGAAGCGGAAAATGCCGCGGCCGTCCTGGCCCGGGTGGCCGGCCGCCATTTCGGCGGAACGGCCACGATCACGAAGCTCCGCCGCGAGTCGGGGGGCGCCTCGCGCCAGACCTGGAGCTTCGACGCCGTCGTCGACGGCAAGCGGCACGAGCTCATCCTGCGCCGCGATCCACCGACCCTCGGTGCTCCCCGAAGCAAGGCCGAGACCGACCGCTCGGTGTCGATCGACCGCGCCACCGAGTTTCGCGTCCTCGGCGCCGCCTTCAAGGCCGGCGTTCGCGCGCCGGCGGTGCTGTTCGAACTGGCCCCCGATGACGGACTGGGCGAGGGCTTCGTCATGCGCCGGATCGGCGGCATCGCGATCGCCCGCAAGCTGTTGCGCGACGCGCCGTATGAAAGCGCACGGAAAAGGATCGCGGGCCAGCTCGGCGAGATCCTGGCGCGCATCCATGCCGTGCCGCCGGGCGACCTGCCGCCGCTCGTGCATCGCGAGGCGGCCGACCACATCGCGGGCCAGCGCCGGGCGCTCGACCTGCTCGACCGGCCGCAGCCGGTGTTTGAACTCGCCCTCTCCTGGCTCGACCGGCACAGGCCTGCGCCGACGACGAGGCCGGTGCTCGTCCACGGCGACTACCGCACCGGCAACTATCTCGCCGACGAGTCGGGTGTGACCGCGATCCTCGACTGGGAGGGCGCGCATCTCGGTGATCCCATCGAAGATCTTGGCTGGCTCTGTGTAAAAAGCTGGCGCTTCGGCGCCATCGACAAGCCAGCCGGCGGCTTCGGCAGCCGCGAAGAGCTGTGGGCTGCCTATGAACGCGCCGGCGGCATCAGGGTCGATCCGGCCCGCGCGCACTGGTGGGAAGTGTTCGGCACGGTGCGCTGGGGCATCATCTGCCACAACCAGGCTTGGCGGCATCTCTCGGGCGCGATCAAGTCGATGGAACTGGCCTCGATCGGCCGCCGCGCCGTCGAGACCGAGGTCGACCTGCTGCAGCTTTTGAGGAATGGAGTCTGAGATGGCTCAGGATCGTCCCACCGCGTCCGAGCTTCTTGCCGCCATCGCCGACTTCCTGCGCGAGGAGGCGACGCCCGCGCTCGACAAGGCCGAGCCACGACTGGGCTTTCAGATGCGCGTGGCGGTGAATTCGCTTGCCATCCTCGAACGCGAGGCGCGGCTCGGCCCCGACGCCGATGCCGCCGAACGGGCGCGGCTGGCGAAACTGTTGGGCCGCGACGGCAGCCTCGACGAGCTCAACCGTGAACTTGCCCGCCAACTCCGCGCCGGGGGGCGCGACGAATGCGACACCCAGCTGATGGCCCATCTCGAGGCGACCATCGCCGACAAGATCGCCATCGCCAATCCCAAGTGGAAATGACCCTTCGGTCACCACCGAAGTATTGGCCGTGGAAGCCACCGCTGGCCGGGCGTAAATTCCCGCCATGACCACCGTGAACGCCCTTTCCGAAGTCGCCGCCCTGATGGGCGACCCGGCGCGTGCCGCCATGCTGTCGCTCTTGATGGACGGCCGCGCCCACACCGCCTCCGACCTGGCGCTGGCCGCCGGCGTCACCGCCCAGACCGCTTCGGGCCATCTCGGCCGCATGACCGAGGCCAACCTGCTGGCCGCCCGTGCCCAGGGCCGCAACCGCTTCTATCGCCTGGCATCGGGCGACGTGGCGCATGCCATCGAATCACTGATGGCGTTGGCCGGCACGCGCGCCCAGCCGGCGTCGCGGAGTGCGGCGTGGCGGCGCGATCCCGATCTCCGCTTCTGCCGGACCTGTTACGACCACCTCGCGGGCCAGGTCGGTATCGCCGTCACCGATTCGCTGACGCAACACGGCCATCTCGAACCCAAGGGATCGCACGACTGGAAGCTGACGCCGTCGGGCGAGCTCTTCTGCGCCCGGGTCGGTGTCGACCTCGGCGGCGCGCGCCAGGCAAAGACGCGCCACTTCGCACGTCAATGCCTCGATTGGAGCGAGCGGCGGCCGCACATTTCGGGCGCGCTGGGCTCGGCCATCGCCGACACCTTCTTCAAGAGGGGCTGGGCGGAGAAACTGCGCCGCGGCCGCACCGTGCGCCTCACTGACTCCGGCCGCCGGGCGCTGGCGCGCGATTTTGGCGCCGCCGTCTAAGGCAAGGCCGCTTCGGGCCGATACCGTCGCTCGAGGGCCAGCGACCGCCGCCACCTGGCGCGCAATATGGCGGGGCGCTCAGGATAGCGTTCGTCGAGGAATTCCGCCGCCGCCACCCGGTCGGTGCGGAAGTTGCGAAAGTCCCGCCGCAGTTCGCACCAGCCGACCAGCAACCGCACCGTCTCGAAATAGCCGATGGCGACCGGCCAGACGGTGCGCCGGCTCTCGCTCTCGCGCTCGTCGCGGTAGGTGAATGCGATCTTGCGGCCGGCATGGATATGCGCGCGGGTCCTGGGCATGTCGAGACTGTCGATGGATACGTTGCGGGCCGGTGGCACCCCCGAGGCTGGCTCCAGAACGTAGGGACGTAGCCGTTCGGGCACGGTCGCGGCGATCTTGGCGATCAGGTCGGCAGCAGCCCTCGCCAGCGCCGGATCGGCGCGACCCGCCACCCATCGGGCACCCAGCACGGCGACCTCGATCTCTTCCTCGATCAGCATCAGTGGCGGCAGGTCGTAGCCGCGGTCGAGGACGTAGCCGCTGCCCGCTTCACCGCGGATCGGCACGCGCTGACCCATCAGATCGGCGACGTCGCGATATACCGTGCGCCGGGATGTCTCGAGCTCGCGCGCGAGGGCGTCCGCCGTGATCGGCCGGCGCGGCGAACGACGCAATATCTGGATGATCTGAAACAGTCTGTCGGCACGTCTCATGCTGCCACCACGATGGCAGCAGGGGGTGATTATACAAGGGGCCCCACCTACGACGGAGACTGCCCATGACCCCCACCATCACCCTGTTCGGCTTCGGCCTGCCGGAGGTGAGTCCGTTCGTCACCAAGACCGAAGTGCAGCTCAAGATGGCTGGCCTGACCTTCACCAAGGAACGCGCCGGGCCCGACACCTCGCCCAAGGGTCAGCTCCCTTTCATCTCCGACGGTGGCAAGCTGATCGCCGACTCGACCTTCATCCGCACCCACATCGAGAAGACCTATGGCATCGACCTCGACGAGGGCCTCGATGTGCGCCAGCGCGCCGAGGCCTGGGCCATCGAACGTTTGATCGAAAACCACCTGACCGGTTCGATGGCCTATGCGCGATGGCTTCTGCCGGAGAATTTCGCCAAGGGTCCGGCACACTTTTTCGACGGCGCTCCGGAGAACATGCGCGAGGCCTTGCGCCAGGAAGTGTTGGGCGCTGTCACCGCCGGCCTGAAGGCCCAAGGCGTAGCCCGCCACGCGCCCGACGAGGTCGTCGAACTCGGTGACCGCTCCCTCGGGGCGCTCTCGACCCTGCTCGGTGACAAGCCCTATCTCATGGGTGACCGGCCGGTCGGCGTGGACGCCACCGCCTTCGGCGCGCTCGCCGGCACCCTGACGCCGTTCTTCGAGTCGGAGCTGCGTCGGCGGGCCGAGGGCCACGCCAACCTTGTCGCCTACACGGCGCGCATGATGGCCCGCTACTTCCCCGATCATCCCTGGACGACTGTCTAGGCCGCTCGCCTCACCAGCCGTGAAAGCGCGGCCATACCAGGGTCGCGTCCTCGGATGTCACCAGATGATAGTCGGGATATTGCGCGCCGGTGGCGCAGGCGTGGTTGGGCAGGACGCGCAGCTTCGCTCCAATCGGGAAGCGTTCGACGAGGCTTAGGTCCGCCTTGCCGTCGCTGCGCGAGATGATGCCGTGCTCCTGGTTGGCCGCGGTGACGAGGAGCCCCTCGATCGCCCGGCCGGCCGCATCGCATACGATGCCGTAGCCATAGTCGATCTTCTGGCGTTGCGTGCCGCGGTCACGGCTCATCGCCATCCAGCCGGCGTCGACGATCACCCAACCCTTTTCGGGCTGATGGCCGATTACCGTGGTCAGCACCGACAGCGCGACGTTCTCGGGCGTGCAGACGCCGATGTTGGCCATCACCAGGTCGAAGAAGACATAGACGCCGGCCCGCACCTCGGTGACGCCGTCGAGGCTTTGCGCCGAGAGCGCCGTGGGCGTGGAGCCGACGCTCACCTCCGGACAGGGTAGACCTGAAGCCTGCAGGCGCTCGGCCGCGCGCACCGAGAGCCGACGCTCCTGCTCGGCAAGTTTCTGCAGCGCTTCGGGGGTATTGAGGTCGTAGGAGCTGCCGGCATGCGTCAGCACACCCTTGAGCTTGGCGCCACCGTCGTGTAGCACCTTGCCGATCTCGATCAGCACCGCGTCCTCGGGCAGTACGCCGGAGCGATGCCCGTCGGAATCGATTTCGATCATCACCTCGAAGGGATGTCCTTTGGCGACGACGGCGTGCGCCGCGGCGACCGAGTCGACCAGCAGCGTGAGCGCACAGCCCTGCCGGCAGAGAGCCAGCGCACGGTCAAGCTTGTCGGGCGAGATGCAGACGGCATAGAGGATGTCGGCAAAACCCGCGGCGAAGAACTGCTCGGCCTCCTTCAAGGTCGAGACCGTGATGCCGGCCGCGCCGGCGGCCCGTTGGCGCCGGGCCACTTCGATGCATTTCGATGTCTTCACATGAGGGCGCAGGCGGACGCCCAATTCGGTCATGCGCTTTTGCAGGCGCGCGATGTTGGCAGCCATGCGCCTCTCGTCGATCAGCGCAGCGGGAGTCTCGATATCTGTCAGCGTCACAGTGGGGGCCCTTCAAGCCAGGGAAGAAGACCTTCTAAGGTTGGCCGTTCGAGAGAGGCGGCCGGCGCGCCGTCGGGACGCGCGAGACCGACCCTGTTGTGCCAGTAGGTGCGCAGCCCAACGGCTGATGTGCCGAAAAGATCGTAGCCGGAGCCCGCCACGAAAGCGGCGTCCCGGGGTTCGATTCCGAGCTTCGCCAGCGCCAGCCGGTAGGGCCGCGGGTCGGGCTTGTAGAAGCCCGCCTCCTCGGCCGTGACGATGCAATCCCAGCGCGTATTCAAGCGGCCCGCCGCCTGTGCCCCCAGCCGGACCGAGCAGTTGGTCACGACGGCAAGCTTGGTCCGGCCCTGCAGCGCGTCGAGGGCGGCCTGTGCGCCGCTCCACACCGGCAGTTCGTACCAGCGCGTTTCGAGCGCATCGGCGACCGTCTCCGGCAGGCCCGTCGTGCGCGCCGCCGTGCGCACGAGATCCTCATAGGGCACGTAGGAACCGCAGCCGTAGGTCAGCCGCAGATATTCGGCGCGCCAGGCGCGACCCGCGGCCTCGGAGCCGGCCACCCTGTTCCACAGCGTCCAGGAATCGAGCAGCGCCGTCAGCAGGTCGAACAGCACGGCTTTGGGCAGGGCGGGCGGACTAGGTCTTGGCATCCTCACGCACCAGCTTGGCCTTGCCGAAGGCGAGCCCGTCACCCGACGGGATCTTGCAGATCGAGGAGGCGCGCAGGATCTTCTCCTCGCCCACCGTCAGGTAGATGTTGGTGAAGAGCAGCGAGCGGGTGGCGCGCACCAGCTCGGGCCTTCCCTCGACCCAGTCGCCGACCTTGGCCGGCGCCACGAAGTCGAAGGTCATGTTCACGGTCGGCAGGAATTTGCGCAGGCCGGCCAGCGTGCCGCCGCCCATGGCGCCCACCAGGTCGGCCACGGTCATCATCATGCCGCCATGCAGCCCACCGGCCGGGTTGCACATATGTTGGTGCACGCGGAAGCCCATGACGAACTCATCGCGCGTGCCTTTCTCTCCGCGCTTCACATAGAGATTGCCGATATGGCTGTTGAAGGTCGGCTCGGCCCGATCGCGGTCGAAATCGATCTTGCGGAAATCGGTAGGCGGATCATCACTCGGCAAGTGCTAGCTCCGGGTCTTGAGTTGTCGGTGGCGGCTCAGCAGCGAGAACACGCCAAGCCCCGCCAACACATCATGGCGCGGACCATAGAGGCGGCCCCTCACCTGCACCATATGCTCGTCGTGGCCCACCACCTCGCCCGCCGCCTCCAGCCAATCGCCGATCCGCGCCGGTCCAAGATAGTCGAGCGACAGGGTGAGCGTGACGGCGCGGCGCTGCAGGGCCTGCCAGACCGAAACGCCCATCGCCGAATCGAGGAAAGCCGCCAGCATGCCGCCATGCACGATGCCGAGCGCGTTGGCGTGCTGCGGCCCGGGCAGGAAGCCGCGGATTGCGCGACCGTTCTCGATCTTCTCGAACCACGGGCCGTTGACCGCGGCGAAGCCGGACGCTTCAGTGAGTTCGCGGAATCCTGCGGGAACACGTGAGGGTGGAATGGACACGCGCCATCTTAGGCAATCCCTGCCAGAAGAACGAGACCGTAGCCGACGTACCACGCGCCGAGCAGGTTGATCAGCCGGCCGGCCCAGGTGCGGAACTGCTGGTCGGAGAGCTTCTCCAGGATGGTCTTGCCGAGCGACGTGCCGATCATCGAGGCGGCGATGGCCATGGCCAGCACCCACGGCTCGACCGTCCCCGCCTGTTCGATCAGGGCGCCGAAATAGAGCAGCTTGAAGCCGTGGCCGAACACCTGGCATGAGGCCTTGGTCGCCACGATCTGTCGCCGGTTCCACGGCGAGCGCAGGAAGAGCTGGTCGATCAGCGGTCCGGTGACGCCGGTCAGCAGCATCAGCGCCATGCAGGCGACGCCGCCGCCCACGGCCTGGGCGGGACCGAGCGTCGCCGGCAGGATGTGCGTGGGGATGGCGCGCAGGACAAAGGGCGAGAGCCCCAGCATCAGCAGCGCCACGGCCTTCTCCGGCACGTAAAGGGTGAGCGACCACAGACCGACCGCGAGCCCGCAACCCACGATGTAGAACATCGTGATCTTCCATTGGATATGGCGCCACCACAGCAGCGCCCGCCAGCCGTTCGAGGCCATCTGCGTCACCGCGTGCAGCACCATGGCTACCGGCAGCGGCAGCACGACCAGCAGCACGCCGATCAGCACCATGCCGCCGGCCATGCCGAAGATGCCGGACAGGAACGCCGTGCCGATCATCAGGAGCCCGAGCCCCGCCGCCATCGTTATCGTCATCGTCGCCCCACGCTGCAAGTGAGGCGACACTGGGCCCAGGTTCTCCAGTGTTCAAATATATGTTAAATAGTATCTCCATATTCATTACATATGCTGGATGGAACTGCGCCACCTCCGCTATTTCGTCGCCGTGGCCCACGAAGGCCACATCACGCGCGCGGCCGAGAAGCTGCACATGCAGCAGCCGCCACTCAGCCAGCAGATCCGCGCGCTCGAGCGCGAGATCGACGCCGCCCTGTTCGTGCGCCATCCCCGCGGCGTGGCGCTGACCGACGCTGGCCGCTCCTTCCTGGCCGACGCCGAGGCGGTGCTGGCCGCGGTCGATCGCGCGGCGGCGCGGGCCCGGCGTACGGCGCGCGGCGAGACCGGCCGCATCGCCGTGGGCTTCACCACCTCGGCGCCTTTTCATCCGCTGGTGGCGCGCGCCATCCGCGAGTTTCGCCTCACCCGACCGGACGTTTCGTTCGTGCTCGAGGAAAGCAGCTCGGGTGATCTGCTGGGTGGCCTGCGCGAGGAGAGGCTGGACGTGGCCTTCATCCGCTCCGGCCTGATAGATCCCGAAGGCCTCACCGTGTATGCGCTCCTGCAGGAGGATACGGCAGCGGCGCTGCCGTCGCGCCACAAGCTCGCGCGCCGCGCCGATCTCACGCTCAGGGACCTCGCCAACGAGACCTTCATCCTCTACCGCCGGCCCGACGGGCGCGGCCTCTACGACGTCATCATCGCGGCCTGCGCCCAGGCGGGCTTCAGCCCGCATGTCGGCCAGGAGGCGCCGCGCATCGTCTCGACGCTCAACCTCGTGGCGGCGGGCCTCGGCATCACCATCGTGCCCGCTTCCTTGAGCCGCCTGCCGCTGGAAGGTGTAACCTACCGCCGGCTCAAGGGCCGGCCGGCGCTCAGGGTGCCGCTCAACCTGGCCTGCCGCCGCGACGAACGCTCCGTCGCGACGCTGGCCTTCATCGACCTGGTGCGCCGCCTGCCGTCATGAAATCCATCAAGACAATCGGCCATTCGAACCACCCGATCGAGCGCTTTGTCGATCTCCTGAAGGCGGGCGGCGTCGAGACGGTGGTCGACGTCCGCTCTACGCCTTACTCGCGGCGTTTCCCGCAGTTCGGCCGCGAGCGTCTGGCGCAAAGTCTCGCCGCCGCCGGCATCGCCTATGTCCACGAGGGCATGGCGCTGGGCGGCAAGCCGCAAAGTGGCGGCAGCTATGACGACCTCGCCGTCCGGCCCGACTTCGCCCGTGCCCTCGACCGCCTGACCGCGCGGGCCGGCGAGACGAGCCTTTGCCTGATGTGCGCCGAGAAGGAGCCGCTCGATTGCCACCGCACCGTGCTGGTGGCGCGGCGCCTGGTCGAACGCGGCGTCGCGATGGACCATCTGCTGGCCGACGGCGGCATTCGTCGGCACGCCGAGATCGAGGAGGCGCTGTTGGCCAAGGTCGAGCGCAGCGGCCCGGATCTCTTCACCTCGGGCGAAGACCGCGCCACGCGGCTGGCCCGGGCCTGGCGGCTGCGCGAACGGGCGATGAGGGGGAAGTCGGCCTGACCGTTGCGCCAGATCAAACCGCGCGGCGCCGGGGCTGCTATCGACTATCATGGCACCGATTCCACGCCTCAAGCCCTATGGCGGCCCGGCCCTGCTGTCCTACGGCTTCCGGCCGTTCTTTCTGCTGGGATCGGTCCTTGCCGGCCTCGAGGTTCTGGCCTGGCTGCCGATGCTCTATGGCGAGCTGTCGGTCACGACACTCTTCTCGCCGCGCGACTGGCACGTCCATGAACTGCTGTTCGGCTACGTCCCGGCGATCGTCACCGGCTTCCTGCTGACGGCAATTCCCAACTGGACCGGCCGGCTGCCGCTCCAGGGTCGGCCGTTGCTCGTGCTGGTTCTCGTCTGGCTGGCCGGCCGGTTCGCCGTCACCTTCTCGACCGGCATCGGCTGGATCGGCGTGGCCGTCGTCGATTGCGCCTTCCTGGTTCTGGTGGCCGCGGCGGCGGCGCGCGAGATCGTCGCCGGCAGGAACTGGCGCAACCTCAGGATCGTGGCGCTGGTCAGCTTGCTGGCCGCCGGCAATCTCGCCTTTCACGTCGAGGCACACATCGAAGGCATCGCGCTCTACGCAAGCCGCCTCGGCATTGCCGTCGTCATCATGCTGATCATGGTGGTGGGCGGACGCATCGTGCCGAGCTTCACCCGCAACTGGTTGATGCAGCATGCCCCAGGCCGCCTGCCGGCGCCATTCGGACGCTTCGACGTCGTCTGCCTCGGGTTCAGCGCGGCTGGCCTCGTCCTCTGGGTCGTCGAGCCTGCCGGCGCGCCCGCCGCTGCGGCGCTGATCGTCGCGGCGACGCTCAATGTCGCGCGCCTCGCCCGCTGGGCGGGCGATCGCACCTTCGCCGACCGGCTCGTGCTGATCCTGCATGTCGGCTACGCCTTCGTGCCGCTGGGATTCCTGTTGGCGGGCCTTGCCGCCTTGGGCATCGGTGCGCCCAGCGCCGGTATTCACGCCTGGACGGCAGGCGCGATCGGCATCATGACGCTCGCCGTGATGAGCCGCGCCAGTCTCGGCCACACCGGTCGCCCCCTCGCCGCCTCACCCGCCCTGCAGGCGATCTATGCGACGGCGACAATCGCCGCCGTGGCGCGCATCTGTGCCGCCTTGCTGCCGGAATGGAACGACGTGCTGGTGCATCTCGCAGCCGTCGCCTGGGCGGCAGCCTTCCTGGGCTTCGCCACCCTCTATGCGCCGCTTCTCTGCAGCTCCAAGCGACCGGCCGTCCGCGCCGCGAGGTGATGCAGCCGACCTGACGGTCGCTCCCCCCGGTGCGGAACGTGCTAGGCTCGATGGCGACGCCCGGGGGGATGCGAATCATGCGGATGATCTCGTTGCTGTTGGTGGTCTTCGTGGCGTTGAGCCACGTCGGCATCATGATCCTGGAGATGTTCTACTGGAACCATCCGGTCGGCCGGCAGATCTTCGACATGACACCCGAACTGTCGGCCTCGACCGCCATCCTGGCCGCCAACCAGGGCCTCTATAACGGCTTCCTCGCCGCCGGGCTGATCTGGGGCCTGGTCAGCGGCCGCCGTGACGTGAAGGTCTTCTTCCTCGCCTGCGTGGTCGCCGCCGGCGTCTATGGCGGGCTGACCGCCAAGATGTCGATCCTCTACACTCAGGGATTGCCCGCCCTGCTCGCCCTGCTGGCGGTGCTGTCGGCGCGGCCCGCGCGTACCAGACCACACCTCTGACGCGCTGCCCCGACCTGATTCTCGTCAACGGCTCGTCGAGCGCCGGCAAAACGACGCTGTGCCGGGCGGCCGGCAGGACGAACGCGATGCCTTCACCGCAAGGCCCTGCGGAGGGTCAGATCACGACAATCCGTCCAGATAAGCAGGCTGATTCAAGGGAATAGCGCGCGCCTGTCATTCCGCCCGACAGGTCGACACATGCGGCCGAGGATCAGGCCTTTCTTGGCGCACCTCAGTCAAAAATAAGACTTCTCTTTAGAGTTGAAGCCCGGAACAAAAATACACCGTCACCGTTTAATCTGTTCTACAGATTTCTGAGAATCGGCGGAGGGATAACCTCGAACTCGCGTTGAGGTTCGTTTTTCATGCAACCGCCGAATCAGTGACATGCACTGAACGATCGCTGTGTCGAATAAGCACATGCAGCGAGCGCGGCTGCGAACATCCCAAAATCTGGCCCGTCGAATGAAGACCTGTTGTCTGGCCCTCCTATTTCTCTTTGTCTCCTCCGCCGCACCTTCTCTGGCACAGGAACAGGAGACGAGGAATTGTGGCGCGCCCGCCGCACTCGCCGACGGCTGGGCGATCGCATCTCCTGCCGAGGTCGCGCTTGACGGAGAGACTCTTTGTGGCCTCGATGGATTTCTTGCCCAGTGGTCGCAGGCGAACATTCATGCCGTGTTGATCGCACGGCACGGAAGATTGGTCATGGAGCGCTACTTCAAGGGTGCCGACCAGCACTGGGGCACTCCAATCGGGACCGTACAGTTTGCCGCCAATGTAAAACACGATCTGCGCTCGATCTCCAAGAACGTGACCTCGCTCCTCGTCGGTATCGCGCTTAGCGAAGGCAAATTCCCACCACTCGACTCGTCCGTCTTCGATCAGTTTCCGCAATTTGCGTCGTTGCGCACGCCCGACAACACCCGCATCACCCTGCGGCACCTTCTCACTATGTCGGCGGGGCTGGCATGGGACGAATCGCTTCCCTACAACAATCCCGCCAATAGCGAGATTCGGATGATCGCAGCGCCGGACCCCGTGCGCTATGTATTGCAACAGGCGGTTGTTTCTCCTCCCGGTACTGTCTTCAACTACAATGGCGGTGGCACCACGGTTTTGGGCGCAGTGCTCGAAAAGACGACTGGGCAGCGGCTCGAGGACTATGCACGAGACAAATTATTTCGCCCGCTCTCCATCGCCGACTTCGAATGGGTGCGCTTGCCTACGTCCGGCAAGGCATCTGCGGCTTCGGGCCTGCGTCTGCGTCCGCGCGATACGGCCAAACTCGGGCAACTCCTGGTGACGGACGGCGTGTGGCAAGGAAGACAGGTACTGCCGCGGGGCTGGATCGCGGAGTCGACAATGCCCCGCATGTCCGCCGCAGGTATCCACTATGGCTATCAATGGTGGATAGGACAAACACGTATGCGGGGCCGGGAGTACACGTGGACGGCCGGCGTAGGCTATGGCGGCCAGCGGCTGTTTGCATTGCCTGAACTGGGGCTCGTGGTTGTGGTCAACGCGGGCCATTACCAAAGCATCTTGCAAGACGCCATTCCGATCGCCATCTTCACCCGGATCGCGCTTCCTTCCGTCAGGAACTAAGGACCTTTACCCGGCCGACGGGCGTCTCGACGTTCCAGCTGATGCGATGTGAAACGCATCCCCATAAGCGAACAATTTATCGTGTTGAATTAGGTGAGCGAATGCCGTGTCCAAATCGCGACACTATTGGGCTGACGATCCGCCCGCCGACGCAACCATGCAACACCTTCGGGCGTTGCCTTACGAACAAACGGAGTTGCCTCGTGAAGACGAGTATTTTGGTTCTGTGCCTTGTGGGCTTGCCTGGCTTTGCGCATGCCCAAGGTCCTGTCGGCGGCAGCGGAAGTCCCGGGATTGAGTTTTATTCCAGGACAACGGGCGACGAAAAGGACAGGCATGAAGTAGCCCGGAGTTCCCCGAAGGACAAAAGTGCTCCATCGTCGATGGAGGCTCTTCAAATCCCCAAGGACCTCTCGAAAGAAACTCCAGAAGAACCCCGAAGAACAGTCATTCCCGCAACCATCGGTTTTTGAGGTCGACGAGCATCCCGGGACTGATCGTGTTTCCGGGAGGAAGTGACACAGGTGGCAGCCTTTTCCGAGGTGTCTCTCGCAGGCGTGGCGAATTCGGGGATGGTTGGCTGGGGCGCCAGGATTCGAACCTGGGAATGGCGGAATCAAAATCCGCTGCCTTACCGCTTGGCGACGCCCCAGCAGGCGGGCGGAACATAAAGACTTCGCCCAGAGGGCGCCACTGCGGCCTCAGGCCGCCTGGGCGGCTTTCTTCAACGCATCGACATGCACGAAAGCCCCGTCGGCGTAGAGCAGCGGCATTGCCTCGGGGTCGAGCGCCAGGTCGACGATTTCGCCGATGTAGATGGTGTGCGTGCCGGCCGAGAGGCGGGTCACCAGCTTGCAGTCGAACGACACCGGGCAGCCCTTCAGCACCGGCGCGCCGGTGCTGAGCGTCGACCAGTCGCCCATGTCGCAGAAGCGATCGTCGCCTTCGACGCCGTCCATGCCGGCGAAGCGCTCGGCGATCATGCGGTGGGCCGGGCTCAGGATGTTGACGCAAAAGAAGCCGGCTTCGCCGATGTGGTCGTGGGCGCTGGCCGTCTTGTTGACGCACACCAGGATTTGCGGCGGCTCGGCCGAGACCGAGCAGACGGCCGTCGCCGTCAGGCCGCCGCGCAGGGCGCCGTGGCGGGTGGTGATCAGGGTCACGCTGGCCGCAAGATGGCGCATGCCCCTTTTGAAGGCAGCGGCGTCGATGCTCATTTTGCGAGACTAAGGCACCGGGGCTGTCCGCCGCCACCGGAAACGGCCGTCGATTTCGGGCTAACCATCGGGCCGGTCAGCGAAATCGGCCGAAAGGTCGGGGCCGGCGGACGCCCAACTGCCACAAAACCTTCATCAGAGTGTCGTTCTTTGCGGTTTGCCCCGCCTCGACTGGCCGTTACCGTCGGCCCTGCATGGCCCCGCCGCCCGAGTCAGGACTTCGCCCCGATACCGCCCCCGAGGCCGCCCTGCGGCACATCGTGGCCGGCTGCCACGCTGATCTTCTGAAGTATCGCGCCATCGTACTGAAGAGCGCCCGGCCGAACGGCATCCACCAGACCCGCGTCGCGCTCCGCCGCCTGCGCGCCGCCTTCGGCCTGTTCCACGACGCCGTCCACGGCCCGGTGGTCCGGGCGCTGTCGGCGGAAGCCAAGTGGCTGGCCCGCGAATGCGGCGCGGCCCGCGACCTGCAGGTGTTCCTGACCGAGACCGTGAGCGACGTGCCGCCGCTGGTGCGGCGGATCGGCAGGCGTCTCGCCGACATTCACCTGCGGCACGCCCGGGCTGCCCTGTCGGGCGCGCGCTTCGCCGCCTTCGATCGTGGGCTTACGGCTTTCGTCGCCAAAACGCCCGCACCCGCGCCCGACGTCCGGCTGGGTGCCTTCGGCCGTACCGTGCTCGACATGCACCATGCCAAGGCGCTGCGGCGCGGACGCAAGCTCCACACCTTCGACGCCGAGCGCCTGCATCGCCTGCGCATCGCCATCAAGAAGCTGCGTTATGCCTCGACCTTCCTCGCCCCCGCCTTTGCGTCGAAGGAAGCGAAGCCCTATATCGAGGCCACGGTGCGCCTGCAGGGCGCGCTCGGCGCCTTGAACGATCGCGCGGTGGCGGCCCAGATGCTGGCCGATCTCGCGACGGCGGCCCGTCCGACGGAGGACGTGGCACCACCGCTCAAGGCCCTCGCCAAGCAGGTGGCGTCCGGCGAGAAACGCCGCCGTCGCCGCCTGGAGCGGGCCTGGAAGGATTTCAGGAAAGCCGAGCGGTTCTGGCGCGCCTAACGTCTTTTGCAGTCAGGACCGACCATGAGCGATACCAGCACCGCCGCCGAACAGCGCATTCCCGTCACCGTGCTGACGGGCTTTCTCGGCAGCGGCAAGACCACGCTGCTGAACAAGCTGCTGCGCCGGCCGGAACTGGCCGACACCGCCGTCATCATCAACGAGTTCGGCGAGATCGGACTCGATCACCTGCTGGTCGAGAAATCCGACGACGAGGGCATGGTGACGCTGAATTCGGGCTGCCTGTGCTGCACCGTGCGCGGCGACCTGGTGCGCACCATGAGCGAGCTGTTTCTCAAGCGCTCCAGAGGCGAAGTCTCCCAGTTCAAGCGCATGGTGGTCGAGACCACCGGCCTCGCCGATCCGGCGCCCATCCTGCACACGCTGATGACCGATCCGCTGCTCGCCTCGCGCTACCGCCTCGACGGCGTGGTGACGACGGTCGACGGCGTAAACGGCGCCAGCACGCTCGACAATCACGAGGAGGCGATCAAGCAGGCCGCCGTCGCCGACCGCATCCTGCTCACCAAGGTCGACATCGCCGACGCGCCCAAGCTCGAGGCACTGAAGCACCGCCTGCACCATCTCAATCCCGGCGCGCCGTTCCATACCGTGGCCACCGGCGAGATCGACCCCAACCAGATCCTGAACGCCGGCCTCTACAATCCCGAGAGCAAGACCGCCGACGTGAAGAAGTGGCTGCAGGCCGAGGCCTATGAAGGCAGCCACGACCACGGTCATGGCCACCATCATCACGGCCACGATCATGGGCACGATCACAAGCACGAGCATGGCGGCCACGGCGAGCAGGACCCGCACGACGTCAACCGCCACGACGACCGCATCCGCTCCTTCTGCATGACCTTCGACGAGCCGATGAGCTGGTCGACGGTGGCCGCCGCCTTCGATGCACTGGTGACCTACCGCGGACCGGACCTCCTGCGCATGAAGGGCATCCTGAACGTCAAGGATACCGACAAGCCCGTGGTGATCCACGGCGTGCAGCACGTCTTCCATCCGCCCGCCACGCTGGAAGCCTGGCCCGAGGGCGACGACCGCAAGAGCCGCGTGGTCTTCATCACCCGCGACATCGCGGAGAGCACCATCCGCAAGGTCTTCGCCTCGTTCTTCGAGGCGGAAAAGAAGGGCTGGGGGCAGGAGCAGTCGCAGCAGCAACAGTAGGCACTACAGTTTGTCGACGGCGGCAATCTGGTAGGAGAAATGGAAAGTTGTTTCATTTCCGCCGTGTGATGCCTGTTCGTAATGTAGCTTCGTAACCTGGCCCGATCGCGAACACCTGCGGCGCGGAATCTCGGCGAGTTCTGTTTCAGAAAAGCAGACCTCTTCAGAAAAGCAGACCTCTGAACACTTGTGTTCCTTATTTGTTCCCTATACTATCCTGCCTATCGATCATATCGAACAATGATTGAGGCACGGTATGACAAGTCAAATCAACGTCGAGACACAGCAGGAATTCCCCGATGTGGCTATCTTTCCTCCTATGCAGCCTGCGCCCCGGCGGCGCACGCCGGCCAGGGTGCGGACCTACTTCCTGCGCCAGTTCGAGCGCTCGGGCTCACTCATGGAGGCCGCTGCCCGCGCCGGGATCACGCCGCGCACTGTGCAGCGCTGGCGCACCAAGGATCCGCGCTTCGCCTTCCGTTACAACGAGGTGATCGAGCGCCAGGAGGCGATCCTGGCCGACGCTGCGATTCAGCGTGCCGGCCGCGTGCAGCGGCGCATCTACTGCTTCCGCGGCAAGGAGGTGGCCTCGGTGGAGCGCACCAACGACCAGATGCTGAAATTCGTGCTGAGCCGCTTCGACCGCGCCCGCGAGCGCGCCGAGCGGCGGCGCGATTTCGACGCCGAGGTCGAGAAGCGCGCCACTGAGCGGAATCGCGAGCTGCAGCAGGTGCTCGAGTCACGAGCCCACGATATGGACCGCAAGGTCAACCTGCAGGCCGAGATTCTAGCGGAAAGATTTTTCCGGGATCGGATCAAAAATTTGTCGCCCTCCCTGCGACAGGCTCTCGAGGCGGCCAGCCGGTGATTTTCCCGTCCACTCAAGGCGTTGGCCGGCAGAGGCGCCCATGGGAAGGAATACGATCCGGGATTTTTTTTCGTCGCTATCCAAGCGACATTTTCCGCCATCATCTCCCCTCGTTTCCTCCTGCGTGCTAGGGCTTGACCATGGCGAAAACCAAGGCTCCCGCGAAGACTGCGACCGGTGACGACAAACCGCTCCGCAACCTCTACCTGATCGACGGCTCGGGCTATCTGTTCCGCGCCTATCACGCCCTGCCGCCGATGAACCGGCCCGACGGCACGCCGATCAACGCCGTGTTCGGCTTCTGCCGCATGCTGGTGGCCGACCTCCTGGACAATCCGGAGATCGACCACATCGCCATGATCCTCGATGCCGGCAGCGTCAC
>JAUXWB010000197.1 GCA_030684475.1 Reyranella sp. | reverse complement strand
AGCCGAGCGAAGCCACAGCGTCGACCATCAGCAGCGCGTCGTGCTTGGCCGCGCGCATCGCCTTGCCGATCGCTTCGATGTCGTTCACCACGCCGGATGCGGTGTCGATTTGCGCCACCAGAACGGCCTTGATGGTGCCGTCCTTGTCGGCCTTGAGCCGCGCCTCGACCTCGGCCGGCCGCACGGCGCGGCGCATGTCGCCCTTCAGCACCTCGACATCGACGCCCATGCGGCGGGCATTGTCGCCCCAGCCGATCGCGAAGCGGCCGCTCTCCAGCACGAGGATCTTGTCGCCCTTGCTCAGCACGTTGGTGAGCGTGGCCTCCCAGGCGCCATGGCCGTTGGCGATGTAGATGTAGGCGTGGCCCTTGGTGTTGAACACGCGGGCGACGTCGCGCAGCAGGCTGTCGGTGAGCGCCAGCAGCGGGCCGGAATAGATATCCACCGCCGGGCGATGCATCGCCCGCAGCACTTCGTCGGGCACCGTCGTTGGCCCCGGAATCGCCAGAAACTCACGTCCCGCACGCACGCTCATCTTCCACTGCCCTCCGAACAACTTCCGCCGGCACACTACCATGCCGGCAGTAGCCGGAAACGCGCTTCGATGGTCCCAGGATCGCCTGTCGTGCGATTCTCGCCGCTGCCGCCGCCTTCCCCCTAGTCAATGTCGTGCGCGCCGACAGTTTCCCTAATGGGCCGTCGTCGTTCATGGTGCTTGTCGGCCGATAATCGTCGGTGAAGGCGAGAGTTGTTACGCCGCGTACTTGCTCGACGTCAGCGACGGCCACAGCGCCTGCGGGCCGGCCTTGGCGACGGCGGCGCCGATCTTCTCGCCCCAGAAGCTCTCGCTGCCGAAATCGCGCCGCCACACCCAGAGCCTGCGCGTGTAGTGATGCAGGATGTGCTCGTGGGTAAAGCCCATCGCGCCCATCGACTGGTGCGAGATGGCGGCGATGCGCTGGGCGAAGTCGGAGGCCTGCGTCTTGGCCGCCGCGATCGAAAAGCTACCACCGTCGGCCAGCCCACCCTCGTCGGCATCGCGCGACGCCGCTTCGGCCGAGGCGATGGTGGCGGCCACGCAGCTCGCGAGCTCAGCCAGCATGTGCTGGATCGCCTGGAAGGTCGAGATCGAGCGGCCGAACTGCACGCGCTGCTTGGAATATTCCACGGTGGTGGCCAAGACCTTGTCGGCGGCCCCCGCCATCTGCATCGCGCGCGCCAGCGCCGCGAGCTCGAGCGCCCGCTCGGCGCTCACCGCCGAGGCGCCGGAGAATTCGCAGACGGCATTTTCGAAGGCAACGGCACCGTACGGCTCGCCGGCATGGCTCGGCTTGGCCGTCACCTTGGCATGGGCCTTGGCGACCACGACCAGGATGGGCTTACCCCCTGAATTGGCGACGGCGACGAAGCGGTCCGCGACGCCGGCGAAGGGCACGCGATCGACCTTGCCGGAAAGCCGCCCATTGTTGAGCGACAGGCCGCCAAGGGCGACCGTGGCCGGGCCCGACACCGGTGTGCCACCGGCGGCCGCAACCAGAAGATTGGCGAGCGCGGTCTCGGCGAGCGGCACCGGCACGGCGTTTTCGCCGGCCAGCCGCAGCACTGCCATCAGGTCGGCCAGGGTGCCGCCGACACCACCCTTGTCTTCAGGGACGGCAGTGAGCGGCAGGCCCATCTCCTCGATTTCGCTCCAGAAGTCGGCAGGCCACACGCCCTTCTCGACGCCGTTCACGATGTCCTTGCCGCAGCGCTCGGAAAAGAAGCGGCCGGCAGTGTCGAGCAGCATCTCACGCGTGTCGTGATCCATCGTCGGTCTCCCTTAGCGCAGGCCGAGGCCGCGGGCGACGATGCCACGCAGGACCTGGGTGGTGCCGCCCTGGATCGTGTAGGAGGGCGCCATCATGGTGGCGTATTGGGCGACGTCGAGGAAATCGGCCATGTCGTCCTCGGTGGTGGCGTCGGATTCGGCCAGCACGCGGGCGATCTCCGGCAGGTCCTGCTGGTAGATCGTGCCGAGATCCTTGACCAGCGCCGCCTCGATGGCGGGCGACTTGCCGCCCTGCATCATGCCGGCCACCGCGACCGACATCTGGCGCAGCGTCCACAGCCTGGCGACCACGCGGCCGAGGATGGCGCCCGCCCGCTTGGCCGGCTGGCGGCCCAGCACGCGTACCAGCTCACGCAGCACGTGGAAATTCTGCATGAAGCGTTCGGGGCCGCTCCGCTCGAAGGCGAGCTCGCTGGTCACCTGCAGCCAGCCGTCGCCCTCGTTGCCGATCAGGCACCTCTCCGGGATGAAACAGTCGTTGAACGTCACCTCGTTCCAGTCATGGCGGCCGGCGAGGTTGATGATCGGCCGGATGGTGATGCCAGGCGTCTTGAGATCGACCAGCAGCTGGCTCAGGCCCTTGTGGCGGTCACCATGCTGGCCGGACGTGCGCACAAGGGTGATGCAGTAATGGTTGTGGTGGGCGCCGGAGGTCCAGACCTTGGTGCCATTCACCCGGAAGCCGCCCTGCACTGGCTCGGCGCGTGTGCGCACCGAGGCGAGATCGGAACCGGAATCCGGCTCGCTCATGCCGATCGAGAAATAGCACTCGCCGGCGGTGATTTTCGGCAGGATGGCCTCGCGCTGCTCTTCGCTGCCGAAGCGCAACAGGAGTGGTCCGGACTGCCGGTCCGCGACCCAGTGGGCACCAGCCGGCGCGCCGTTGCCGAGCAATTCCTCGGTGACGACGTAGCGGTCGAGGAAGCTGCGTTCGCTGCCGCCATATTGCTTGGGCCAGGTGATGCCGATCCAGCCGCGCTTGCCCAACGCCTTGCTGAAGTCCGAGGACCGGGTGTTCCAGCTCGAGAAGCGATCCTCCGTCTTGATTGTTGGCAGCGTCTCCTTGAGGAAGGCACGTACTTCGGTGCGCAAAGCCTCGGCCTCCGGCGGCAGATGGAACGGCGGGAATTCGAGCTTGGGAATGGACATCGTCGTTCTCGGCTGTTGGATGCTTCTTCTGTGTCGGCTAATCCAAGGCGGCGCAACCAGGGAGTTTCGAGGGTCGAATGCCACGCCGCCCGCCCCGCCTGCCGCCACTCCTGGCGGAATTCGACGACGAGGAGCGCGAGGCCGTTCTGGCGGCCAATCGGGCATTCTACCGCGCCTTCAATGACCGTGATGCCGACGCGATGGACCTGCTCTGGTCACCGACCGGATCCGTGGTCTGCCTGCATCCCGGCCAGGCCGCGTTGCACGAGCGAGCCGAGATCATGGCGAGCTGGCGGGCCATCATGCGCCATCCCGAAGCGCCCCGCGTGCGCTGCACCGAGGAATGGGTGGTCGGGCGCCCCGGCCTCGCCCTCGTGGTCTGTCGCGAGATACTGCCCAACGTGCAGCTCATGGCGACCAACAGTTTCGTCCGGCTGAGCGACGGTTGGCGCATCATCGGCCATCATTCCGGCCCGGTGCCTTCGATCGACACCCGGCAACCGACGACAGCAGCCGCTTCGGCGCCAACACGCGACCGACACAAGCTGCACTAGCGGGCGAGCGGGCCATCGGTACGGAAGAGCGATCGCAGGCGGCTGTAGGGAAGCACGACCTGGTACGCCCCCGCCGAATAAGGCCCGACATCATAGGCGTTGAAGATCAGCTCGAGCCGGTCGGTGCGCCAGCAATAGTGGCCGGGTTCACGCAGCATCTTGGCCAGGGTCGCGGGTTCGAGGGCGTCGTCGAAGCCGGGGTTCTTGGCGAACTGCTCCCTGAGGTCTGCGCCGACGAGCCCGACCATCAACGTCAGCCACGCATCGCCCGGCACAAACACACCGTCCGGTTCCACCGACTTGCCTGTGCGCAGGTCGACAAGCATGCATGCCGTGCCGCCAAAGCCGTGCGCGCCGCCGCTGAAGCCATAGAAGTCGATGGCGACCGTGATGGCGTTGGCGCTCGGCCGATGCAGCGCGAAAGCCTGTTCGTAGGACCAAGCCTGCTCGCGCTCGACCCCGGAGTCGGGTTTCGGCGTGGCCTCCTCGTCGCTCTTCTTCGCGTTGTCCGCAAAGGTCCGGTTGACGGCAGAGAAGTCGGCGGTCGGGCCATCGAACTGCGGGTAACGCGTGTCGATGGTGTAGGTGATCTTGCCAACTTTGCCGGCCTTGTAGACGGCGTGCTCGCTGATGAATGGATAGACGCCGTCAGCGAACACCTTGAGATTCGCAGTTCGCGCGGCGTAACGCACCTTGAGGCAGGCGGCGATCGTGGCGACATCGCCGCCGCAGGCGCGGTTGCGATTGCCGATCCAGCCGACCTGATCCCTGGCAAGGTGGTCCTTCGCCGAGCCCGCAAGCCTGGCCGCCAACGCGGAATAGACGGCGGTCATTTCGCGGTCGTCCTTGGCGAGTTCGGGATTCTTGCAGATCGCCCGCTCGATTGCATTCGATGCCTTGGCGCAATCGAAGCTCGGTCCGCCCTGCGCCGATGCAGCAGCCGGCAGCACTGCGATGGCCAATGCCACGGCCACGATCCTCATATCCGCCGCCACGCCTTGAGCCGGCGCACGGCTTCGTCCATTTCCGCGGTCGATCCGGCGAAAGATATACGCAATGTGCCGGCACCCCGCGCGCGATCGAAATCGACACCGGGTGTCGTCGCCACCCCGGCCTCCCGTAGCATGCGCTGCAGAACTCCCGGCTGTCGTTGGTGAGGTGCGAAACATCGGCATAGATGTAGAAGGCCCCTTGCGCCGGAGTCAGGCGATCGAGACCGGCCTGCGGCAACCCCGCCATCAGCAGGTCGCGGTTGGCGCGATAGCGCCGGACATGGCCATCGAGTTCGTCGCGGCACTCGAAGGCCGCCAGGGCGGCGTGCTGCGAGAGCGTCGGTACCGAGATGAAGAAGTTCTGGGCCAGCCGCTCGATCGGCCGGACCAGATCGGGCGGCACGACCAGCCAGCCGACACGCCAGCCGGTCATCGAGAAGTATTTCGAGAAGCTGTTGACCACGATCGCGCTGTCGGAGACCTCGACGGCAGACGCCGCTTCACCCTCGTAGACGATACCGTGATAGATCTCGTCGGAGATCAGGCGCACCCCGTTGCGGCTGCACCAGCCCGCCAGCGCGTTCAGCTCGGCGCGGTTCACCATCGTGCCTGTTGGATTGGACGGGCTGGCCAGGATCAGACCGTCGAGCCGGCCGGCCTTCTCGAGCGCCGACACGGTCGGCTGAAAGCGATCGGCGGCGGAAATCGGCAGGTCGACCGCGTCGAGATTGAGCGCCGCCAGGATGTTGCGGTAGGCGGGATAGCCCGGCGCCGCCAACGCCACCCGGTCACCGGCATCGAAGCTCGCCAGGAAAGCCAGAGGAAAGCCGCCCGACGAACCGGTCGTCACGATCACCCGGTCGGCCGGCACGTCGGCGCCATAGACTTCGCGGTAATGCAGCGCGATTCGCTCGCGCAGCGCCGGCATCCCCAGCGCGGCGACGTAGCCGATGCGATCGGACTCCAGCGCAGCACGGGCCGCCGCCAGTGCGCCCTTGGGCGCCGGCGTGCTGGGTTGCCCCACCTCGAGATGGATGACGGTCTCGCCGGCGGCCTCCTTCTCCGCCGCCGCCGCCATGACATCCATCACGATGAACGGCTCGACGGCGCCAGAGCGCCGCGACAGCTTTCCCGACATGGCCGCGCGCCCTAGCGTTGAGTGGCGAGCAGCGCGAGTCCGGCACCCGCCGGATCGATGGCACTCTGGCAGGTGGTGGCGCTGCCGCGCAGCCCGCTGGGACAGACAATGGCATTCACGTAGCCGCCCTGACCGCGTCGCGCGGCCAATACCGTGGCAATGCTCTGCCCGGCTTCGACTGTCGCCCGTGCCACGGCTCCCGTCGCCTGGGCCGCCGTCGATGCGCCGCCGCCGGCGCCGGCGAAGATGAATTCACCGCTGCCGGGATAGGCGATGATCATCGGGCTGACGGATGTTGCTTCGGGCGTTGGCGCGCCGAGCAGGATGCCGGTTCCCGGAACGATCATCCTTGCGCCGAACAATTGTCCCATCGACAGGCTGCAGGCGGCAGCCCCACCCTTGCCATCCACCGCCACCAGGCCGGCGAAGCCGCCCGAATCGACCGGCGTGCCACCGGCTGGCACCTGACCGTGCCAGCCCGCCAAGGCGGCCGCACCTGCCATCGGCGGCGGCGCGACATAGACACGCTGACGGTTGAAAGTACCGTAATTCTCGCCCGCCGGCGGCCCCGCTTGCGGTACAACACCGCGCAACGATGCGAGGGGCAGGCTGCCGCCCATTTGCGAGACCTGGTCCGACAAGGTGCGCGCCAACGCCCCCTGGAAGAATTCAACGCCGCCGCGAGCCCGGATTGTGCCCAGAGTTCCCGCAAGTTCGGCCTGCACCCAGTGGTCTCCCTCCGACACCATCGCACCGCCGGCCTTGCCGAAGACGCGGAGTGCCCCACTGTCGCTCGCCAGAGCAGCACCTCCTGCCTGGAGATCGCGGGACAGAGCCCGCGATACCGGCACGCCGAACCGCGCCAGACGCTCGCCCGGCGACACGACCTGCTCCCAGCGTACCTGGCCGTGACGAACGTGCATCAGCGTCATCGCGCGCACGCTGCCGGGAACCGTGAACGATACGCCATTAACTGCGCCTGGCGCTGCGACGGGCGCAAACACGAAGGATTCGGCCGCCAGGGTCTTGGAGTTGTGCACAACGCAGGCGCCAGAGGCTCCCAATCCGGAAGCCGACGGCAATGTGACCGAAAGGGCAAAGAACATGGCGACAGCAGCGTCGGTCGCATTGCCACCGTTCAAAAGGATCTCGCGCCCGACCTCGGCGGCACGACTCTCATCTGCCGAGACGGCGGCGAAGGAAGAACTCCGGAAAACCCTCGACAGGCCACTCGCACCGGGAGCCTTACCGGCCGGGTTGGCGGCGTTGGCGGCCGCATCCGTCTCCCGATCCGTCTCACTTCTGCCACAAGCCGACAGCAAAAGAAGGCCAACCAGCGCCAAGCTGCGCAATTGACGTGGCGGCCGCGCGTTCCTAGCCTGCTTGCAACCCGTGCCGCCCGTGTTCAAACGCATCACCATCCTCATTTGCCTCTCGCTGCTCGCGCTGGCGCCGCTTCGTGACGCGTACGCTCAACGGCTCAATCTCATACGCGACGCCGAGATCGAAAACACCATCCGGACCTTCGTCATTCCGATCTGGAAAGCCGCCGGTCTCGACCCCAACGCGGTCGAGATCATGATCGTCCAGGACGGTTCCCTCAACGCCTTCGTGGCGGGGGGCCAGCGGATCTTCATAAATACCGGCCTGATTATGCGGACCGAGACGCCGAACCAGCTCATCGGCGTGCTGGCGCACGAAAGTGGTCACATCGCGGGCGGACACTTGGCGCGCATGCACGAAGAACTGCGGTCCCTGTCGACGATGCAGATCCTGGAAACGCTCCTCGCCGGAGGCGCGCTGGCGGGTGGCGCGGCGTCCGGCAGCGCCGGCGGCCGGGGCGGCCCGACCGGGAGCGCCGCCAAGGCTCCCGGATCGATCATGTCCTTCCTGCGCTATTCGCAGACCCAGGAATCCGCCGCCGACCAGGCCGCGATGAACTATCTCCAGAAGACCGGACAGTCGCCGAAGGGCTCGATCGAGTTCCTGCGCATCCTGCTGAAGGAGGAGCGCCTCGCGATATCCCGGCGCGACCCGTACCTGTCGACCCATCCGCTCACGCCGGACCGGATCGCGGCGTTCGAGGAAGCCGCTGCCCGCTCGCCCTACGGCAACAAGCCCGATACGCCCCAGTTTCTGAACCTGCACCACCGCATGGTCGCCAAGCTCTACGGCTTCGTTGCGCCCGATCTCGCCCTGCAGCGCTTCAGTGAAGCCGACCGCTCGGTGCCCGCGCGCTATGCCCGGGGCATCGCGCTCTATCGCAAGGGTAACCTCGGCTCGGCGCTGCTGACCATCGACGGCCTCCTGAAGGAATATCCCAACGATCCATACTTCAACGAGGTGCGCGGACAGATGCTGTACGAGAATGGCCGCGCCGCCGAAGCCGTGATCTCGTACCGCCGTGCCGTCCAGTTGCTGCCGACCAGCGGACTCCTGAAGATCGACCTCGCCCGCGCACTTCTCGACACCAACACACCCCAGCACGACGTCGAGGCCATCAGGAACCTCGAGCTCGCGGTGCAGCAGGAAACCGGCTCATTCGAGCTTTGGCGGCTTCTGGCGGCAGGGTATTCCAAGCAGAACAACGCCGGCATGACATCGCTTGCCCGCGCCGAGATGGCGATTCTGCGCGGCCAGCGTGCCGAGGCCCAGTCGCACGCCGCCGCCGCCGAGCGCAGCCTGCAACCTGGGACACCGGCATGGCAGCGCGCCCAAGACGTCAAGGCCTACATCAACTCACGCCCGCGCCGCTAGCGACTGCGCCGGTCACGGCGTACGGTGATCCCTCACCGAGCCCCTCCCCGGAGTTCACGACAATGCGTTCGATCCTTCTCGCTCTCTGTGCCGCCCTGATCGGCGGCGGCGCACTCCTTGCCACGGCGATCACCATGCCGACCCGAATCGCGGCACCATCCCCCCCGGCCGCAACGGCCGGTGGCGGCGACAAGGGAGCGCTCGGGAAGAACATCCGGGAATACCTGATGGCCAACCCCGAAGTGCTGGTCGAAGTGATGCAGGAGTTCGAGCGCCGACAGGACAGTCAGCGGGACGCCGTGGCTCAGAAGGCGATCCGCCAGCACAAGGCCGAGTTGCTGGCCGATCCCGACAGCCCGTTCAGCGGCAATGTCAACGGCGACGTCGTCATCGTCGATTTCAACGACTATCAGTGCCCCTACTGCAAGCGCGCCCACCAGGCGGTGAAATCGGTGGTGGCCGCCGACGGAAACGTCAAGGTGGTCTACAAGGACCTGCCGATCCTGGGTGAGCCGTCGCGTATTGCGGCCCTTGCGGCACTGGCCGCGGCCAAGCAGGGCAAGCACCTCGCGTTCCACGACGCGTTGATGGAATCCAGCGGCAAGCTCGACCGTGCGCGCATCCTGGAGATCGCGGACTCCGTCGGCCTCGATGTCGCCCTGCTCGAAAAAGACATGGAAGATCCGAAGTTCAAGCAGCTCATCGACCGCAACATGGTGCTGGCCGGCGCGCTGGGCGTCCGTGGCACTCCCGCGTTCGTGATTGGCGACCAGTTCGTTCCCGGCGCCGTCGACGCCGCGGCGCTGAAGCAGTTGATTGCCGAAGCCCGCAAGCGCTAGCGCGACAGGGTGGCTGACAGGCCGAGGGCGTTGACCAGGTCGGAGCCAGGGCTCGTCAGGTAGTCGATCCTGTCGATTGCGAGCGGAGGCTCGGGCCGGGCATCGATCGTAAGCGTACCGCCCCGCTCGACGAAACGCGCGATGGCGTCGAGAAGCTGGGTCAGGTCCTGGGTAATGAGCAGGCCTGTCGGCTGGAAACGCCTGATATCGCGGGCCAGATTGGTCCTGGTGACCGACACCGGCTGCCCCATCGTCGCCGCCAGCGCCTTGAGCGCACGTTCCAGCAGGCTGGCGTCGGCCAGCACCAGCCGGGCCGACGCCAGGGCGGCCTTCGAATCGTAGAGGGCGGTGGCATCGCCGTCGTCAACGGCCTGCCAGAACGCCTCGTCGGCACCGACGATCCGGCCCGTGAGGTTGATTTCGGCGAGACCGGGCCCGGAAAGCGTGCAGCGATCAATCGTGATCTCGGCCCGCCTGCGGTCTTCCGATCCGGCGCAGTCGAAACCCAAATTGATTTCCCGCAGGCCCATCGCCTGCAGGGCCAGACGCAGTTGCAACCCTTCCAGGCTGCGCAGCGGCGGCGCCAGCGTAAATCCCTCGACCCGGGTGCGCGAGCGGCTGACCGTGTCGCTCTCGCGCGCCGTCTCGATGGTCACCGAACCCAGCGACACCCCGTAGCGCGTCAGCGTATCGCCGCCAAAGCCCGTGGCGCCGGCGCGTTCGACCCTGATCTGACCGATCGGCGTGCCAGGTTGCCAGTCGCCCGACGAAAAAGCCGTCAGGCTTCGACGGAAATCGAGACCGCGGATCTCGATGTCGGCCACCTTGAACAGTGGCGCGCGACCCTCGCGCGCGGTCGCCTCGATGCCGTTGGCCATGGCTGTCGCCACGCGACCGCCCTCGTAGCGCTCGACGACGATTGCTGCCACGCCGAACGTGTCGCCGCTCCCCGACACGGCGAAGACCGCTCCATGTTGTTCCAGGCGGCGCACCGAGAGGGCGCTCATCGCCCGGGCCGCGAGAATCAGAGGACCGTAAGGCCCGACGTCTCCAGCATCGAAGCGCGCGAGATCAAGCCCCTCTAGAACCAGCAAGTCCACGCTCCATGCGCCACCGGCCCCGCGATCCCCGACGCGCACATCGTGCAGTTCGACGCGATCGGCCTGCAGGGGATCGCCCCAGCGAAAGCCGGTCAGCGGCGTGCGTCCCTGCATCAATTCCGCCAGCGGCCAGCCGAGCCCTGAGGCCTGCCAGCGGCCGACGGACAGTCCGGCTGTCTGACCGGATTTGAGATCCGCGAGCGTGACGCTGCGGTCGAACAGCCCGACCTCGACCCGCTCCACCGTCGTGGCGCCGTCGCGTTCGATCTCCGCCTTGATCCGCGACGCCGCAAATCCCTGCACAACGGGGACCGCCGCGGCACCGATACCGACGACCGCGATCGCTGCAACAGCGGCGACGACGCGCTTCCTCACGCCTCGGCGTCCGGTTGCCTGGCCGGCTGGGCGGCGTCGAACGCCGGGTGGCGCATGCAGACGTCATAGATGCGCTGGATGGTCGGATACTTCTTCATGTCAACCTTGAAGCGCGCGGCATTGAAAACCTGCGGGATCAGGCAGAGATCGGCCATGGTGGGTGCGTCGCCGTGGCTGAAGGAGCCGGTCCTGAGGTCGGCCACAATGGACGCCTCGTAGGAGTCGAAGCCAGTCTCGATCCAGTGGCGCGACCAGCCGAGGGCACTCTCCTCGGTCTGCCCGAACTTCTCGCGCAGATAGCTCATCACGCGCAGATTCTGGATCGGATGAATGTCGGCCGTCGGAATGAGCGCCAGCGCCCGTACCCGTGCCCTTCCGACCGGATCCTTGGGAAGGAGGGGCGGCTCTGGATGGGTTTCCTCCAGGTATTCGAGGATGGCGAGCGACTGCGTCAGCACCTCGCCCGAATCGAGTACCAGGGCCGGCACCAGCTTCTGCGGGTTGATGGCGGCATAGTCCGGCGCCCTCTGCTCGCCCTTGCGCAGGTGCCGCGAGGCATGTTCGACCGCAATGCCCTTGAGGTTGAGCGCGATCCGCACGCGATACGCCGCCGACGAACGAAAATAGCCGATGAGCTTCATGACCGCCTCCGGCAGTCACTCTAGCATGACTTAGGCCGGCGACGTGTAGCGCACGACTTTCTGGTCGATGGCGCCGAAGATCGACCTGCCCGTGCGATCGAACATTTCTATGCGGATCCGGTCACCGAACTTCATGAACGGCGTCAGCGGCTTGCCCCCGTCCAGTGTCTCGCGTACTCGTCGCTCGGCGATGCAGGAGCAGCCGGCCGACGCATCGCGGTTGGCGACCGTTCCCGAGCCGATGATCGTCCCCGCTTCGAGATGGCGTGTCCTTGCGGCATGGGCGATGAGCTGGCCGAAGTCGAAGGTAAGATCGGTGGCGGCATTGGGATGGCCGAACTCCTTGCCGTTCAACGTCGATATCAGAGGCAGGTTGAGCCTGGCGCCATCCCAGGCATCGCCCAGCTCATCTGCCGTGACGGCGACCGGCGCGAAAGCCGTGGCGGGCTTGCCATGGAAGAAACCGAAACCCTTGTTGAGCTCGCCCGGGATCAGGTTGCGCAGCGACACGTCGTTCAGGATCGTGACGAGCTTGATGTGCTTGCGCGCCGCTGCGGCCGATGTGCCCATCGGCACATCGTCGACGAACACCGCAATCTCGCCCTCGAAGTCGATGCCCCACGCCTCGTCACCGGCCTCGATCTCGTCGGTCGACCCGATGAAGGAGTCGGAGCCACCCTGGTACATCAGCGGGTCAGTCCAGAAGGACGGTGGCATCTCGACGCCGCGGGCCTTGCGCACCAGTTCGACGTGCACGACGTAGGCCGAGCCGTCGGCCCACTGATAAGCGCGCGGCAATGGAGCTGCCAGCGCCGTGCTGTCGAGCTCGAACGAGCCCGGTGCCTTGTCGTCGGCAAGCTGCTCGGCAAGCGCCCGCAGCCGCGGAACAACTTCCGCCCAGTCATCGAGCGCCCGCTGCAAGGTCGGTACCACACCGGTCGCTCGGACCGCCCGCGTCAGCTCGCGGTTGACCACGATCAGCGTGCCGTCGCGGCCGCCTTCCTTCAGTGTTGCCAGCTTCATCTGTTGTCTTCCCTACTCCGCAGCCTGCTTGACGTCTGGCCGCATCCACGACCGGACATAGCCTTCCCATTCGACGCCCGCCGGCATCGCCGCCACGTCGACCGCGTCGCGCGTGTCGATCATGACCGCGACCTCGTCGGTTTCGGTCTTGCCGCCCTTGGTCGCGGCGTTGAACGCCTTGGGGTGCGGGCCATGCGTGAAGCCCGTCGGATGCACCGTCATCATGCCGGGATGGATGTTGTCGCGGCTAAAGAAGCTGCCCTTGTGATAGAAGATCACTTCCTCGAAGTCGTCGTTGTTGTGGAAGAACGGCAGGCGGAGCGCCTCCGGATCGCTTTCCAGCGGGCGCGGCACGAAAGTGCAGACGACGAAGCGGCCGGCCACGAAGGTCGTGTGCGCCGACGGCGGCAGGTGGACGCGATGGCTCATCAACGGCCTGAGGTCGCGCCAGTTGATGCGCACGACGCTGAGGTCGCCGTGCCAACCCACGGCATCGAGCGGATTGAACGGGAAGGTCACGGTCGAGAGCTGGTTGCGCCGCTTCACAGACACCTTCCAGGTGCGCTCGTCCTGCTGGGCGCGGAAGGCATCATCGATGCGCGGCGTGTCGAGCATCGCCGGATCGAAGATCGCATGATGACCGACCAGCCCCTTCTCCGGCAGGGTGAAGTGGTCGTTGGTGGCCTCGATCATCAGCGACACGGTGGGCCTGGCAGGCTCGAGCCGCCACATCGTGCCGCGCGGGATCACGAGGTAGTCGCCCTCGGTGTAGTCGAGGTGGCCATAGTCGCAGAACAAGGCGCCAGCGCCTTCGTGGACGAACAGGAGCTGGTCGCCGTCGCTGTTGCGTGCCAGCTCGGTCATGGCCTTCTCGAGGCGCCAGATACGCATCTGCAGGTGGGCGTTGCTCATGACGAGCGGCGCCATCCATGGACTGCCCTTGGGCGTCGCCATCTTGTTGAGATCCAGCGCACGCGGACGGATCGGCCCGTCGAATTCGACCCAGTCGGTCGGCTTGTGCTTGTGGTGGAACTGCGCCGAGGGACCGAAGAAGCCCTCCTTGCTGATCTCACGCTCGAAGGTCCCCTCGGGCAGCCGGACATGAGCCTGGCGCGAGGCGGTGCCCTCGACCTGGCGCAGCGGAATCCAGTTCTTGGCCATGGTTTCCTCCTAGGCTTTCAGAACGCCACGACGGATCTGGTCGAGTTCGATCGACTCGAACAGGGCGCGGAAATTGCCCTCGCCGAAGCCCTCGTTGCCGCGGCGCTGGATGATCTCGAAGAAGATGGGGCCGATCACTGTCTGGGTGAAGATCTGAAGCAGCAGCCCACCGCCTTGGGTCGGAGCGCCGTCGATCAGAATGCGATCGGTCGCCAGCCGCGCCAGATCCTCGCCATGGCCGGGCAGGCGTGCATCGACCTGTTCGTAGTAGGTGTCGGGCACGGTCTGGAAGGGCACGCCGCGTGTCTTCAAGGTTTCAACGGTCTCGTAGATGTCACCGGTACCGAGCGCGATGTGCTGGATGCCCTCGCCATGATAGGCGGAGAGGTATTCTTGGATCTGCGACTTGTCGTCGGTGCTTTCGTTGATCGGGATGCGGATCTTGCCGCACGGGCTGGTCATCGCCTTGGATTTCAGCCCGGTCAGCTTGCCCTCGATGTCGAAGTAGCGGATCTCGCGGAAATTGAAGAGACGCTGGTAGAAGGAGGCCCATTCGTCCATGCGCCCGCGATGCACGTTGTGGGTCAGATGGTCGATATAGGTGAGGCCCACGCCCTTCGGATTGCGTTCGACACCCGGCAGGAACTCGAAATCGACGTCATAGATGCTGCCACGATCGCCGTAGCGGTCGACCAGGTAGATCAACGAATCGCCGATGCCCTTGATCGCCGGGATATTGAGCTCCATCGGGCCGACCTTGTTCTCGACACCCCAGGCGCCGAGCGACAGCGCCCGCTTGTAGGCGAAAGCCGCGTTCTTCACGCGGAAGGCGATGGCACAGACACTGGGGCCGTGCACGCGGGCGAAACCCTGGGCGAAGCTCTCCTTCTCGCCGTTGACGATGAAATTCACATCGCCCTGGCGGAACAGCGAGACGTCCTTGGAACGATGGCGGGCGACGCGCACGAAGCCCATGCTTTCGAACAGGGTGCCCAGCACCGCGGGATCGGGCGCGGTGTATTCGACGAATTCGAAGCCATCAGTGCCCATCGGGTTCAATGGATCGGCTTCGAGGATGGTCCGCTCGCTGATGCTGGCCATATTTGACCTCCCGGCTGAATTAGTTTCATATGTAACTATCATGCCGAACGATTTGCAAGCCCTCGAACTGGAGAAATTCCTCCCCTACCGGCTCTCGGTCCTGGCCCAGCTCGTGAGCGAATCGCTGCACGACCTCTACGCCCAGCCGTTCGGCCTGTCGGTGACGCAATGGCGGGTCATGGCGGCGCTTGGACGGTTCGCCCCGCTCACGGCTTCAGATGTGGGACAGCGCATCGTCATGGACAAGGTGGCCGTCAGCCGGGCCGTCGCGGGGCTCATGAAGCGCGGCCTGGTCGAGCGCGCGACCGACCGCAGCGACCGCCGCCGCGCCTCCCTGAAGCTGAGCGCTCGCGGTCGCGCCATGCACGCGCGCATCGTCCCCCTCGCCCTCGGCTACGAGGCGCGCCTCTATGAGGCGCTGAGCCCCGACGAAAGACGCGGCTTCGACGCCTTGTCCGACAGGTTGTTTGCGCATGCCCAGGCTCTCCGGGGCGCCAAATAGGGGCTCGCCTGTCCCTGCCTTGTGGCCCCGACTCGCCATGCTATAACGCCCGCCACGTGTGAATTGCGCGTGTGAAACCTAGGGAGGCAGGCTTGGCCGCGAAGGCCGCCCGGCGTCCACCAGCCAAGAAGCCGGTGCTGGTGCTCAACGGGCCCAATCTCAATATGCTGGGTAAGCGGCAGCCGGAGATCTATGGCCGCGAAACCTTGCCCGACGTCGAAAAGGCGTGCCGAGCCGAAGCTACGCGCCTGGGGATCGCGGTTGAATTCGCCCAGAGCAACCACGAAGGTGCCCTGGTCGACCGCATTCAGGCGGCGCGGGAGAAGAATGCCGGCATCGTCATCAATGCCGGCGCCTATACCCACACCTCGGTTGCCCTGCTCGATGCGCTGAACGCCGCCGAGTTACCCGTTGTCGAGGTCCATCTCTCCAACATCTACAAGCGTGAAAGCTTCCGCCATCACTCCTATATCAGCCCGGCCGCGGTCGGCGTGATCGCAGGGCTCGGCAGTCAGGGCTATCTTCTCGCCCTCCAGGCATTGGCGCGCCTGCTCGCACGCTGACATTCATCCGGGAGCGTTTCTTCATGGCAAAGTTCGAGATGGATACCGAGTTCGTCCGCAAGCTGGCGGAGATCCTGGAGGAGAAAGATCTCGGCGAAATCGAGCTGGCCGATGGCGACCGCCGGATCCGGATCGCGCGGCCGACCGTGACCTATGCCGCCGCACCGATGGCCGCCCCGTCCGCCTCGCCTGCCGTCGCGGCGACTGGCCCCGCGGCGGCGGCCGGTGCCGGCGACATCGCCAAGCATCCTGGCGCGGTGAAATCGCCAATGGTGGGCACCGCCTATCTCGCGCCGGAGCCCGGCAAGCCCAACTTCGTGGTGGCCGGCGACAAGGTGACCGCCGGCCAGACGCTTCTCATCATTGAAGCGATGAAGACCTTCAACCCCATCAAGGCCCCCAAGTCCGGTACGGTGGTGCAAATCCTGATCGAGAACGCCCAGCCGGTGGAGTTCGGTGAAGCCCTGATGATCGTCGAATAGCGGCGGGCCACCGACATGTTCGACAAGGTCCTGATCGCCAACCGGGGCGAGATCGCCCTCCGTATCCATCGCGCCTGCCGCGAGATGGGGATCCAGACGGTGGCGGTTCATTCGACGGCCGACAGCGATGCCATGCATGTTCGGCTGGCCGACGAGTCGGTCTGCATCGGCCCGCCGCCGGCGCGCGACAGCTACCTCAACATCCCCGCGATCCTGTCGGCCGCGACCATCGCCGGCGCCGACGCCATTCATCCCGGCTATGGTTTCCTGTCGGAGAACGCGCGCTTTGCCGAGGCCGTGGAAGCCCACGGCTTCACATTCATCGGCCCGACGCCCGAGCACATCGCCATGATGGGCGACAAGATCGTCGCCAAGCAGACCGCCAAGGAACTCGGCCTGCCGCTGGTGCCGGGCTCCCCCGGCCCGATCTCCTCGATCGAGGAGATCGTGGCGCTGGGAACCAGGATCGGCTGGCCGGTGCTGATCAAGGCTGTGGCCGGCGGCGGCGGGCGCGGCATGAAGGTAGTCGACGATCCCGACGCCGCTGCCGAGGCCTTCTCGCTTGCCCGCACCGAGGCCAAGGCGGCGTTCAGCAACGACTCGGTCTATCTCGAGAAGTATCTGCCGCATCCCCGCCATATCGAGATCCAGGTGCTGGGCGATGGCCTGGGGGCCGGCGTGCATCTCGGCGAGCGCGACTGCTCGTTGCAGCGCCGGCACCAGAAGGTCCTGGAGGAAGCTCCCTCTCCCGCCCTCAACACCGAGCAGCGCAACAGGATCGGCGAACTGGCCGCTGCCGCCGTTCGCAAGCTCAAGTATCGCGGCGCCGGAACGATGGAATTCCTGTTCCAGGATGGCGAGTTCTACTTCATCGAGATGAACACCCGCCTTCAGGTCGAACACCCGATCACCGAGGCGGTGACCGGGATCGACCTCGTCCGCGAACAGATCCGCATCGCCGCCGGCGCCCCGCTCGGCATGACCCAGAAGGACATCGTCATCCAGGGCCACGCGATCGAATGCCGGATCAACGCCGAGAACCCCGAAACCTTCATGCCCTGCCCCGGTCGCATCGCTGATTATCACCCGCCGGGCGGGCTGGGCGTGCGCGTCGACTCGGGCCTCTACACCGGCTACGTGATGCCGCCCTACTACGATTCGATGGTGGCCAAGCTGATCGTCAACGGCACCAGCCGCAACGAATGCCTGATGCGCCTGCGCCGCTCGCTCGAGGAGTTCGTGATCGGCGGCATCGACACGACCATTCCGCTGCATCGCCGGATCATCGGCGAGCAGGCGTTCATCGACGGCGACTACGACATCCACTGGCTGGAGAAGCTCGTCGGCTTCAAGAAGTAGCGGCGTCGATGCTGGAGATCACGCCCGACCTCCTGCTGCAGGCCTACCGCATCGGCGTCTTTCCCATGGGCGAGCGCCGCGACGACCCGAGGCTCCATTGGCTCGATCCCAGGGTGCGCGCGGTGTTGCCTCTCGACACTTTCCACCTGCCCCACCGGCTCGCCCGCACGGTCCGCGCCGGGCGGTTTGCCGTCAGCGCCGACACTGCCTTTGCCGAGATCGTGCGCGCCTGCGCAGAACCGCGGCCGGGACATCCGGAAAGCTGGATCAACGAGCCGATCGTCGACCTCTATTCGGAACTGCACCGCCGCGGACACGGCCACAGTGTCGAATGCCGCCTCGGTGGCCAGCTGGTCGGAGGCCTTTACGGGGTTTCCGTGGGGGCGGCATTCTTCGGCGAGAGCATGTTCAGTCGCGAACGCGACGCCTCGAAGGTGGCGCTGGTCCACCTCGTAGCGCGCCTCATTCAAGGTGGCTTCCGGCTGCTCGACTGCCAGTTCATGACCGAGCACCTGCGGAGCTTCGGCGCCATCGAGGTCCCGCGCGAAGCCTTCCGCGCGCTGCTGGCCGACGCAATCGACCGGCCGGCGACGTTTCAGCGCGAATTGGGCGGCGCCGACCCCTGTGCCATCGTGCAGGCAAGCACGCGAACGTCGTAGACACCATGGTCGAGCGCCGAGAGCGACGGCGTAGAGGCGAACATCCAACCGGCGAACAGCTTCTCGGGGGCCTGCCCCGGCTTGTTGTCGACGATAACAAGATAGGCCACCGCTTCCGGCGGGGCCTCGGGCACGTTCACCAGGCAATCGGCGACGGTGATCTCGAGTGTCCCGAAGCGGGTTGCCTGGCCGACCGGCGCATAGAAGCGCTGGGTCCGCGCCGTCACCTTGTCGAGCCCCTGCAGCTCGGCCACGCGCTTGCCCGGCGCATCGGGGATCGGTCTCAGGTTGGAGGTGCTGACGGGTCGTGGCGGCGTCTGCGCCGCAGCCGCACCGAGGCCGGCAGCCACGATTGCGAAGGTGGCCACGGCGGCAATCAGACCATGCATGCTCAGTCCTTGGCGCCGGGTGGCTTCAGCCCGTCGATCAGCGCATGCAGGGCCGCCTTGATCTGATCGACGTCGCATCCCATCAGGACTCCGTCCTCCAGCGCATCGGCGCAGAGGCTTTCGATTTCCTGGACATTCTGGTTCAGGACTTTGATCTTTTCGAGGCACGACACCGGCTTGCCGTCGGCTTGCCGCCACACCGGCGGTGCCTTTGGGGCGCGGGCGCTCATCACTTCGTCCCGGTGCCGCCGAACATGAACTTGGCGATCAGTTCGGTGAGGGGGATGGAATCCTGGGTGTTCTGAATCTCGCCCTCGGCGCGGATCAGGTTCTTGTCGCCGCCGGGTTCGAGCGCCACGACCGTCCCGCCCAGGAGCGACTCACTCACGATCTTGGCGTTGGTGTCGGTGGGCAGATTGACGTTCGATGAGACCGCAATTCGCACAACGGCCTGGTAAGTCTTGTTGTCGAGAGCGATGCCGGTGACGGTGCCGACCTTCACGCCGCTCAAGGTCACGTCGGCACCGCGCTTCAGTCCGTCGATGCGGCCGAAGCGCGCGACGATCTCGTAGCCATCCGGCCCGGTGCGGTCCGATTTGGCGAAAGCGTAGAAAACGAAGACGCCGGCCACCACCAGAACCAATGCGCCAACGATCGTCTCGACGATATTGCGGCCCACGCCATTTCTCCTTTGCTGCCGGCGCGTCTCAACCCGGACGCCAGGCCTCATAGTGAGGCTTCGGCTTCTCACCGTGGCCCAGCGCATGCCCCGGCGGGCGATAGGCATGGTCGGTGCCCGTGTGATTGGGTTCATGGTCCTTCTGCCACGACTGGCGCGGCAGGCCACCTGCGGGAGGCGGTGCATTGGTCGTGTGGTGCAGCCAGCCGTGCCAGTCTGGCGGCACTCGGGAGGCTTCGGCGACGCCGTTATAGATGATCCAGCGCTTGCGCCGGCGCCCGGCGACTACCCGCTTGTCCTGGAAATAACGGTTGCCTTCGGTATCGGTGCCGACGAGCGCGCCGTGCAGTTTCGTGAAGAGCCAAGTGCCGATCGTCATGAACGAACCACGCCGTGAAAAGTGACCGCGCCGCTTGTACGCGTGCGCCGGAAGACACGCAACGCAACGCGACCGAGCATCCATTTCAAGTCGTCCGATGACATGCGATTCGCTCGCTCCGACTACCTGTTGCGCACTTGCATCATCTAGTATCATCAACACAACGGTCTACAAAATGTAGTTGCGCACACAAGATTTTGTAATTTACTATCATCGGGTGCCCATATGTGCGTGCTCGATTTCGAGCGAGCACTCCCCGCTAGGGACCAAATGACGGGAACTGGGTACGGGGGATCGTCGATGCGCTTCGAGCGTCGGTATACGCAAGCAGGAAAATCACCATTCGAAGGAATGGCGTTTCGTGCTGCCGACTCCGAAATCCGCAATCCCGACGGTTCGATCGTCTTCCAGCTGAAGAGCGTCGACGTGCCTGCCGGCTGGTCGCAGGTCGCCGCCGACGTACTCGCCCAAAAGTATTTCCGCCGCGCCGGCATCCCTTCCCGCCTCGTCAGGGTCGCCGAGACCGACGTGCCGGAGTGGCTGTGGCGCTCGCAGTCCGATGACGTCGCGATCGCCGCGTTGCCCGAGGCCGAGCGCTTCGGCAGCGAGCGCAGCTCGCGCCAGGTCTTCCAGCGCATGGCCGGCGCCTGGACCTACTGGGGCTGGAAGGGCGGCTACTTCGACAGCGAAGACGACGCCCGCGCCTTCCACGACGAACATTGCTACATGCTGGCGGCCCAGATTTGCGCGCCGAACTCGCCGCAATGGTTCAACACCGGACTGCACTGGGCCTATGGCATCGACGGCCCGGGACAGGGCCATTGGTACGTCGACCATCGCGACGGCGCCTCTTATCCGTCCGACTCGGCCTATGAGCGCCCGCAGCCGCACGCCTGCTTCATCCAGGGCGTCACCGACGATCTGGTGAGCGAGGGCGGCATCATGGACCTCTGGGTCCGTGAGGCACGTCTCTTTAAGTACGGCTCCGGCACGGGCTCGAACTTCTCGGCGCTACGCGGCGAAGGCGAGCGCCTGTCGGGCGGCGGTCAGTCCTCCGGCCTGATGTCCTTTCTCAAGATCGGCGACCGCGCGGCGGGCGCCATCAAGTCGGGTGGCACGACGCGGCGTGCCGCGAAGATGGTCACCGTCGACATCGACCATCCGGACATCGAGGACTTCATCGCCTGGAAGATGCTGGAGGAGCAGAAGGTCGCGGCGCTGGTCGCGGGCTCTCGTCTGGCCGACCGGCACCTCAATGCCGTGATGCGCGCCTGTCTCGACACCGAGGTTGAGGGCAGGGCGGCATTCGATCCCAAGCAGAACCCGAAGCTGCGCCGCGAGATCGTGGCAGCCCGGCAGGCGGAACTGCCCGAGAACTACATCCAGCGCGTCATCCAGTTCGCCCGCCAGGGCTACCGGCACATAGAATTCCCGGCGTTCGACACCGACTGGCAGTCGGAAGCCTATATTTCGGTGTCGGGCCAGAACGCCAACAATTCCGTCCGCGTCACCGACGACTTCCTGCGCGCCGTCGAGGCCGACCGCGACTGGTGCCTGACCGCGCGCACGACCGGCAAGACGGTCAAGACCGTGGCAGCGCGCGACCTCTGGGATCGCATCGCCGAAGCGGCCTGGCACTCGGCCGATCCCGGCGTGCAGTACGACACCACGATCAACGACTGGCACACCTGCCCGGAGTCAGGGCGCATCAACGCCTCCAATCCGTGCTCGGAGTACATGTTCCTCGACGACACCGCCTGCAATCTGGCTTCGCTGAACCTGATGCGGTTCCGCCAGGCCGATGGCGCGCTCGACGTCGCGGCGCTGGAACACGCTGCCCGGCTGTGGACGGTCGTGCTCGAGATTTCCGTGATGATGGCGCAGTACCCCTCACGCACCATCGCCGAACTCTCCTACCGGTACCGCACGTTGGGGCTCGGCTACGCCAACCTAGGCGCCCTGCTGATGGCCACCGGCCTCGGCTACGACAGCGCCCGCGGCCGCGCCATCGCCGGCGCCGTGACCGCGATCATGACCGGGGCGGCCTACGCGACCTCGGCCGAGATGGCCGGCCTCATGGGTCCCTTCCCGGGTTTCGCCGCCAATCGTGACGCCATGCTCCGGGTTGTTCGCAACCACCGCCGCGCCGCCCATGGCGAGGCCGGCGGCTACGAACGCCTGTCGATTGCGCCGGTCGCGCTCGATGCCGCCAACTGCCCGGATGGCCGGCTCGTCGTGGCCGCAAAGCGGGTCTGGGATCGTGCCCTCGACCTCGGCGAACGCCACGGCTTCCGCAATGCCCAGGTTTCCGTCATCGCGCCGACCGGCACGATCGGCCTGGTGATGGATTGCGACACTACCGGCATCGAGCCCGATTTCTCCCTGGTCAAGTTCAAGAAGCTGGCCGGCGGCGGCTATTTCAAGATCATCAACCAGACGGTCACCCTGGCACTGCAGACGCTGGGCTACGGCGACGACGCCATCGGCCGGATCGTGGCCTACGCCGTCGGCCGCGGCACCCTCAAGGACGCGCCGGCGATCAACCACGAGACGTTGGCCGCGCGCGGCTTCGACGCCGAGACGCTGGCGCGCGTCGACAAGTCGATTGTCACCGCCTTCGACATCCGTTTCGCCTTCTCGCGCTACACGCTGGGCGACGGGTTCTGCCGCGAGGCCCTGGGGCTCGACGACGACACGCTCGGCGACCCCAAGCTCGATGTGCTGGCCTGCCTCGGCTTCTCCAAGAGCGACATCGCCCAAGCGAACATCCATGCCTGCGGGACGATGACGCTCGAGGGTGCGCCCGGTCTGAAGAGCGAACATATCGCTGTGTTCGATTGTGCGAATCCCTGTGGACGAGATGGGACACGCAGCTTGTCTGCGGAGAGTCATATACGCATGATGGCTGCAGCCCAGCCGTTCGTATCGGGCGCCATCTCCAAGACCATCAACATGCCCAATGAAGCTACGGTCGAGGATTGCCGCAAGGCCTATGAAATGTCGTGGAGGCTTGGCTTGAAGGCCAACGCGCTCTATCGCGACGGCTCCAAGCTCTCGCAGCCGCTCTCGGCGATGACGCTGGGCGACGACAAGGCCGCCAACGACGACCTCGCCGAACTGTCACCCGTTGCGCGGGCTCCGATCATTGCCGAGCGCATCGTCGAACGGATCGTCGAGCGCGAAGTGCGTGCCGGCCGCGAGCGCCTGCCGCAGCGCCGCAAGGGATATACGCAAAAGGCCATCGTCGGCGGGCACAAGGTCTACCTGCGCACCGGCGAGTACGAGGACGGCCGGGTCGGCGAGATTTTCGTCGACATGCACAAGGAAGGCGCCGCGTTCCGCAGCCTGATGAACAACTTCGCCATCGCGATCTCGATCGGGTTGCAGTACGGCGTGCCGCTCGAGGAATTCGTCGAGGCCTATACCTTCACGCGCTTCGAGCCGTCCGGACTGGTCGAAGGCAACGACGCGATCAAGATGTCGACGTCGGTGCTCGACTACATCTTCCGCGAGCTCGCGATCTCCTATCTCGGCCGCAACGATCTGGCCCACGTCGAACAGGCCGACCTCCGGCCCGACGGCGTCGGCCGCGGCGAGGTTCAGGGCGAGCTGCCGGGTTCAGGAACGAATGCCGCCCAGGCCGCGGCCGCTGCGGTGAGCCGTATCGCCAGCGTCGGCTTCGTGCGCAGCAATCTTTACGTGTTAAATGGCCGAACGGCCGGCAATGTCGCGATCGCCTCCGAGGCGATCGCCGCCGGCCCCGTGCCCACAGGACTGACGGACGGCCCAGCCGTCGCTTTGGCGTCCAACGCCCAGGCGGCCGTCGTCGGCGTCGCGATCGGAGAGGCAGCTTCTTCTGCCCTTGGCTTCGCCCTCGAGGCGAAGCTCAAGGGCTTCGAAGGCGATGCCTGTCCGGAGTGCGGCAACTTCACCATGGTTCGCAACGGGACGTGCCTCAAATGCACGACCTGCGGCGGCACCACGGGCTGCAGTTGACCGCGTGTGGCGTAGCGTACCCGCGTAAGCCGGGGCCCTCGCGGTTGGGGACCTCACAGCTAACCATAGGAGACAGTTATGGCTGCTAAGAAAAAGGCTGCTAAGAAGAAGGCTGCTAAGAAGAAGAAGCAGTAGACAGGAAAGGGCGTAGGCCAAAGTTTACTTTGGCCCCTCTAACCAAACGCCTTTCGGCTTCCG
>JAUXWB010000182.1 GCA_030684475.1 Reyranella sp. | reverse complement strand
CCCTGGGCCAATACGGACGAGCCACGTGGCCATCGGCCTCCTCACCCCCGCGCGCCCGTCAGGGCGTTGGTGGGGACTGCCGGTTTCCAGGGGACTCTAGATCCGCGCGTGGAGCGCACACCCAAGGACAACTTCTGACACCCCGTTTCGAGTGTCATGGAGTTGTCCTGTAAACAGGCCTAGGAGCGTGTAATGAAAGGATAAATTCGGAGTTCGCCGGCATGGAGCTTGCCGAACAGATTCCGAACACTTCAAAGGCGTCCGTGCCACCGGGTCTCCCCCCGGCGTGCCCTAAAAGCTCTTCAGAGAGCGCTGCGCCTTGGCATGGTCCTGACCATGCCGTTAACGACGAAAACGAGACCCAAACAGCAAACAGCGCCGACGGCGAACGTCGGCCCCGGGCGACCGGTTTGCGACGCTGCTCCGGACAGGTTTCCGGACAGAACGCGTTACATTCAGGCGTCCACAAATAATGCGAGAAAGCCGTGCAAACACGGCATCGAACGGCCCTCCGGGCCGTGAAAAACCATGTGGGAGTTGCCAGGGACTCGGGCAGGGAGTTTGCCCGCATCCGGCCGCTACGCGGCCGTTACCAGCCGAGATCGCGGGCGGCCTTCAGGATACGGACGGAACCATGGCTCATTTATTGACCGAACCGCAGTTCACCGCTTGGTTTCAAGGTCGGCACTGCGATATGGGTCGATGCTGCGAAGAGGAGAAGACTCGATGGCCGCTTTCCAGAGTTCCACGACGGTGCTGGACTCGATCCTGTTCCGTGACGCCTTTGGCACGCCCGGCATGCGGGAGGTCTTCTCCGACGTCGCCTTCATCGCGCGTTGCGTCGAGGTCGAGGTGGCGCTTGCCAAGGCGGAAGCGCGCTGCGGCGTCATCCCGGCGGCCGCGGCCGAGGAGATCGCCCGGCTGAGCAATGCCCAGACCCTCGACTTCGATCATCTGCGCCGCGAGACCGACATCGTGGGCTATCCGATCCTGCCGCTGGTCCACCAGCTCGCCAAGCAGTGCGGCGAAGCCGGTCGCTTCGTCCATTGGGGCGCCACCACCCAGGACATCATGGATACCGCCGTGGTTCTCCAGCTGCGCGAGGGGTTGCGGATCGTGGCCGAGGATCTGGCGGCGCTGCGTGGGATCCTGGCCAGCCTCGCGCGCAAGCACCGCGACACGCCGATGGCCGGCCGCACCCACCTGCAGCACGCCCTGCCCATCACCTTCGGCTACAAGGTGGCGATCTGGCTCGCCATGTTCGACCGTCATGCCGAGCGCCTCGAGCAGCTCAGGCCGCGCGTGCTGGTCGGCCAGTTCGCCGGCGCCGCCGGCACCCTGGCATCGCTGGGCGGCAAGGGCCTGGAGGTGCAGGCGGCACTGTGTGCCGAGCTCGACCTCGGCGTGCCGGCCTCGACCTGGCACGTCGCGCGCGACGGCCTGGCGGAGGCGGTCAATTTCCTCGCCCTCGTCACCGGTTCGCTGGGCAAGATCGCGCTCGACGTCATGATCATGGCGTCGACGGAGTTCGCCGAGCTCTACGAACCGTTCGTGACCGGCCGCGGCGCCTCCTCGACCATGCCGCAGAAGCGCAACCCGATCTCGTCGGAGCTCATGCTGGCCGCCGGCAAGGCGGTGCGTCAGCATGCCGGGCTGATGCTCGATGCGATGGTGCAGGACTTCGAACGCGCGACCGGGCCGTGGCATGCCGAGTGGATGGCGGTGCCCGAGAGTTTCGTGCTGACGGCGGGGGCGCTGAACCAGGCCAGGACATTGCTGGGCGGCCTGATCGTCGACGAGCGCCGCATGGCCGCCAATCTCGCCATGTCCAAGGGCCTGATCGTGGCCGAGGCCGTCATGATGGGCCTGGCACCGTTCCTCGGCCGTCAGCAGGCGCACGATGTCGTCTATGCCGCCTGCCGGACGGTGGCCGAGAAGGGCGGTGACCTCGCCGAGGCGCTCGCGATGGTTCCCGAGATCACCAGGCATCTCGACCGGCCGGCGCTCGACCGCCTGACGGACCCCGCGAACTATCTCGGCGAAGCGCCCCGGATGGTCGACCGGGTGCTCGAGTGCTTCCCGCGCTGAGGCCTCAGCGGCCGAGGCGCCAGCCCACTTCCGACTCGAAGCTTTCGAAGAAGTCCTTTTCGTAGGCGCGCTCGGGCGCCGCGCGCACCCGGGCATCGAGCTGTTCGGCGTCGTGGCCGACCAGGATGCGCCAGCGTTCGTTCCTGACGCCGTCGAGGATGATGCGCGCCGCTTCGGCGGCCGACGTCGGCGCCTCCTCGAGGAAGCGCTTGGCGCGATCGGCCACGATCTTGCGCACCTCGTCGTCGGAGAGCGCCGCCTCGTCACGTCCCATCGAGGCGATGCGCGCGCGGGCCTGGGCGATCTCCTTGGGCGTCATGACGTCGGTGTCGTTGCCGCTCTGGACCTTGCGCGAATTGGCGACGATCGAGGTGCCGATGTGACCGGGCATCACGACCGAGCACTTGATGTGCGGCGCGTTGATGCGGAGGTCGGTGATCAACGCCTCGGTGAAACCCTTGACCGCGAACTTCGCGGCTGCATAGGCGGTCTGCGGAATGTGGGGCGCGATGACGGCCCAGAAGCCGTTGACGCTGCTGGTGTTGACGATGTGGCCGGCGTCGGCCTTCAGCATCAGGGGCAGGAAGGCGCGGGTGCCGTTGTAGACGCCGCCCCAGCAGACGTTGAACGTCCGCTCCCACTCGTCCTGGCCGTTGACGACGAGGCTGCCGCCGCCGCCGATGCCGGCATTGTTGAACAGGAGATGGATGCAGTCGGTATCCTGCTCCTTGGCGACGGCGTCGCGAAAGCCGCGCACCTGCACGGGATCGGAGACGTCGGCCACATGCGTGGTGATGCGCTGCCCCTGCCGCAGCCCGTCGCCCTCGCAAAGGCGCCTGGTTTCGGCCATGGCGGCGGCCGAGACGTCGCAGAGCGCGATGTTGCAGCCCTCGGCGGCCAGTTGCCGCGCGAGCTCGCGCCCCATGCCCGTGCCGCCGCCGGTGATGACGGCGATCCTGCCGGCGAAATCCTTCATGTCGCTGCCTCCCTCGTTCCTGTCGGAAGGCACGCTATCCGGTAAGCGGGCGGCTAGAAACCCTTGAGCTGGCTCGGCAGGTAGGTGGCGAGCCAGGGCATCAGCATGATCGCCAGCAATGTCAGGGCCTGTACGAACACGAAGGGCAGGACGCCACGCACCATGTCGCTGTAACCGATCTCCGGCGGCGCGATCGATTTCAGGTAGAAGATGGAGGGCGCCATCGGCGGTGTGAGGTACGAGGTCTGGATCGAGATGATCATCAGGGTCGCGAACCAGATCGGGTCGATCTTCAGTGCGGAGACGATGGGCATGAAGATCGGCAGGCAGATCAGGACGATCGAGACCCAGTCGAGAATGAAGCCGGCCACGAAGACGATGGCGAGGCAGATCAGCAGCACGCCGTAGGTTCCAATGTCGAGGTCGGCGACGATCGCCTGCACGAGCTTCTCGCCGCCTTGTACCCGGAAAATCGAGGCGAACATCGTGCCGCCGACCACGATCAGCATGATCATGCAGTTGATCAGCAGCGTACGGCGCACCGCGTCCGAGAACATTGCCCACGAAAGCCGGCCGTAGAGTGCGGTCAGCACCAGCGCGCAAAGCGCGCCGACGCTGGCGGCCTCGGTCGGCGAAGCGATGCCGAACATCGTCGTGCCGAGCACGGCGGCGATCAGCACGACCGCCGGCATGAATCCGGTCAATGTAATCCAAAGCTTGCGGCCGAGCGGGATGTCGATTTCCGACCTGGCGACCGGCGGGCCGTCCTGCGGATAGAGAAGGCAGCGCACCACGATATAGATCAGGAACGTGCCGACCATCAGAAGGCCGGGCAGCAGCATGCCGGCATAGAGCTGGCCGACCGACATGTTGGCGATCGAGGCATAGATCACCGCCACCAGAGACGGCGGAATCATGGTGCCGAGCGATCCACCGGCGCAGATCGTGCCGGCGATCAGGTCCTTCTTGTAGCCGTAGCGCATCATCACCGGGATGGTCATGATCCCGATCACCACCTCGACGGCACCGACGATGCCGGTGGAGGCGGCGAAGATGGCGCCCATGGCGATCGTGGCGAGGGCGAGGCCGCCGGGCAGGCGGCCCATCCACAGTTGCAGCACCCGGAACAGCCGCTCGGCGATGCCGGAGCGCTCGAGAATGCAGCCCATGATGATGAAGGGCGGGATGGCCGACAGCAGGTACTGCTGCGCCGTCTGCTGCACCATGCCGTAGAGCTGGATGCCCACGACCTTGTCGCCGAACACGCCCATGCCGAAGACGAAGGCGGTGGCCAGCAGCGAGAAGGCCACCGGCACGCCAAGGAACACCAGCGCGAACAGCACCACGAACATGAGGATCGGCAGCATGACGTCGCGTCCTCAGGCGGTGGCGTGGGTGCTGGGGTCGGTCGTGCCAGGTGGTGGAACGGCCCGCGGATCGGCGACGCCGACGGCGTGCCGCAGGGTCTCCGACAGCACCTGCAGGGCAAGCCCCACCAGGCCGATCGTCATGCCGGTGTAGAACGGCCAGACCAGCGGTTCCCAGGCGCTCATGCTCTCGAGTTCGCCTCTAAGGTAGGCGCGCCACGCCTTGGTGGCCGAGGCCGAGCCCACGTACCAGAGCAGGGGCAGGAACACCGCCGCGTAAAACAGCAGGTTGATGGCGTGCTGGGCGCGCAACGGCAGGCGGGCCGCCAGGAAGTCGATGCGGATATGGGCGCCCATGCGCAGCGTGTAGGCAGCACCCAGCAGGAACAACGTGCCGTTGGTCATGTAGGCGATGTCGCTGCCCCACAGGGTCGGTGCGTTGAAGGCGTATCGGGCGACGACCTCGTAGAGCTGGACCGCGATGATGACGACGACCTCCGCCATGGCGACCACGGCGAGCAGCCAGCCGACACCGTCGAGCGCCGGACAGACGCGCTCCAGAAGCGTCTTCTTCATGGTGAAGTCCCCTGAACCGGAAGGGGCGGCCACTGGGGCCGCCCCGCGCCTCGGCTACTTCTTGGTGAAGTCCGACTGGTGGTCGACCACGAGGTAGGGCGAGTACTTCGCCCAGCGGTCCTGGAAGTCGAAGATCGACTTGGCGACCCGCTCCGGCCAGGGATTGCCCTCGGCCTTGGCCTTGGCCGCCGCGTCGGCCGCCCACTTGCGGGCCGCTTCCTTGGCTTTCCTCTTGAACGTCTCGTCCAGGATGATGACTTCGTTCTTGCCGCCGAGCAGCGTGTCGAGCGCGGCGAAGTCCTGCATGATGATCGAGTTCAGGCTCTCGAAGGTCACCAGCTTGGCGGCGAGGTGGATCTTGTCCTGCAGGTCCTTGGGGATCTTGTCCCACTTGTCACCCATCATCGCCGCCTCGAACGTCCAGGAGCCGGCGTGGATGCCCGGCATGATGACGTACTTGGCCACTTCCTGGAAACCGAGCGCCTTGTTCTCGCTCGGCATCGAGTATTCGGTGGCGTCGATCGCCTTCTTTTCGAGCATTGAATAGAGCTCGCTGCCCGGCACCACCACCGGCGCGGCGCCGAAGCCGTCCTTGATGATCGCCGCCCAGTTGCCGAGCGTGCGGAACTTGAGGCCCTTCAGGTCCTCGACCGTGCGGATCGGCTTGTGGCTGTGGGCGAACACCTCGGACGGGCCGGCGCCCATCACCATGGTGTGCATCTTCATCGTGGCGCGGCGATGCTCCTGCAGGAGCTTCTCGCCGCCGCCGTTGTACATCCAGGGAATGACCGAATCGACGCCGAGCCCGGTCGGGAACGAGCCGATCATCAGATTGGTCGGATCCTTGCCGCCCAGGAACGAGGCCGGGCCGATCGCCATGTCGGCGCGGCCGTCCTCGACCGCCTCGAAGATCTTGAAGATCGGCGCCAGCACGCCGCCTTCCTGCACGTCGATCTTGACCTTGCCGTCGGTGAGTTTGTCGACGTACGCGGCGAACGGAATGGCGATCGCGGTGTTGTAGACGGATGTCTTGGGCGCGATGGTCGCGGCCCTGAGTGTGATGGTTTGCGCTGCTGCCGGCACGGCAAACAACGCCACGACGGCGGCTACTGCCGCGTTCCTGAGCATATGTGGCATGAACCCCTCCCCAACGGGCTTCGAGAAACGCCGAGCCCGGATGTCAAAGCTAGTCCGAATGGCAGCACATCTGCAATATTCGGACCAACGGTTGGGCCGGCGTTGGCGGAACATCAGGGATGCCGGGCCGCGCCGGGTCGGCGTGGCAGGAAGGCCGTCAGAAGGCCCAGCAGGAGCAGGAACGGCGTCACCTTATAGACGGTGTCGATGCTGGTGAGATCGGCGAGCTGGCCGAGCGCTGCGGCGCCGAGCCCGCCCAGTCCGAAAGAGAAGCCGAAGAACATGCCGGCCACCAGCCCGACCCGGCCGGGCAGCAGTTCCTGGGCGTAGACCAGGATGGCCGAGAAGGCCGAGGCCATGATCGCCGCCACTGTGACGGCGAGCACGCCGGTCCAGAACAGGTTGGCGTAAGGCAGCATCAGGGCGAAGGGCAGCGCGCCCACGATCGAGAACCACATCACCGGGATGCGGCCGACCTTGTCGCCCACGATGCCGCCCGCGATGGTGCCGGCCACGATGCCGACCAGGAAGGCGAACAGGTAGAGCTGCGCCGTCTGCACCTCGACGCCGAACTTTTCGATCAGATAGAAAGTGAAGTAGCTCCCGAGGCTGGCGCTATAAACGTTCTTGGAGAACAGCAGCGCCACCAGGATCGCCACCGCGGCGGCAACGCGGCCGCGCGACAGGACGGAGAGGGTGGGACCCGCGGGACCGGTCTTGCCGCGCACGGCCGGCTTCGAAGCCGCGCCCTTCGATTCAGCGCGCCGGCGGCTGTACCAGCCGCCGACCTGGAACAGCACGGCCATGGCGACGAAGGCGGCGGCCGAGAACCACACGATGCTCTGCTGGCCGGCCGGGACGACGATGAAGGCGGCCAGCAGCGGGCCCGCTGCCGAGCCCATGTTGCCACCGACCTGGAACAGCGACTGCGCCAGGCCGTAGCGGCCACCCGCAGCCATGCGCGCCACGCGCGAGGCCTCGGGATGGAAGACCGACGAGCCCATGCCGATCAGGGCCGCGGCGAGCAGGATCAGCGGGTAGGAGTCCGCCCGCGACATCAGCAGCAGGCCGACCAGGGTGAAGCCCATGCCGACCATCAGGGAATAAGGCTGCGGGTGCTTGTCGGTGTACATGCCGACCACCGGCTGCAGCATCGAGGCGGTGCACTGGAAGGCCAGCGTGATCAGGCCGATCTGGCCGAAGCTCAGGGCGTATGAATCCTTGAGGATGGGATAGAGCGCCGGCACCAGCGACTGCATCATGTCGTTCAGCAGGTGGCAGAAGCTGAGGGACAGGATGACCGCGAAGGTCGTGCCATTGGCCGAGGCTGCTGCTGCGGCTGGTGCCGCCGCGGGGGCGGTGCCTGCCGCCATCGTGTTGTCGCTCATGTTTTCATGATAGTCGTCGAGCCATGGTGGTGCCACGGTGCCTGCAGCAGGCCTGCGTTGCAGGGGAACGCCCCCTTGCCTCAGGCGTTGCCAACTGAGCCAGTATGGATATTCAGCGCACAACCTATACCGACATACCGGCACGTCTCGACCGGCTGCCGTGGAGCCGCTTCCATCGGCTGGTCGTCGTGGCACTCGGCATCACGTGGATACTGGACGGTCTCGAGGTCACGCTTGCGGGTTCGGTGGCGGCCGCGCTGCAGACCAGCCCGCGGCTGCAGCTCACTGCCGAACAGGTCGGCCTCACCGGCAGCGCCTATCTCGCCGGTGCCGTACTGGGCAGCCTGTTTTTCGGTCACCTCACCGACAAGCTCGGCCGCAAGAAGCTCTTCAACGTCACGCTCGGTGTCTACCTGGTTGCCACGGCGGCCACGGCTTTCTCGTGGGATTTCTACAGCTTCATGCTGTTCCGCTTTCTCACCGGCGCGGGCATCGGCGGTGAGTATTCGGCGATCAATTCGGCGATCCAGGAGCTGATCCCGGCGCGGCTGCGCGGTCGCATCGACCTCGCCATCAACGGCAGCTTCTGGCTCGGTGCCGCCGGTGGCGCGCTGCTTTCGGTGTGGCTGCTCGATCCGAACGTGCTCGGACCGGACATGGGCTGGCGCGTGGCGTTCGGCAGCGGCGCGCTTCTCGGCCTGGTCATTCTCTATCTCCGCCGCTTTCTGCCCGAGAGCCCGCGCTGGCTGGTGATCCACGGCCGGCCGGAGGAGGCCGAGCGGATCATGGCCGGCATCGAGGCCGGGGTCGTCGCCAGCGAGCGGGTGACGCTGGCGCCGGTCACCGCGACCCTGACGCTCGGCGATCAGCACAGGACGACGCTGATCTCCGTGGCGCGCACGCTGCTGCGCGACTATCCCGGACGCACGACGCTCGGCGTGGTGCTGATGGCGTCACAGGCCTTCATCTACAACGCCATCTTCTTCACCTACGCGCTGGTGCTGACGAAATTCTACGCCGTGCCCGCCGACAAGGTCGGCCTCTACATCCTGCCCTTCGCGATCGGCAACTTCCTGGGCCCGCTGCTGCTCGGGCCGCTGTTCGACACGATCGGCCGAAAGCCGATGATCGTCGCCACTTATGGACTGTCGGGCGTGCTGCTCGCGGTCACGGCCCAACTGTTTTATGCTGGCGTGCTTGATGCCACGACGCAGACCGCGATGTGGAGTGTCGTCTTCTTCTTTGCCTCGGCGGCGGCGAGTGCGGCCTATCTCACGGTCGGTGAATGCTTCCCGCTCGAGATCCGTGCTCTCACCATCGCGCTGTTCTATGCCTTCGGGACGCTGCTGGGCGGCGTTGGCGGACCGTGGCTGTTCGGCATCCTGATCGAGGGCGGCGTTCCCGGCGAGGTCGTGATGGGCTACCTGCTGGGCGCGGCGCTGATGATCGCCGCCGCCCTGGTCACGCTGAAGCTCGGCGTGGCCGCCGAGCGCCGCCCTCTCGAGGAGGTGGCGCCGCCGCTGTCGTCGCGGCCGTAGGATCTACGCCGGCACCGGCCGGGCGCGCTGATTGTACATCAGCTTGCGGATGCGGGCCTGTTCCTCGGGCGGCAGCTTGGTGTTGTCGACCGAGAGATCGGCGCCGACCGCCATGCCCTTCTGCACTGCCGGACGAGCGGCCAGTTCCTCGAACCAGCGCTTGAAGTACTTGAACTCCTCGATGTCCTGACCCTGGAATTTCCAGTTCACCGTCCATGGATAGCAGATCATGTCGGCGATCGTGTACTGGTCGCCGGCGAGATACTTGTGCTTGTAGAGGCGGTTGTTGAGCACGCCGTAGAGGCGGTTCACTTCGTCGGTGAAGCGGGTGATGGCGTATTTCTGGTCGCCTTCCTTCGCCTGGTCGACGCGGCGGAAGTGGCCGCACTCGCCGGACTTCGGCCCCTGGTTAGCCATCTGCCAGACGACCCACTGGTTGACCTCGTACTTGGTCCGCGTGTCCTGCGGCCAGAACTTCCCGGCCTTCTCGGCGATATACATCATGATCGAGCCCGACTCGAAGACGACGATCGGCTTACCGCCGCCTGTCGGCGCGTGATCGACCATCACCGGCATGCGGTGGTTGGGGTTCATCTCGAGGAATTCATCCTTGAACTGGTCGCCGCGCCCGATGTTCACGGGCACGATCTTGTAGGGCATGCCCAGTTCCTCGAGCAGGATGGTGACCTTCTTGCCGTTGGGCGTCGGCCAGTAGTGCAGATCGATCATGGTTCCTCCGGTGGCATTGTGCGTGAGGCGCAGGACTCAAGCGTCGGACGGTCGCCCCGGTTCGTCAATGGTGTATGCTGGACGGCAACGAGAGGGTCCGGGAGGATCATATGTGGGTCCGCAACGCATGGTACGTCGCCGGCTGGTCGCACGAGCTCGAGGCTGGTCGCATCCTGGCGCGCGTCGTCATCGACCAGCCGCTGGCGCTCTACCGCAAGGCCGATGGCCAGGTCGTGGTGCTGGAGGATCGCTGCTGCCATCGCTTCGCGCCGCTCTCCATGGGCCGGCTCGAGCACGACGATTTGCGCTGCATGTACCACGGGCTGAAATTTGCGCCCGACGGCCGCTGCGTGGAGATTCCCGGTCAGAAGCTCATTCCGCAAAGCGCATTCGTGCGGTGCTATCCGGCCGTCGAGCGCGGCGGCTGGATGTGGATCTGGATGGGCGACGAGGCGCTGGCCGATCCGGCGTCGATCCCCGAGTCGATCCGGCTCGACGATCCCGCCTACTGCATGAGGAGCGGTCAGCTCGACTACACCGCGCACTATCTTCTGATCGACGACAACCTGCTCGACCTCTCGCATCTCAGCTTCGCGCACGAGAAGACGCTGGGCCTCGACATGCCGCAATGGGCCGACGAGCGACCGCGCATCCTGCCGTTGGAGCGCGGCCTGCGTGTGCAGCGCTGGCTGCGCGGACAGCCGTCGCGCAGCTTCATGCGTCGCTGGGGCGAGGCGCTCGACCTGTGGAACAGCTACGACTTTCTCTTCCCCGGCATCTTCCTGCTGCGCACCGCCTTCTATCCTGTGGGTACGGCCGAGCGCTGCAAGGGGAGGCCGCCGTCGGAGCCGCCGCTCTTCCTGCGTTATGACGACCAGGCAGTGACGCCGATGACATTGCGGACGTCGCGCTATTTCTACGCCGCCGGCGCGCGCAGCGCCGACATCGACGAGGATCGCGTCGGCCGACTGTTCGCCGTTGTCGAGGCGGCGTTCAACGAGGACAAGATGATCATCGAGGCGCAGCAGAAGCTGATCGACATGGATCCCGACCGTCGCATGCTGCCGACCAGCCTCGATGCCGGCCCGACGCAATTCCGCAAGCTCGTGCAGACGTTGCTCGAGCACGATGGCCAGCCGGGACCGGTCGCCAACGCAACCGCGCGGGCGAGCTAAGTGGCGGGCGGCAGCCAGGACGGACGCTCGGTCCGCCGTCTCGAGGACGCGCGCTTTCTGTTGGGGCGCGGACGTTTTGTCGGGGATATCGACGCAGGTGCCGCGCTGCACGGTTACGTGCTGCGCTCGCCGCATGCCCATGCGCTGATCAAACGGATCGACGTTGCCGGGGCCGCTGCCATGCCTGCCGTGCATCTCGTCGCCACCGCGGCTGATCTCGCGGCTGACGGACTCGGTCCATTGCCCTGCATGGCGGCGGTGAAGCCGCTGATCGTGCCGCCGCGGCCCGCGCTGGCGGTGGACCGCGTACGCCACGTCGGCGATCCGGTAGCCTTCGTCGTGGCGGGCAGCACCGAGGCGGCGCGCGAAGCAGCGGAGCGGATCGAGGTTGATTACGAACCCCTGCCTTCCGTTGTCGACGGCAGGACAGCCCTTGCCGATGGTGCGTCAGCGCTTTGGGACCAGGCCCCGGGCAATCTCGCCTTCCATTTCCGGAAGGGCGACCACGATGCCGTTGCGCAGGCGATGAAGGACGCCATCCATGTCGTTGCCGTCGAGGTGATGAACAACCGCGTGGTCGTGGTGCCGATCGAGCCGCGCGCCGGCATCGCGCGCTATGACGCTGCGACCGGTACGATGGACCTCGAATTGACCGGGCAGGGGCTGCACGGCATCCGCCGCCAGCTCGCCGAGTTCGTCTTCAAGGTGCCGCTGGAGCGCATCGAGCTCCATGCCCCCGATGTCGGCGGCGGCTTCGGCATGAAGAATTTCCTCTATCCCGAATGGGTGCTGCTGCTGTGGGCGGCGCGCAAGCTCGGCCGGCCGGTGCGCTGGATCGCCGACCGCGCCGAGGAGTTCGTCTCCGGCGCGCAGGGCCGCGACATCGCAGCCTCGGCAAGGATTGCGCTCGATGCCACGGGCCGCATCCTGGCGCTCGACGTGGCGATGGTGGCCAACCTCGGCGCCTATCTCTCGGGCAACGGTCCCGGCGCGTCGGCCGTCGCCGCCTCGACGGCGCATGGCGGCGTCTACGACATCCCGGCGATCGCCGTTGACGTGCGCGGCGCCTTCACCAACACGGTGCCGGTCGACGCCTATCGCGGCGCCGGCAAGCCTGAGGCCAACTACATCGTCGAGCGTGCGATCGAGGCGGCGGCGCGCCTTCTCGGCCGCGACCCGGCAGACTTGAGGCGGCAGAACCTGATCGCCTCGTTCCCGCACAAGACCGCGATGGGCATGGCGATCGATTCCGGCGGCTTCGTCACCAACCTCGATGCCGCCGTCGTGCGGGCGGGCATGGATGGCTTCGAGGCGCGACGCGCGGCGGCGAAGGCGCGCGGCCGGCTGCGCGGCATTGGCATCGGCTGTTTTCTCGAGACTTCGCGCGGGGCGCCAAACGAAGGCGCCGAGGTCCGCTTCGAGCCGGACGGCGCGGTGACGATTGCGCTCGGCACGGAGTCCAACGGCCAGGGCCACGAGACTTCCTTCGCGCAGATCGCTTCGGAGCACCTCGGCCTGCCGATCGGCGCATTCCGCTATGTGCAGGCCGACACGCGTCAGGTGAAGAGCGGCGCGGGCCATGGTGGCGCGCGCTCGATGCACATGGGCGGCGCCGCACTCGTGAAGGCGATGGATGCGGCACTGGCGAAAGCACGCCGGCTTGCGGCACATCTCTTGCAAGCATCGGGGGATGATCTCGACTATCGCGAGGGCCGCTTCACCGTGCGCGGCAGCGCCGACAATCCAGGGCGCGGCATCGATCTCGCCACCCTGGCGCAGAGCGCCCGTGATCCCGCGAACCTGCCCGACGGCATGGCGCCCGAAGTCGACAAGGGGCTCGGCGAGCACGTGATGAACATCACCGACGTCTTCACCTTCCCGAGCGGTTGCCACGTCGCCGAAATCGAGATCGATCCCGAGACCGGCGCCTGCGAGTTGCTGCGCTACACTGCGGTCGACGACTATGGCCGCCTGATCAATCCGATGCTGACCGAGGGCCAGGTGCAGGGCGGCGTCACGCAGGGCATCGGCCAGGCGATGACTGAACACACCGTCTACGATCCCGAGTCCGGCCAGCTGCTCAGTGGCTCGCTGATGGACTACGCCCTGCCGCGTGCCGACGACCTTCCGTTCTTCGATATCGACCTGATCGAGCGGCCGACCGCCGCCAACACGCTGGGCGTCAAGGGATCGGGGCAAGCCGGCTGCATCGCCGCGCCCCAGACCGTGATGGCCGCCGTCCTCGATGCGCTCCGGCCGGTCGGGGTGACGACGCTCGACATGCCCGCGACGCCCGAGCGCGTGTGGCGGGCGCTGCAGGCCGGCAGGTGAGGAGAGGCGATGCCCAGGATCAACGGTGAACGTCTGCTCGGCGATCTCCGCCGCATGGCCGATTTTGGCCGCTACGAGACCGGCGTGCACCGCCCGCACCTCTCGCCGCAGGACATCGAGAGCCGTCACTGGCTCGCCGCCCGCATGAAGGAGGCGGGCCTCGATCCGGTGATCGACGGCGTCGGCACCGTGCTCGGCCGCAGCAAGAAGACCGGCCCGCGCGTGTTGATCGGCTCGCACACCGACACCCAGCCGCGCGGCGGCTGGCTCGACGGCGTGATGGGCGTGATCTACGGCCTCGAGGTGGCACGCGCCCTGGCCGAGGACCCGGCCACCAAGGACCTCGCCGTCGACGTCGCCTCGTGGGCCGACGAGGAGGGCCACTGGGGCGGCATGGTCGGCTCCAAGAGCTTCATCGGCCGCATCAGCGAGGCCGACATCGACGCCGCGCGCCACCGCGACGACGGCACGCCGATGCGCGAGGCGCTGAAGCAGGCCGGCTTCGACAAGGCACCGCGCGTGCAGATGGAGGAGGGGCGGTATCGCTGCTACCTTGAGGCGCATATCGAGCAGGGCGGCGTGCTGGAGGCGAGCGGCAAGCGGATTGGAATCGTCACCGCAATCGTCGGCATCTTCCAGATCAGGATCGTTTTTTCGGGCATCCAGAACCACGCCGGTACCACGCCCATGCCGATCCGCAAGGACGCGGGCGTCGCCATGATGCGGCTCTACAATGAGGTGATGGACACCTTCCCCAAGCTCGCCGCCCCGCGCACCGTGTGGACCGTGGGCAAGATGCACCTCGAGCCCGGCGCGCCGGCCATCGTTCCCGGCCGCGCCGAGATGATCCTGCAGTTCCGCGACGCCGATCCCGCCGTGCTCGAGCGCTTGGAGAAAGCCGCGCTCGAGATCGTGGCGCGGCACGACGCCAAGGGGCCGTGCAAGGTCGAGGCGACGACCTTGGGCCGCATGGCGCCCGCGCCGATGGACGAACGGCTGCAGGAGGCGATCGACGAAGCGGCGGAGACGCACGCTGCCGGCCATCACATGCGCATGCCCTCCGGCGCCGGCCACGACGCCCAGATCCTGGCGCAGCGCCTGCCCTCGGCCATGCTGTTCGTGCCCTCGATCGGCGGCATCAGCCATCACTTCACCGAGAACACCGCCGACGCCGACATCGTGCTGGGATGCCAGGTCTTCGCCGATGCCGCGGCGAAGATCCTGAAGGGGAACTGACGGAGTCACGCCGTTTCCGTCGCCGCGGGAGTCACGCGGCGGCCGGTAGCCCCAGGTCTTCGTTGCACATTTCCGGCGCCGACGGCGTCGCGGCGGGAGTCGCCGCCTGTCGAATTTCTCGACTCCGCTGCACCAGTTCCGCCCGCAGCAGGAGCAGTTCGCGCCGCTCGGCGCGGTCCTCGGCGCGGCGACGGTCGCAGTCGAGGCGGTTCTGGACATGGACCAGCAGCCGCGTGTTGATCCGCCGCCGCTCGCCGATCTTCTGGCCGCGATAGAAGACCGGCTGCACCTCGGCCTGATTGGCTTGCAGGGTGATGTCGTCGCCGACCTCCTCGGCATGGCGGCGAATGGCGTCCGCCCAGCGCCCGGCGAAGTCGGGGTCCTTGGCCTTCCAGCGATAGGCCGTTCCGCGTTTCACGCCGGCGCGGAGCGCGGCCTCCAATACGGAGCCGCAGCGCGCCAGTTGTTCGAGAAATGCGGCGCGCTGGCGGGCTGGCGTCCGCAACCGCCGCGGATTGGCGAGTGCGCGCTCCAGCATCGCGGGCAGCCTGTCGACCGGCGCCCCGGCCGCCACCTGTGGTCCCGCGGCCAACGGATTGTTGATGGGATTGTGGGACAGTGGCTTGCGTGCCCATGCCTCGAGGGCTGCCTCGGCACGGCGACGGGCCGATTCCTCGGGCAGCTCGGCGGGATCGCGTTCGGGGGTACCAAGGTGCCAGGTTTGTTTCGACATAGCTCCAATCTCCCTTCCTTCGAAAACCATCGGCATGAATAGGAAATATAGGAACGTACGACAGGAGTTAATAGGCCTATCTGGCGGTTGCCGCAGGGGTCATGCCCGCGTTATGCTTGCAACGGGTGTTGGGGAACTCAGTTGTTTTTGGCAGGGGCGGCGGCTCCGTGCTTTCTGTGGCGTCGTGAGGTTCGCCGCCGCGGAAGCATCGCGGCGCGCGCTCATGGAATCCGGCGTGGGCGACGTTGCGCGTTCTCCGTACGGCGGCAATAGGTGTGGATCGGTGTTCAGCACATATCGATTTGATCATCCGGACACGGATGTATCCAAGACTCTGGATGTCTGGGCATATCTTTGGGCCTCTCTGTTCGGGCCGTTCTATGTGCTGTTCAACGGCTTTCCGCTGCTTGCCGTCCTGATGGTTCCGGTCAGCACGGTGATCTTCGTGCTCGCCTTCGCCGGCTTCGGCCTCGTGGATTGGGTGCTGGGCTCGGAGGTCATCACGATATTCGCCCTGTTCGCGACGCCGCTCGCGGCACTCGCGGCTCAGGGCATTGCCGCCATCGAGCTCGTCCGCAGGGGCTATCTGCGTGCCGGCTGGCGCGAGGGCTACTAGGGGCCGGTAAGGAAGCCCGGTTCGCGCCAGTCACGAACTGACCGCTCCTAGCGGCAGGCCTCGGCACCGCCCGTCAGGCATCGGGCGATCGCCTCCGCGGCCAGTCGGTGGCCACGGGCATTCCAGTGGCCGTCGTTGGCGAAGTGGAACCCGAGCGGCGCGCCGCCCGCCTCGAACAATGGACGAAGGTCGAGCACCGCGACGCCGCGTTCGGCGAGTGCCACCGCCAGGGCGATGTGGATCCGGTCCTCGACGGCGCGGTTCCCGCCGACCCACAGCGCGCGCGACGGGACGAGCACCACCAGCAAGCGATAACGCGTCGACAGCGCCCGCAGCTTCCCGGCCGACGCCGCGATCGTCTCCGCCGCGTAGCTGTTTCTCGCGATCCCCTCGAGGTTGGGCACGATCGCGCCGGTGCGGACGGCGAGCGCCTTCAGTCCCGGCGTCTGGTGGACCATCGTCGTCAGCAGCAGGTACGCGGCCGATCGCTCCGTCAGCCATTGCTTCCAGTCGGTCGGTTGCGTCTGGTCTTCGGCTCGCTCGGCGACGGCGTCGTAGGACCCGAGGTCGGTCTCGAGGCTGACCGCCACCACGACCTGCCCGACCCGCGCGCCCAGGGATTCGGCATAGGCGAGCAGAGCCTCGTAGCCTGCGAGGTCGGTCGGGGTGGCGAGGTTGAAAACCCGCTGTCCGGTCATTGATTGCAGGCGATCCGAAAAGCGATCCGACGCCTCGACACCCCAACCCCAGGCGACCGAATCGCCCACCACGATGAGATCGTCGACCGTGGCCCGGGCGATGTCCTTGGTGTCGCGTAGGCCATGACGGTTGATGCTGACGGCGACGTCATAATCGCCGGTGTTCTTCACCTGGCGTTGCTCGCTATGGGGCTGTCCCAGGCTCAGCGACCCGATGCGATGGCGAAATTCGAACCGTCCCGACGGATCGAAGGCCGGAAGGAAGAGGCGGATCATGCCTTCGGCCAAGCCGAGCGCGACGCCGACCGCAACGGCGACCATCAGGATCGCCGTGATCGTGCGTCGGACCGGGTGGGTGGCGGTCATGCCACTTTTCGACAATTCCATTGCGTAGGGAGTGAACCATACAAAGGCCGTGAACATGGGATAGTTTTCGGCGAGCAGGCGCTATGCTCGCGAACGATACAGTTGAGAGCCCATGCCGATCCATCTCGACATCTCCCACCTGGACAGACTCGTGATTGCCGTCGTCATCGGCGACGCCTCGGCCGACGACGTCAGGGGCCTGGCGCGCCAGTTCGCCGAATCGGGCTCCATGCACTACCGCAAGATCGTCGATATCACCGTCGGCACATTGACCATCGACGAAGCCGGGGTGGCGGCGATCGCCGCCTTCCTGCGGGTCGACCCCAAGGCGGCGTCGCGCGGCCCGCTGGCCTTCGTCGTCAATCCGGCGCGGGCCCAGTTTGCCGAGAAGTTCGCCGAGCTCACGGCCGGCGAGCGGCCGGTGAAGCTCTTCACCACGCTCCGTGCCGCCCGCAGGTGGCTCGACGAGAGTGCGACGATCGAGCCGCGACGCTGACGCTGCGACGATCTGCGCTGCCGGCGCACTGACACCCAGGCCATAGTGCGTCGCAAAGCGGCGTTGTACTGTCCTGCGAAATCATGTGAGCTCATGCCGATTCATCTCGATATCTCCCACCTCGACCGACTCGTTGTTGCCGTGGCCCTCGGCGAAGTCACGCCTGACGATATCGCTGGCGTGGTGCGCGAGTTTCAGGCGACGGGTCTCAATCACTACGGCAAGATCATCGATACTTCGGCCGGGAGTTCGCCCATTGATGAGAACCGGCTGGCAGCCATCGCCGCCTTTCTGCGGGCCGATCCCGACGCGGCGTCGCGCGGTCCGCTGGCCTTCGTCGTCGACCCCAAGCGGGGTGAGCATGCCGTGAAATTCGCCGAGATCACGGCCGGCGAGCGCCCGGTGAAGGTCTTCAACAACCTCCGCGAGGCCCGCCAGTGGGTGCGCGAGAATACGAAGATCCAGCGCTAATTCGTGACCAGTACCGGGCGCGCGGTCGCGTCGCCTTCGAGGAGCCCGGCGTTCTCCGCAGGCCTCGCGGCAAGCCACCTTTCCTGCAGAGAGAACCGGTGCGGACGCGCCCTAGAATGCGATCAGCACACGCCGGTTCAGCGGTTCGGCTACGCTGGTCGACGCCCGCACGATGGGCGTGTTGTCGTCGCGTCCGACCAGGGCGATCGACGAGGCAGGCAGGCCCTGGCGCACGAGTTCGGCCTTCACTGCCTTGGCATGATCGGCGCGGCCGACGATGCGGACGATGCGAGCCTTGCTCGATTGCGCCGCGCGAGCGGCAAGAAGAACCGTGCCCGTCGCTACCGGCGAGAGCTCGGTGCGGCCCTGCTCGAAGAAGACGACGTAGCCGGGACGCGGCTTGGCAGCGGCGCCGGTTGAAGCAGCGGCGACATCCGTCGCCGCAACCGGCGCGCTGAGTGCGGGTGCCAGCAGAATGGCAACACCGGCAAGGAGGCCGGCCGCGATCGAAGGGCGCGTACTGGTCTTCATGAAATACCTCCTTTGAATTCCGCCGACTCAACGCCTGGGTTGACCTGAAGGTTTCAGCCGGCCGAGGGCAACCAAAGGCCCTCTTTCGCGTTACTGCCGATCAGGAAAAGGCGGACAAGCGGGTGAGGGCCGAGGAGAAGCCAGCGATTCGGGTACCCACCGTCCATTTGCGCGGCGGATCGGCGATCCGCCGGCCGCTGATCGTCCTGGCGGTCTGCGCCGTTGGCGTCGTGGGCTACTTGGCGCGCGACTTTCTCATTCCCACCGCCGGCGCGATCGTGCTGGCCCTGATGCTGACGCCGGTCGCAACTGCACTCGAACGCGGTCACGTACCGAAGACGCTGGCCGCCGCTGCCTCGGTTTTGCTCTTGGCGCTCGTGCTGGCGGGGGTGCTGGCGCTGGCCATTCCCTCGATCGCCGGCTGGATCGCCGATGCGCCGACGCTCACCTACCGGCTGGAAAAAAAGCTCGAGGGCGTGCGCGAGTCGATTGCCACCCTCCAGAAAGTCACCAAGCAGGTCGAGCAGGCAGCGGCCACCGTGCCGGCGGAGGGGGGGCCGGTCAGTCCGGTCGAGAAGGTCGTGGTGCAGGACGGCAAATCGCTGTTGGGCCAGCTCGCCAGCACGACGCCAGCGGTCGTGCTGCAGCTCGGTTATGCCGCGGTGCTGGCTTTCATGCTGCTGGTTCACCGCAACGATCATCGGCGCCAGGTGCTGCGCGTGCCGGTGGCGTTCGCCACGAGGGTGCGGATGGCGCGCATGATGCGCGACATCAACGAGCGGGTCGGTCACTACCTTTTCGCGCTTGCCGTCATTTATTCCGGTGTGGCGGCGGCCTCGGCGACGGTGCTCGCCCTGCTCGACCTGCCCAATGCCATCATCTGGGGCTTCCTGATGGGGCTGGCGTCCTTCGTGCCGTTCGTAGGTGCGCCGGTGCTTATCGCGCTGGTGGCCGTAGCCGCGCTCGTGACCTTTGATGACTGGACGCGCATCGCGGCGGCGCCGGCGGCGCTCGCGCTCATCCACTTCGTCGAATCGCAATTTGTCATCCCCTTCTTCGTCAGCCGTCGCTGCGCGCTCAACACCGTGGCGGTGTTCGTCGGTATCGCGTTGCTCGGCTGGATGTGGGGGATCGTCGGGGCCATCGTGGCGGTGCCGCTGCTGATCCTGCTCAGCACCGTTGCGGCTCACCTGCCGTCGCTGCGCTGGCTGGAAATCATGCTGACGGACGACCGGCCGGTCAGCGAACGCCTCGCGGTCAAGCCGCCGCTGGCCTCGGTGAAGCGGCCTTCACCTCAGATCAGGGCGGTTCAGGTGCGGCGGCGGCGGGTGGCGGCCAGGTAGAGTGCCACGCCGGCCACGGCGTAGAGGCCGCCCACGATGGCCCAGGCCTCGGCGGGATCGAGGTGGCGCTCGAGGATGGTGAGGCCGGCGTAGGTGAAGCACAGCACACCGACGGCCGCCGCAAGGGCAGCGCCCAGGATGAACGCGAGGCGAAGCGCCACGTCGGCCGCGGCGACGCGTATCGTGCGCGCCGCCGCCGAGGCGACCGCGAGGCGGAGCAGGGGTCCGACTATCGCCATGGTCGCGGCAACTCCGGCGGGTTTGCTCTTTTTCGGGCGGGCCTGGTTTGGGCGAGCCTTGCGGCTAGCTCCGACGACAAAGGTACCCCGCGAGGAAGCCGATGCCGATCACGGTCGCCAGCGAGGTGATCGGACGGGCCTTTACCGTCTCGATCAGGGTTTCCGTCGCCTCGTCGCGCAGTTCGGCCGACTTGTTCAGCAGGGCCTTGGTGGTTTCCCTGGCGCTGTCGGAATAGCCATCGATGAAGGCTTGGGCCGTCTCGATGACCTCGTCGATGGCTTCCTTGCTCTTGGTTTGGATCTCGCCGAGGGCGCCGCCGGCGTCCTTCTCAATGGATGTCGACAGCTTCTTGAGCTGGGACTTGAGGACCGCGATTTCCTTGACCAGTTCCTTGGTGCTGTTGGCCGTGGCCGTGCCGTTGGCGCGCATGATCGTTCTCCGCTCGTGGGGTGAATTCCTCCCTAGAGAACGCCAATGCCGGCTCGAGGTTGCTCAGCCGTCCCAGACGTTTTGCGGCATCGGCAGGCGGGCGAAATCGGCCTCGACCAGCGGGCGGTGATGGCTCCGGCCTTCGCGCTCGAGCAGCATCATGTATTGCCGCACATGCTGGCCGGAATGCCAGGTCGTGCGTTCCATCAACTCGTGCAAGCTTTGCGGGCCATAGTAGGTGTCCAGCGTGCGCGCGCCCGAGGTGTCGCCCCCTAGCTGTTGATAGGGCACCCACCAGGCGCGGAAGCGCTGGCGCACCTTGGTGCCGTAGGCCACGAGGGCGGCGGTGTCGGCGTCGGCGGCGGGCTCCTCGCGGAACATCGCCTGGACCAGGGTGACGCCTTCGTTGGCGTCGAGGAAGGCATCGACCACGCGGAACAGATGGAAGCCCAGCGTGCGGTAGCTGCGCGGCCGGCCGGGCACATGGGTGCCGAGGCGGTCGTACGGCATCAGCGGCAGCAGCTCCAGCGCTGCCGTCAGGAACTTGTCGAGCCGGGCATAGAGTTCGGCCGGCGACAGCTCGGGGCCGGACTTCTCGTCGATGCCGAGGAATTCGACGATCTGTTTGGTGCTCTGGCCGAAGGTGAATTTGTCGCCGCGCGACAGCACCGGTACCGAGCGCGCGCCGAGCTTCTGCAGCTCGGCGAGGCCAGCCGGATCTTCAAGAACGTTGACGGAAACGAAGTCGATCCCACGGACCGATAGAAACTCTTTGAGTCTCAGGCAGCTGGTTCAACCCGGCTGCCAGAACACCTTGAACGGCGGCATGCGATGCTCCCTGTCGCGAGGTCCTGTTGCGAGCTTCAATTGATCGGCTTCATGCCCAGCGAGTCAAGGACTGCCTTCCAGTTCCGGAAGTCCGTGCCAAGCCGCGCCGCCATCTCGGCGGGCGTCGAGGTCTCGACGGTGAGGCCAAGCTGCTGCAGCTGCTCGCTGACTTCCCGGGAGTCGATCACGGCCCGCAGCTCCGCGGTCCAGGCCGCGACCAAGGCCGCTGGCATGTCGGGCGGGGCGAAGAAGGCATACCAGTTGGCTTGCTGCAGCTTGGGATAGCCGAGTTCCAGCGCCGTCGGCACGTCCGGTGCCGCCGCGCTGCGTTTGGCGGCGGAGGTCATCAGTATCTTCAACCGGCCGCCGCGCTGGGGCACGAGGAAGGACGTGATGCCGCCGGTGCCGGCAGGGATGCGGCCCTGCGCGAGATCGGCCACGAGAGGCCCTGCACCGCTGTAGGGCACGGCTTCGAGCGGAACACCGATTTCACGACCCACCATGGTGCCGAAATACTGCGTGAAGGAATTCGGCGTGGTGGTGCCGAAACGGGCGCGCGTCGGGTCACCTGCTTTCAGCCACCGGACATACTCGACAAGGGTCGCGACCTCGATCTTGGGCGAGACGGCGAAGGTTGTCGAATAGGTACCGGCAAGCGTCAGTGGCAGGAGGTCGGTCAGGGGATCGAACGGGAAGCCGGGATTGATGAGCTTCGCGACCATGGTGGCGCTCGGCATGAAGGCGATGATCTTGCCGTCCGGCACCGCTTTCTTGAGAACTTCGCCGGCGGCCGAACCCGACGGGCCGGGCCTGTAGTCGACCGTGACGGTCCGGCCGAGCTCCCTCTGCAGGGCGCCGGCGATGACGTGCGCCAGCGAACCCGACCCGCCGCTCGTGGGATAGCCGACGAGGATGCGGATCGTGCCGTAGGGCAGCCTCGCCTGGGCGCGGGCGATCGTCGGCGCTGCGAGGGCGGCGCCCATGACGAGCAGGGAACGGCGGGGAAGGGCGCGGGCCATTTGCCCGATCCTACGCCGGGCTTGAAGCGGATTTGTGGCAGACGATGCAGACCTTGTTGCCGTCGGGATCGCGCAGATAGGCGCCGTAGTAGTTCGGGTGATAATGCGGGCGAAGACCGGGCGGGCCCTCGTCCCTGCCACCGGCCGCCATGCCGGCCTTGTAGGCCGCCTCCACGGCAGCGCGGTTCGCCGCCTCCAGGCCGACCGTGATGCCGTTGCCGACGGTGGCCGCCTTCTTGTCGACCGGGTTGAGGACCCAGAGCTGCGGCCGGCCGCCGGCCGGGCCATAGCCGACAGCACTGGGAAATTCGACGTGGCGCACCAGGCCGAGCGGATTGAGCAGGCTCTCGTAGAAACCCTTGGCCTTGCCGAGGTCGTTGGTGCCGACGGTGACGTGGCTGAACATGTTTTTCCTCCCGGGCGGAGGTTAGGGCCTGCCCATCGGGCGAGCGAGGCCGAAATGCTCCCTGAGCGTCCTGCCTTCATAAGCGGTGCGGAAAAGTCCGCGCTTCTGCAGGAGCGGAATCACCTCGGCCACGAACACGTCGAGCATCGACGGCAGCACCGGCGGCATCACGTTGAAGCCGTCGGCCGCGCCGTTGTTGAGCCAGTCTTCTATCAGATCGGCGATCTGTTCCGGCGTGCCTGCCGTGGTGAAGTGGCCGCGCGCGCCGGCGAGATAGGCGAGCAGTTGGCGCAGGGTGAACTTCTCGCGGCGCACCAGGCCCACGATGACCTCGGTGCGGCTGCGCGCGGCTTCCACCGTGCCGGGATCGGGAAAGTCCTCCGGCGCCAGCGGCTTGTCGAGCGGCAGGTGGGAGAAGTCGTGGCCGCCGAAACGGCCACTGAGCCGCTTGCGCCCGACCTCAGGATCGGTGAGATCGTTCAGCTCGCACGCCATCCGCTTGGCCTCGGTCTCGGTGGCTGCGATCACCGGGCTGAGACCGGGCAGGATCAGCGCCTGGTCGGGCGACCGGCCCTCCGCCACCACCAGTCGCTTCAGGTCGGCATAGAATTCCTGCGCCGTCTTCTTCTCCATCTGTGCGGTGAACACCGCCTCGGCATGGCGGGCGGCGAAGCGGCGGCCGGTGTCGGACGAGCCCGCCTGCACGAACACCGGCCTGCCCTGCGGACCGCGTGGCATGTTGAGCGGGCCGGCCACGACATAGTGCTCGCCGGCGTGGTCGATCGGCCGGATGCGGTCGGCGCGCGCGTAGTGACCGTTCGCGCGGTCATCGAGGACGGCGTCGTCGGCCCAGCTGTCCCAGAGAGCCTTCACGACCCGGACGAATTCCTCGCCGCGGGCGTAGCGGTCGGCGTGGCTCACCTGGCCCTGGCCGCCGTAGTTGCGTGCCGCCGCCGCCAGCCACGAGGTCACGATGTTCCAGCCGACGCGCCCGCTGCTGATGTGATCCAGCGAGGCGAACTGGCGCGCAAGGTTGAACGGCTCGCTGTAGGTGGTGGAGGCGGTGGCGATCAGACCGACCCGCTGCGTCGAGGCGGCAAGTGCGCCCAGCGCCGTGATCGGTTCCAGCCAGGTCGTGCCGGCCTGCGCCACCGTGTCGGCCAGCGCCAGCTGATCGGCCAGGAAGATCGAATCGAACAGCCCGGCCTCGGCGCGTTGCGCCATGTCGCGATAGTAGGCGATGTCGGTCAGCGCCAGCGCCGAGGCGTCGGGATGCCGCCACGACGCCTCGTGATGGCCGCGGCTCTGGATGAAGAGATTGAGGTGGAGCTGGTGCTTCTTCATCCTCTCACTGTGCGGCGGGCGCATACACCGCGGCAAGCTGCCGGGACACCAGGCGCGCGTAGAGTCCGCCGCGCGCCAGGAGCGAGGCATGCGTGCCGCTTTCCGCCACGCGGCCTTCGTCCAGCACCACGATCAGGTCGGCATCGCGCACGGTCGACAGGCGATGGGCGATGACGATGGTGGTGCGGTCGGCCTGCAGCAGGTCGAGGGCGCGGCGCACGGCCTGCTCGTTCACCGCGTCGAGATGCGAGGTCGCCTCGTCGAGGATCAGGATCGGCGCGTCCTTGAGGAAGGCGCGGGCGATGGCGACCCTCTGGCGCTGGCCGCCGGACAGGCTGGTGCCGCGCTCGCCGACCGGCGAGTCGAGGCCTTCGGGCAGGGCGGCGACCAGTTCGGCGAGCGAGGCATGCTCGATCGCGGCCGCAAGATTGGCCTCCGACGCGTCGGGCCGGGCGATCAGGATGTTGGCGCGCAGCGTGTCGTTGAAGAGATAGGTGTCCTGCGCCACCAGCGCCATCAGCCCGCGCAGCTCGTCGAGCCTGTAGGTCTTGAGATCGGTGCCGTTCAGCGTGATGCGGCCCGAGTCAGGATCCCAGAAGCGCATCAGGAGCTGCGCCGTCGTGGTCTTGCCGGCGCCCGAGGTGCCGACCAGCGCCACCGTCTTGCCGGCGGGTATGTCGAACGTGACATTGGAGAGGGCACGGCGCGCCTGTCCGGGATAGGTGAAGTCGACCTTCTCGAGCGACAACGCCGCCGCCCCGGTGGCGGCCGGCACGCCCGGTCCGTCGCGCACCGGGATCGGCTCGTTGGCGAGCGCATAGACCCTGCGCGTGGCACCCAGCGTGTCGGCGAGCTGGCGACCGATCTGGGCGATTTCGGAGACCGGCAGGAAGGCCGCCATCGCGAGGATGGTCATGAGCGGCAGCAGGCCGGCATCAAGCGCACCCTGCTGCGACAGCACGGCGCCGGTGACGACGACGGCGAGACCGCCCAGCCCGGTCAGCACCTCGAGGATCGCATGCTGCAGGGTGAGTTCGCTGAAGAAGGGCAGACGCAGCGCGATGTGACGCTGCGAGAGCTGATCCAGTTTGTCGCCGCGCGACAGCTCCTGCTGGAAGGCCACGATCTCGCCCAGCCCCTGCACCGAATCGACGGCGAAGGCGCCGAGCTCGCCCGCAGCCTCGCGCGCCTGCGAGCCCAGCCGGTCGACACGCTTCCTCATCAGGAAGGGACTGAGGCCGACCGCGAGCAGGAACGGCGCCAGCGCCAGCGCCAGCCAGCCGCTCGCCGAGGCCAGCGCAACGACGACGGCGGCCGGCACCAGGATGGCCACGAAGGCCGGCGCCACGGTGTGGGCGAAGAAATACTCGACCAGTTCGATGTCATGGGTGGCGAGCGCCATCAGGTCGCCGGTGCGGCGGCGCGTCAGATAGGCGGGCGCCAGCGCGTCGAGCTTGCGGAAGGCGTCGATGCGCATCTCGGCCAGCAGGCGAAAGGCCATGTCGTGCGCCATCCACGATTCCAGCCAATGGAGAATGCCCGAAACCGGCGCCAGCACCGCCAGTGCAATGGCGAGGTCGACGTAGGGCTGGCCGTCCTTGAGGGCGAGCACGATCAGCGCCGACAGCACGCCGATGCCGATGAAGGCCACGACGCGCAGCACGCCCAATATGAAGGTGGCAGTGAGCTTGCCCTTCCACGGCATGATCACTTTCATCAGCGCCGCCACCGCCTGATACCAGGTGAGGCCCTCGGCCTTGATGATGCCCTCGGTCACGGCCTTCACCGCGCCGCCCGGCGTGTCGGAGACGGTCTCGGCGCGTGCCGGCGCGTCGATCAGGTCGGCGGCGCCGCCTGCCTGCTGCTCGCGCGCCTGCTCGGCCATCAGCCGGGCATAGACGCCGCCCCGTGCCATCAGGTCGGCATGGCGTCCCTCCTCGGCGACCTTGCCGCCGTCGAGGACGAGGATGCGGTCGCAGTCGATCACGCTCGACAGGCGATGCGCCAGGATCACGGTCGTGCGGCCGCGCATCAGGCGGTCGAGCGCCTCCTGGATCACGGCCTCGTTCTCGGCATCGACGGCGCTCAGCGCCTCGTCGAGCACCAGGATCGGCGTGTCGCGCAGCAGCGCGCGGGCGATGGCGACGCGCTGGCGCTGGCCGCCCGAGAGTTTTATGCCCTTCTCGCCGATGATCGTCCGGTAGCCCTGCGGCAGGCTCACGATGAAGTCGTGGATGTTGGCGGCGCGGGCAGCGGCCTCCAGATCCTGCTGCGAGGCGGCGGGGCGGCCGAGTCGGATGTTTTCCTCGACGGTGCCGTGGAACAGGAACGTGTCCTGGTTCACCACCGAGATCAGCGAGCGGATCTGCGCGAAGGAAAGCGCCCGCAGGTCGTGGCCACCCAGGACGATGCGACCTTCGTCGGGATCGTAGAAGCGCAGCAGCAGGCGCACGATCGACGACTTGCCGCCGCCCGATGAGCCGACAAGGCCTAGCCGCTCGCCGGCCGCCGCGGTGAAATCGAGGCCGTCGTGCACGGTGCGGCCAAGTACGCCGGTGGGGCCGGGATAGGCAAAGCGGACGTTCTCGAAGGCGATGGTGGGGGTGAGCCTGCCGTCCAGCGCGGCAGGCGGCGCATCGGCGACCGACGGCGTGTCGTCCAGGATGCGGTAGATGCCCTGGGCCGCGGAGAGGCCGACCATGCCCTGGTGCAGAACGGTCCTGAGCTCGCGCATCGGGCGGAAGATTTCGATGCCCAGCATCAGGATGATCAGCAGCGCGGTGAGCGACATGGCGCCGGCCTCGACCCGCGCCGCGCCGTAGATCAGCGCCGCCGCCGCACCGCCCGCGATCGAGGCGTCGGTGATGCCGCGCGCCAGCGAATTGGTGCCCAGCACCCACATGGTGCGGCGGAAGAGGTCGCGCGCCTCGACTTCCAGCTTGTCGGCGCGCGCCTTGCCCTGGCCGAACGCCTTGAGCGTGGCCAGGCCCTGGATCGAATCGAGGAACTCGGCAGCGAAGGAAGCATAGGCCTTCATGCGGCCGATCGAGGCGCGCACGTCCCATTTGTGCCAGAGCGCCGGCGCGAACAGCGCCAGTAGCGCGAAGCCCAGCATCACCAGCGCCACCGGCAGGTCGATGAAGGAGACGACCGCGAAGATCAGCAGCGGCGAGAGCATTGCGATCAGGAACTGCGGCAGGAACTGCCCGAAATAGGTCTCGAGCTGCTCGACGCCGTCGATCATCGACAGCGTGAGCCCGCCCGAGCGCTGGCGGCCGACGGTGCCCGGCCCCAGCGATGCCACCTTGTCGTAGAGGGTGCGGCGCAACGCCTTCTGCACCCGCGCCGCGGTCTCGTGGGCCACGACGGCGCGCCAGTGCTCGGCCGCCCCGCGTAGCACCATGACGGCCGCTACCAATGCGACCGGCAGCACGAATTCGGACAGCGGCCGGCCGGCGAAGACTTGGCCGATCAGCCAGCCCAGCAGGCCGAGGCGGGCTATGCCGAGGCCGACGGCGAGCAGCCCGATGGCGACGGCCGCCGCGATGCGGCCGCGCACTCCCTTGGTGAAGACGAAGAGACGCGGTTCGATATGCATGATGAACCCAGTGTCGAGCTTTTCCGACTGCCACGCTAGGATGAACGCTGATATTCGTCAGCCCACAATTTCGAAGACTTGCTGTACGTTTATGTACATCATCTGGAGGGCACGGAATGGACGCCAACTGGGACGATCTGCGGGTGTTCCTGAGCCTTGCACGCGAGGGCACGCTCACGACCGCGGCGAAGGCGCTGGGGGTTAGCCATCCCACGGTGGCAAGACGGGTCCGGGCGCTCGAAAAGAAGATCGGCGCCCGCCTGTTCGATCGCCTTCCCGACCGCTTCATGCCGACCGCGGCGGGCGAGGGGCTGCTCGCCGACGCGGAGGCGATGGAAAAGGCGGCCTTGTCGATCCATCGCCGCAGCGCCTCGCTCGGCGACGCGGTGAAGGGCGTGGTTCGGATTTCCGCCGGCGAGGCGATGGCGGCGCTGATCGCGCGGCATCTGCCGGAGCTGCGCCAGCGGCTGAGCCAGATCGAGTTCGAGGTGATCGCTAGCCACACGCTCGCCAACCTGTCGCGGCGCTAGGCCGATCTGCTGATCCGCGAGCAGGTGCCGGAACTGGCCGGCATCGTCGCGCGCAGGCTCGGCCGCGTTGCCTATGCGATCTATGCCGGGCGCGACTTCCCGCTGCGCGGCGCGCCGCCCGCCGCCCTCGCCGGCCTGCCATGGATCGGCTTCGACGACGACCACAGCTACATGCCCGGCCAGCGCTGGCTGCAGGAGCGGCTGGGGCGGCGGCCCGAGGTCAGGGTCAACGACTGGCTGGTGCTGCACGATGCGGTGCGGGCGGGCGCCGGCCTCGCGCTGCTGCCGTGCTATCTCGGCGATCCCGATCCGGTGCTGAAGCGTGTGGGCGGCGTGGTTGGCGAGGTCTTCGCCGACCAGTGGCTGCTGGTTCACCGCGATCTCCGCGCTCTGCCGAGGGTGCGCGCGGTCATGGATGAGGTGGTCGCGCTCTTTCTTCGGGAGCGCGCCCTGCTCGAAGGTCGCTCGTAGCGCCGGGCGAGCACCCGGCTACGACGCGACTTGCCGGATGCCGCCGCGCGGGCGGCCGGCCTCGATCTCCTGCCACAGGATCTGGTGGCCCTCGGGCAGCGCGCGGTTGTTGCGCATGGTGAGCCACAGCCGGAGCAGCAGGCGGTCGTGGCCGCTTTCGGCATCGTCCTCGAACGGTGTGCGGCCGTGATAGGTGACGTGGCTGTTGATCAGCTGCAGATCGCCGGGCTCGAGCGTCATCTCGAAACAGAGTTCTTCGGCCGTCGCCATCAGCACGTCGATCGCCTCGCGCTGGAGCGCGGCGAGCTTCGGCACCCCGGGCACGAGTTCGGCCGCCTCGATGAAGGTGAGCGAATAGTGCGACGTGAACTTGCCGTCGCGCAGGCCGAAGATCGGCAGCTTGTAGACGGTTTCCTTGTCGGTCGATTCCTCGCCGAAGCGGCTGCGCCAGAAATCCTCGAACAGCACGTCGAGCAGGTCGGGCCGTTTCGCCAGGATGGCGTTGTGGATGGCGGGGGTCGAGGCGAGCTTGCTGACGCCGCCCGCCCGCGCCTGACGGACGCAAAGGAGACCCACCACGTCGGTGCGGTCGGTATGGAAGCGCAGTGGTCCGTTGGTCAGGGTGCGGGCGTAGGAGGAGAGGAAGGTCGTGCCCTTCTGCGGCCCTTCGGTCTGACCATAGGTGCGGCCCACATGGGCGCCCTCGTCGCGGATGGCCCGCATCATCTCGCCGCTGCGGTTCTGGAACACCGGCGTGCCGAGGTGCGTGCCAAGCCCGAAATACATCTGCCGCAGTTCGTCTTCGCTGTAGCCATCGACCGGAACGCCGCGCAACTTGACGATGCCGCAGCCGTTCTCGAGCTCGTCGGCGACATCGTCGAGCAGGTCGCTGAGCATCGGTAGCCGGAAATCCTCGCGCGTGATCTCCTGCCACGGCATGCCGCGCACCGACTTCACGGCGGCGTCGAGTTCGTCGAGCGCCTCGGGCGGCAGGTCGCGAATCCAGCGCCGGGAGTCCTTGATGTCCTGGCCCGTCCATACGGAAGGGCCGGCGAGCGGTGCACGTGTCGTCATGGCGGGAAACTAGCAATCTTTGCTGGGAGCGAACAGAGTACTCTTGCTAAGAAGGGGATACAGCGGGTCCGGAGGTAAAGATGAAGACGGTTCTGTTGAGCCCCGGTGCCGTCCCGCTTGCTGCCTGGCGCGAGATCTATCAGGGCGCATCCGCGGCCGTCGATTCCGCCAGCTACGCCGCCATCGAGAGGTCGGCAAAGGCGGTCGCGGCGATCGTCGCAAACGGCACGCCGGTCTACGGTATCAATACCGGTTTCGGCAAACTGGCCAGCGTGCGGATCGAGGCGGCGGATCTCGAAGCGCTGCAGCGAAACATCGTGCTGTCCCACGCGGCCGGGGTCGGCCGGCCGATGCCGGTATCCGTCGTGCGCCTGATGATGGCGCTCAAGCTCGGAAGCCTGGCGCAGGGAGCATCCGGCGTGCAGGTCGAAACGGTGCGGCTACTCGAAGCGCTGCTGGCAAAAGGGCTCATGCCGGCGATCCCCTGCCAGGGATCGGTTGGCGCTTCGGGCGACCTGGCGCCGCTCGCCCATATGGCAGCGGCGATGATCGGCGTCGGTGAATTCCTGGTCGGGGATGGACGCGTGCCGGCGACGCGGGCACTTGCCGACGCCGGTATAAAGCCCCTGGTTTTGGGGGCGAAGGAAGGCTTGGCGTTGCTGAACGGCACGCAGTTTTCCACGGCCTATGCGCTGGCTGGGCTGTTCGAAGCGGAAAACCTCTACCGCGCGGCGCTGGTGACCGGCGCGCTTTCGACCGACGCGGCGCGCGGCTCCGATGCGCCGTTCGATTCGCGGATTCACCAACTGCGCGGCCACAAGGGCCAGATCGAGGCGGCGGATTCGCTGCGTCGCTTGATGGCGGGTTCCGCGATCCGCGCCTCGCATCTCATCGGTGACGAACGGGTGCAGGATCCCTACTGCCTGCGCTGCCAACCGCAGGTCATGGGTGCCGCACTCGATATCCTGCGCCAGGCGGCGGCCACGCTCGCGACCGAAGCCAATGGCGTGACCGACAACCCGTTGATCTTTCCGGAGACCGGCGAGGCCCTGTCGGGCGGCAACTTCCACGCCGAGCCCGTTGCCTTCGCGGCCGACATCATCGCCTTGGCGATTTGCGAGATCGGCTCGTTGACGGAACGGCGCGTTGCCATGCTGGTCGACCCCGCCTTGTCGGGTCTGCCGGCCTTCCTGACGCCCAAGCCGGGTCTCAATTCCGGCTTCATGATCCCGCAGGTCACGGCCGCAGCACTCGTCTCGGAGAACAAGCAGCGCGCACATCCCGCCAGCGTCGATTCGATCCCGACGTCGGCCAACCAGGAAGACCACGTCTCGATGGCCGCCCACGGCGCCCGGAGGTTGCTCGAGATGGTCGAGAATGCCTGCGGCGTGGTCGGGATCGAGTTGCTGGCGGCGGCACAGGGCTGCGACTTCCACCGCCCGCTTGCCACCAGCAAGCCCCTGGAAGCGGTGCGCGACCTGGTGCGCCGTGCCGTGCCGCACCTCGACGACGATCGCTATTTCCATCCCGATCTCGAAAAGGCCATCGCATTGGTCACCAGCGGCGCGGTCGTCGAGGCTGTCGGGCGCGATATCCTGCCTACGGTTGACGGGAGAACGTCCTCATGACCCGCATCGACAATGCCCGAACCGTCCGCGCCCCACGCGGCACGGAGCTCTCGGCCAAGAGCTGGCTTACCGAGGCGCCGCTCAGGATGCTGATGAACAACCTCGATCCCGACGTCGCCGAAAAGCCCGGCGAGCTGGTGGTCTATGGCGGCATCGGCCGCGCCGCGCGCGACTGGCAGAGCTTCGACGGCATCGTGGCGGCGTTGCGCAAGCTCGAAGCCGACGAGACGCTGCTGGTCCAGTCGGGCAAGCCGGTCGGCGTGTTCCGCACCCATGCCGATGCGCCGCGCGTGCTGATCGCCAACTCCAACCTGGTGCCGCACTGGGCGACCTGGGAACATTTCAACGAGCTCGATCGCAAGGGCCTGATGATGTTCGGCCAGATGACGGCGGGCTCGTGGATCTACATCGGCAGTCAGGGCATCGTGCAGGGCACCTACGAGACCTTCGTCGAGATGGGCCGCCAGCACTACGGCGGCAGCCTAGCCGGCCGCTGGATCCTGACCGCGGGCCTGGGCGGCATGGGCGGCGCGCAGCCGATGGCCGCGACCATGGCCGGCGCCTCGTGCCTGGCCATCGAATGCCGTCCCAGCAGCATCGAGTTTCGCCTGCGCACCGGCTATGTCGACGTCCAGGCCAAGGACCTGGACGATGCACTGGCAATCATCGGCAAGGCTGCGAAGGAGAACAAGCCGATCTCGGTGGCGCTGCTCGGCAATGCCGCCGACGTGCTGCCCGAACTGCTGCGCCGCGGCATACGGCCCGACTGCCTCACCGACCAGACCTCCGCACACGATCCGGTCAACGGCTACCTGCCCAAGGGCTGGACGCTGGCCGAGTGGGAAGCCAAACGCAGCAGCGATCCTGCCGCCGTCACCAGGGCCGCCAAGCAGTCGATGGCGGGCCATGTGCGCGCCATGCTCGAATTCCACAAGCTCGGTGTGCCGACCGTCGACTACGGCAACAACATCCGCCAGATGGCGCTGGAAGAGGGCGTGGCCGACGCCTTCAGCTATCCGGGCTTCGTACCGGCGTACATCAGGCCGCTGTTCTGCCGCGGCGTCGGGCCGTTCCGCTGGGCCGCATTGTCCGGCGATCCCGAGGACATTTATAAGACCGACGCCAAGGTCAAGGAGCTGATGCCCGACAGCCCGCACCTGCACCGCTGGCTCGACATGGCGCGCGAGCGCATCAAATTCCAGGGACTGCCGGCGCGCATCTGCTGGGTTGGGCTGGGCGATCGCCATCGCCTCGGCCTCGCCTTCAACGAGATGGTGGCGAAGGGCGAGTTGAAGGCGCCCATCGTGATCGGCCGCGACCATCTCGACTCGGGCTCGGTCGCCAGCCCCAACCGCGAGACCGAGGCGATGCGCGACGGTTCCGATGCCGTCTCCGACTGGCCGATGCTCAACGCACTGCTCAACTGCGCCTCGGGCGCCACCTGGGTGTCGCTGCATCACGGCGGCGGCGTCGGCATGGGCTTCTCGCAACATGCCGGCATGGTGATCGTCTGCGACGGTACGCCGGAGGCGGCCAAACGCCTGGAGCGCGTGTTGTGGAACGACCCGGCGACCGGCGTCATGCGCCACGCCGATGCCGGCTACGAGGATGCGATCGCCTGCGCCCGCGAAAAGGGCCTCAACCTTCCCAGCCTTTGAGGGATCGGCATGACCTTCTCGCTCGTCGGGCGCTGCCCCAGGACCGGCATGCTGGGTGCGGTCGTGGCGACCTCGGCGATTTCCGTCGGCGCGCGGTGCCAACATGCCCGCGCGAGCGTGGGCGCGGCCTTGACCCAGCATCGCACGGACCCACGGCTCGGGCCGCTCGCGCTCGATCTTCTGGCCAAGGGTGTCACGGCCGGCGAGGCGATGCAGGCCGTCGTGGCCGCCACGCCGCATCGCCATTGGCGCCAGCTCGCACTGATCGATGCAGCGGGCCGTACCGCCGTCTACTCCGGCGCCAACGTCCGCGGCGAAAGAGGCGAGGCCCAGGGCAAGGACTGCGCGGCCATTGCCAACATCGTCCGCTCGGCCGCGCTTCCGGACGCCATGGTGGCGGCCTTCGAGAAATCACCCGACCTGCCGCTCGCCCGCCGCCTGCTGGATGCGCTGGAGGCCGGCGAAGCGGCGGGCGGCGAGCGCCAGCCCGTGGTCTCGGCGGCGCTGCTGGTCGTTCACCGGGAATCGTTCCCCTACGTCGATCTTCGTGTCGACGACCATGCGCGGCCGATTGCCGAGCTTGGCCGCCTCTGGTCGATGTACGAGCCCGAGGCCGACGCCTACGTGGTGCGCGCCGTCGATCCCGAGCAGGCGGTGCCGCCGCCGGGCATGAAGCTCTCCTAGAGTTCGAAAGTCCCCCTCCGAGTCCAAGCCCAAGTCCCACAGCCGAATTTCGGCTCCCCGCACGCCGGAAAGCCAATAACGACGGGCTTTTCACCCGATATTTGTGGACGCCTGAATGTAACGCGTGGTGTCCACGACCCTGTCCGGGATTCCGGGATAAGCCTGTTTCCATTGGCTTTTACGCGACTCCCGGTTTCTTCGATCATACGCACCCCGGCGCGCCCTGTTTCGCAGGCGTCGTTAAGTGTCTGTTCCCACGTCGTTATTCGGCGTGTGGTTGAGACGGGGTTGTTCTTGGGACTGTCCGCGGGTCAGGACCCGCGGCGGCTGCACCAGCGCATAGCGCGAACCTGCGGGCGTGCCGCGGGCGGTCGTGCCGAAAATAGAAAAGGCCGGCGCGGTCCAAGCGCCAGCCTATAGAAACCTATAGCACATTCCTGCTGAACCTGCTCATCACATTAGCGTGAGCCGATGCTGGCAGTGCATGCACCTGATGTCATCCCGCTTCGGGCGCTACAGTGCCTTGCGCATGTTGATCGAGGTCGGGTGGTCGAAGCCGGGATGGGCCTCGCGCGAGGTCTCGAGATAGCCGAGCACATTGAACAGGCGCTGATTGTCAGGCAGCGCGATGCGTACGCCCAGGCGCACACCGGGGAGGCCGCGTCGGCGGGCGTCCTCCTCGACGGCCTCGATCAGCCGCCGGGCCAGGCCGAGGCCGCGCGCCGACGGCAGCACCGAGAGTCGACCGAAGTAGAGATCGCCTTCCAGCAGGTTGGTGATGACACAGCCCAGCATCTCGCCGTTCCGCTCCGCGACGATGGCGCCGGCACCCTTCTTCAGTTCGTCGGCGATGGCGTCGGCGGTTTCGCCGAAGGCCCCCGATTCCGGCACGAGCCTGCCGCGGTATTGCGCGAAGGCGGCGGCGATGGTGGCCGCGATCGCCGGCGCATCGGCGATCGTCGCGGGACGCAGGGCTGGGGTGTCGCTCATCGGCTTTTTCTCGCGTAGGCTCGCGCAAAAGGCGAGAGGAAATGCGG
>JAUXWB010000179.1 GCA_030684475.1 Reyranella sp. | reverse complement strand
GCAACGGCATCCGAAGACGCTGATCGCACTGATCAAGGCCCTGACCGAAGCCTGCGCTTGGCTCGACGAGCCCGCCAATCGTGCGGAGGCCGCCCGCGTGCTGGCGGGCCCCCGTTACGTCAACGCACCGGTCGAGGTGATCACGCGGTCGCTCGCCGTGCCCGACTTTCACATCTTCCATCGTCAGGCGGCGAACTTCCCCTGGCGTAGCCATGCCGACTGGTTCATCGCCCAGATGGTGCGCTGGGGCCAGGCCGAACCCGCGCCCGACCAGCGCGCCGTCGCCGACCGCGTGTTCCGCAGCGATATCTACCGCGCGGCGGCCAGTGAATTGGCGCTCGCGTGCCCCATTGCCGACCGAAAGGTCGAGGGCGCCCACGTCGATCCTTGGATCTTGCCGACCAACGGCGCGCCCCTGGCGATGGCGCCTGACGACTTCCTGGACGGCTCGATCTTCGATCCGGCCAGCGCCGAGGCAGAAAGTATCGCACCGAAGACACGCGACGCAGGCGACCAGCAGGATGCGCTCTAGAGGCTGAACTCATCCAATCGAGTCGGGGAGATTACTCATGGCGAAAGGACACGACACATGACCATTGCACGACGGGACATTCTGGCCGGTGTCGGCGCCATTGCGGCGCAGAGCCTGCTCGCTTCGCCGACACGCGCGCAGGCGTTGAAGGTCGAGAAGGATGAACTCAAGTTCGGCTTCATCAAGCTCACGGACATGGTGCCGCTCGCCATTGCCAAGGAGAAGGGCTTCTTCGAGGACGAGGGCCTGTTCGTCACCCTCGAACCTCAAGCCAACTGGAAGGTGCTGCTCGACCGCGTCATCACCGGCGAACTGGACGGTGCTCACATGCTGGCCGGCCAGCCGATCGCCGCCACCATCGGCTTCGGCACGAAGGCACATATCGTCACTCCTTTCTCGATGGATCTGAATGGCAACGGCATCACTGTGTCGAACGCAGTGTGGGCCGAGATGAAGAAGCACATTCCGGTCGGAGCAGACGGCAAGCCGGTGCATCCGATCAAGGCCAGCGCCCTGAAGCCGGTGATCGAGAAGATGAAGAACGAGGGCAAGGCCTTCAAGATGGGCATGGTCTTCCCCGTCTCCACCCACAACTACGAACTTCGCTATTGGCTGGCGTCGGGCGGCATTCATCCGGGCTTCTATTCCAAGACCGATGTCACCGGCCAGATCAAGGCGGAGGCCCTTCTGTCGGTGACGCCAC
>JAUXWB010000171.1 GCA_030684475.1 Reyranella sp. | reverse complement strand
CGCCGAGATGGAGCGGCTGAAGAAGAACTTCCCGGCCGGCATCGGCTATTCCGTCGTCTACAACCCGACGGAATTCATCCAGGCCTCGGTCGACGCGGTCATCACGACGCTGTTCGAGGCGTTGATCCTGGTCGTGATCGTGGTGATCCTGTTCCTGCAGACTTGGCGGGCCGCGATCATCCCCATTCTCGCCATCCCAGTGTCACTGATCGGCGCCTTCGCCGTGATGTCGGCCGTCGGCGTCTCGTTCAACACCCTGTCGTTGTTCGGCCTGGTGCTGGCGATCGGCATCGTGGTCGACGACGCCATCGTCGTCGTCGAGAACGTCGAGCGCTACCTCGCCCAGGGCATGTCACCCAAGGAGGCGGCGCACAAGACGATGGACGAAGTCGGCGGCGCGCTGATCGCCATCTCGCTGGTGCTGATTGCGGTGTTCCTGCCGACCGCCTTCATCAGCGGCCTGCAGGGCACCTTCTACAAGCAGTTTGCCATCACCATCGCGGCCTCGACGGCGATCTCGGCCTTCGTGTCGCTGACGCTGTCACCCGCGATGGCCGCCCTGCTGCTCAAGACCCATGCGCTGTCGCACGTCGAGAAAGGCAAGCCCAGCCTGCTCGACCGGGTGATGTGGCCGATCAACTGGTTCTTCGGTCACTTCAATCGCGGCTTCGAAGGACTGGCGAATTTCTATGGCCGCGCGACGGCACGCCTGATCCGCATGAGTTTCATCATGCTGGTGATCTATGCCGGCCTGCTGGCGCTGACGCAGAATCGCCTGGCCTCGACGCCGACCGGCCTGGTGCCGCAGTTGGACCGCTCCTACCTGATCGCCGCCATGCAGCTGCCGGCCGGCGCCACCCTTGAGCGCACGGACGCGCTGATACGCCAGGCAACCGACATCATCGTCTCGCAGCCGGGCGTCAAGGATGCCGTGGCTTTCGTCGGACTCGATGGCGCCACCTTCACCAACGCGCCCAATACCGGCGTGATTTTCGTCACCCTGAAACCCTTCGCCGAGCGCCCGGGCATTACCAAGGACATGATCCTGGCCGAACTGCGCGGGCGCATGTTCGGGCTGCGCGAGGCCATCGTGTTCGTGCTCGAGCCGCCCTCGGTGCCGGGCATCGGCACCGGCGGCGGCCTCAAGGGCTACGTTCAGGATCGCGCTGCGCGTGGCCTGCCGGCGCTCGAGGGCGCGACCTGGGCGCTGGCCGGCGCGGCCGGACAGGCTCCCGGTCTTACCCAGGCCTTCACTCTGTTCAGCACGCGCACGCCGCAGATCTGGGCCGACATCGACCGCACCAAGGCCGAGCAGCTCGGCGTGCCGATCAGCTTCGTCTTCCAGACGCTGTCGATCTACATGGGCTCGGCCTTCGTCAACGACTTCAACATCCTCGGCCGCACCTATCGCGTCACCGCCCAGGC
>JAUXWB010000164.1 GCA_030684475.1 Reyranella sp. | reverse complement strand
ACAACGTCCACGACATCGACTACTCGCCCGTCGAGGCCAATCCCGCGCTCGAAGCGTCGCTCCGGGCACTGCCGGGCCGCAAGATCATCTTCACCGCCGGCGACGTGCCGCATGCCGAACGGGTCATGGAGCGGCTGGGCGTGGCCCATCATTTCGAGGCCATCTTCGACATCGTGGCCGGCGAATACTGGCCCAAGCCGCACAAGCAGATCTACGAGAAGCTCGTGAAGCAGCACAACGTCGACCCGACGCGGGCCGCATTTGCCGACGACATCGCGGTCAATCTCAAGCCTGCGGCCGACATGGGCATGCGCACGGTGTGGATCCGCACCGACGAGAGCGTGCAGCGCGCGGCCGACGTCAATCTCGACCATGTCCACCACCAGACCGACGACCTCGCGACGTGGCTCGCCGAGTGGGTGGCGGAACGGAACAAGACGGAGAAATAAGCGTGAAGATCCTCATCCTCGGCGCCGGCGCGGTCGGCGGCTATTGGGGCGCGCGCCTGCATCAGTCCGGCGCGGACGTTACCTTCCTGCTGCGCGAGATGCGTGCCGAGAAGGTGCGCAAGGAAGGCCTGGTCGTGAAAAGCCCGAAGGGCGATGCGGTGCTGCCGGTCAAGGTCGTGACCAAGGGCGGCCCCAATGGAACCATAGAGGGCGGGCCCTACGACATCGTCGTGCTGGCCTGCAAGGCCTACGATCTCGACTCGGCGATCGAGTCGATCGCGCCGGCGGTCGGCAAGGACACCACCATCGTGCCGATGCTGAACGGCCACGCCCATTTCGCCACGCTCGACGCCAAGTTCGGCGCCGAGAGGGTGGCGGGCGGCCTGGCCCGCATCTCCGGCATGCTGGGACCCAACGGCGAGATCCTGCATTCCGGCGCCTCGGGTGTGTCCTTCGGGGAGCGCGACGGCAAGCCCGCCCGGAAAACGCTCCTCGACCTCGACGCGGCCTGCAGGAAGGCCGGCATCGAGGGCGGCATCAATGCCAACATCAACCAGGATCTCTGGGACAAGTGGATCATGCTGGCCACGATCGCCGGCATGTGCGCCTCCATGCGCGGCACCGTCGGCGACATCATGGAAGCCGAGGATGGGGCCGCCATCGTGGCCGAGACACTGGAGGAAAGCCGCAAGGTCGCGGCGGCGGAAGGCCACGCGCCCAGCGACAAGGTTCTGGCCGGCCTCAAGACCATGCTGACGAGCAAGGGGTCGAAGGCCGTGGCCTCGATCCTGGGCGACATGGAGAAGGCCGGTCCGGCCGAGGGCAAGCAGATCGTGGGCGATATGCTGGCGCGTGCCCGCAAGGCCGGCATCGCCGCGCCCAACCTGCGCTTCGCCTATGCCCATCTGCAGGCCTATGAGGCGCGTCGCGCGCGGGGTGGCCTCAAGTGAAAATTCTCATCCTGGGTGCCGGCGCGATCGGCGGCTATGTGGGCGGCCGTCTCCACCAGAGCGGCGCCGACGTGACTTTTCTCGAGCGCGACAAACGGAACGAAGCGTTGAAGCGCGATGGGCTGGTGATCAAGAGCACCAAAGGCGACATCACGCAGACAGTGAAGACCGTCACCAAGGCGAGTGACGGTGGGCCGTACGATATCGTGCTGCTGACCTGCAAGGCCTACGATCTCGACTCGGCGATCGACGCCGTCGCACCGGCGGTTGGTGCGAACACGACCGTCGTGCCGCTGCTGAACGGCATGCGCCACATTGACGTGCTCAGCGCGAAGTTCGGTGACGCCAAGGTGGTGGGCGGTCTTGCCCGCGTCGGCGTGGCCATGAACGACAAGGGCGAGATCCTGCACACCAGCCCGTTCGCCGCGATCTCCTTCGGCGAGCGTGACGGCAAGCCTGCGCGCGCCGCGCTGGTCGAACTCGATGCCGCGATCAAGAAGTCGGGCATCGACGGCGGGCTGAACGCCAACATCATCCAGGAACTCTGGGACAAGTGGATCATGCTGTGCACGCTCGCGGCGACGTGCTGCCTGATGCGGGGCGCCTCGGGTGACATCCTCGAGGCCGATGAAGGGCGAGCGATCGTGCTGGAAACGGTCGACGAGGGCCGCAAGGTCGCCGCTGCGGCAGGCCACGATCCCGGCGAGAAGGGCATGGCGACCATCCGCTCGTTCCTGACCGTGAAGGGCTCGAAGTTCACCGCCTCGATGCTGCACGACCTCGAAAAGGGCGCGATGGTCGAAGCCGATCACATCGTGGGCGACATGATCGCGCGCGCGAAGAAGGCGGGCATCGCCACGCCCAACCTGCGCATGGCCCATGCCCATCTGCAGGTCTATCTGGCGCGGCGTTCCCGCGGCGGTATCGGAAATCCCGCCCTCTAGGCGGCGTAGCTCTGGCCCGGTTGAAATTGGGCCCGGTCGTGCTTATCTTTATTCCAAGGTGATTCGGGCCGCAATTTCATTTGTCCCGCGACGGAACCATCCGATCGCGGAAGCGTAATCTTCGGCCCGATCTCCTTGCGGCCCCGGCATTGGGGGCGCACGCTTCGCCCTCGAACGGGCACTCGCAATCCCGGTCCAGACTCGAAATTCAGGCGACATCGGAATCACGTGCGATGAACTGCGCCGTCGTCTTGAGGAGGAACATTGTCCATGCATGACATCGCTCGGAGCCGCTCGGTTCCCCAAATCATCGTCAGCGACGTCGACTACGAGCGGTTGACCAGTCTCGCCACCGCGGCGCTCGAGCGCCTGCCCGAGGTTGCGGAGGAATTGCTGGCGGAAATGGATCGCGCCAAGATCGTCGAGCCGGCGCTCGTCCCGGCCGATGTCGTGCGCATGGGCTCGACGGTGACGTTCCGCTCCGACGACGGCCACAAGCGGAGGATGACGCTCGTCTATCCGGTCGACGAGGACGTCACGACCCACAAGATCTCGGTGATGACACCTGTCGGCGCCGCGCTGATCGGCTTGGGCGAGGACCAGTCGATCAGTTGGACGGCGCGTGACGGGCGCCGGCACGAGCTTACGGTGCTGAAGGTGGAGAACCCCAAGCCGGCTTGATCAGGCCGGCGCCCAAGGACCGGAACAGCCAGGGTCGATGGGCCGTCACTGCGCGGCGAGCGCGCTGTGCCGACCTGCCGAGTCGTTGAACCTGTTGAGCACGTGGCCGGGGCCCTTGGCGTGCTTCACATAATCCTTGCCGTCGAAGGTCCGGACACCGTTGCAGAAGACGCCGTGCACGCCGGTCGGACGGCGGATGGTGCGCCGGCCGCCGCCCGGCAGGTCGGCGACTCGCTCGGCCGGCGAGACGCCCACGGTTTCCGGATCGAACAACAGCAGGTCGGCCTGGGCGCCCACCGCGATGCGGCCGCGGTTCTGGATGCCGTAGAGGTCGGCTGGATGGCTGGTCAGGCGGCGGATGCCTTCGACGATGTCGAAGTCGCCGCGCTCGCGCACCCAGTGGCTGAGGAAATGCAGGCCGAAGCCAGCATCGCACATATAGATAAGATGGGCGCCGGCGTCGCTGAGCGCCACCACGCCGGCCTCGTGCTTCAGGAGCCGCGCCACGCCCTCGTCGCCGACATTCAGGAAACGGCCGAGGAAGGCGGTCTCGAGGTTCTCGTCGAGGCTGAGATCGAGCATGACGTCGAGCGGATCGCGGCCTTCGGCCTTGGCGATCTCATGCAGGTACCGGTTCACATACCTAGCGTTGGCAGGCTTCTGGGCCACCGCCACCATGACGCGGTCCCAGTTGCCCTGGAAGATCATGCCGGGCCGCGGATTCTTCGCATTCTCGCGGAACTTGGCGCGCCACGACGGATCGCGATAGACGGCGGTGAGCTGTTCGGGCGTGAAGGCCTTGATCGGGTCGAAGGCCGAGTGGCTGTAGAACGGGTAGGCGTTGGCCATGGTGAAATCGAACGACAACGGCTGGCAGGGGATCTGGACGTAGAGGCCGTTGCCGCGACGGAGCGCGGCGGCGCAGGCGTCGAAGATGCCGAGCGCGCGCGCCGGTTCCTGCTCGTTGTACATCGCCATGCCGGTGCCCTGGAAAAACGGCCGGCCGTATTTGGC
>JAUXWB010000209.1 GCA_030684475.1 Reyranella sp. | reverse complement strand
CTTGCCGTGGTCGATATGGGCGATGATCGAGAAATTGCGGATCAACGACAGGTCGGTCATTTCACTCTAACCACGCAACACGGCGCCGGTTGCCTTCACGACAGCCGCGACGATCTTGGCCGACACCGCCTCGATCTCCGCGTCGGTCAGCGTGCGCTCGACCGGCTGCAGGGTGACGGCGATGGCGATGGATTTCTTGCCCTCGGGCACGCCCTTGCCGGCGTAGAGGTCGAACACCCGCGCACCCGCGATCAGCGCCTTGTCGGCGTTGCGTGCGGCGCGGGCGATCTTCTCGGCCTCGATTGCGGCATCGACCAGGAAGGCGAAGTCGCGCTCGACCGGCTGGAAGGCCGAGAGCACGAGTTTCGGCCGCGCCTTGGTGGCTTTCGCCTTGGGCGGCGGCGGGGCGTCGAGGAAGACCTCGAAGACCGCGACGGTTTTTAGGTCGGCGGCGGCGGCGATCTCGGGATGCAGCTCGCCGAAATACGCCATCACGCGGTCACCGAGCTTGATCGCCCCGGACCGGCCGGGGTGATACCAGTCGGGCGCGCCGGCCCCTGGACCTCCGTGGGCCGACATGTTCTCGACCGGCGCACCGATGCCGGCCAGCACGGCCAGCGCATCGGCCTTGGCGTCGAAGGCGTCGACGATCCGGGCAGGGCCCGCCCAGTTGCGCGGCACGGCCATGTTGTGGCGCAGACCTGCGGCCACGGTACGCTGCCCGGTGGGTGTCGCATCCTTGTACTGCGGGCCGACCTCGAACAGTGCCGGATCGGAAAGGCCGCGCGCTTCGTTGCGCGATGCCGCGTCGACCAGGTTGGGCAGGACTGACGGCCGCATGGTGTCGAGCGTGGCGTCGATCGAATTCAGGAGCCGCAGGTCGGCCTGGCCGCCGCCAAAACGTTCCGCCTTCTTGTGCGGCAGGAACGACCAGGTGACGGCCTCGTTCAGGCCGCGGGCGCCCAGCGCGCGGCGCGCCTGCGGCACGCGGCGCTGCATCGCATCGCGCACCGGCCTGGAGGTCGCCGAAAGCCGCGGCAGCGAAGTGGTCGGGATCTTGTCGAAGCCCCACACTCGGGTCACTTCTTCCACGAGATCGGCCTCACCCACGATGTCGGGGCGCCACGACGGCACGCCGGCCGACCATGGACCGGTTCCGTTGACGACGAAGCCCAGCTTGCCGAGGATATCGGCGGTTTCCTTGGCCGGCACATCGATGCCGGTCAGATTCTTCACACGGTCGTTGCGCAGGTCGAAGGTGCGTTCCCAGACCGGCATGACGCCGCTCGACACGACCTCGCTCGCCTCGCCGCCGCAGAGTTCGAGGATCAGACGGGTCGCCACCTCGGCGCCCCACGCGCACGATTCTGGATCGATGCCGCGCTCGTTGCGATAGCGCGCGTCGGAGAGAATGCCGAGCTTGCGGCCGGAGGCCGCGATGCCGATCGGCGTGAAATACGCTGCCTCGAGGAACACCTCGGTGGTGTCCTCGCGCACGCCGGTATCCTCGCCACCCATGATGCCGCCGATGCCGTGCACGCCTTTCGAATCGGCGATCACCGAGATCGAGCGATCGAGCGTGTAGGTCTTGCCGTCGAGCGCCAGGATCTGCTCGCCCTCGCGCGCCTGGCGCATCACCAGATCGCTGCTGAGCTTCTTGGCATCAAACACGTGCAGCGGGCGGTTGAGATCGAACGTCACCAGGTTGGTGATGTCGACCAGGGTCGAGATAGGCCGAAGCCCGATCGCCTTCAGCCGGCGCTGCAGCCAGTCGGGCGAGGGGCCGTTCTTGATGCCGCGGAAGTGCCGGCCGACGACGATGGGGCAGGGGCTGTCGGGCTTGGCCTCATAGCCATGCGTCCACTTGATCGGGCTCGCGTAGCCGCCCTTGATCTTGTCGGCCTTCGGCGGTTTCAGCGTGCCGAGGCCTGCCGCCGCCAGATCGCGGGCGATGCCGTGCACGCCCAGGCAATCGCCGCGGTTGGGCGTCACCTTGATCTCGATCACCGCATCGTCGAGGCCGAGCGCCTCGGCCGCCGGCGCGCCGACCTTGGCATCCTGAGCGAGGTCGATGATGCCGCTGTGGTCGTCGCCGAGCTGCAGCTCGCGCGAGGAGCAGAGCATGCCGTTGGACTCCTCGCCGCGGATCTTGCTCGCCTTCAGCAGCATGTCGGTGCCGGGAATGTAGCTGCCGGTCGGGGCGAAGATTCCCTTCATGCCGGTGCGCGCGTTGGGCGCGCCGCACACGACCTGGACGATGGTGCCCGTGCCGGTGTCGACCTTGCAGACGCGCAACCGGTCGGCGTTGGGATGCTGGATCGCCTCGACGACATAGCCGACCACGAAACCCTTGAGCGACTCGGCCGGATTGGTGATGCCCTCGACCTCGAGGCCGAGCATGGTGAGCGTGTCGCGCACCTCGGCGATCGTCGCCTTGGTGTCGAGATGCTCCCTGAGCCAGGAAAGCGTGAACTTCATCGCCCGAGCCCTCCCGTCAGCGAGGGCATCTCGAGCGCCGAGAAGCCGTAGTGGCGTAGCCACCGCAGGTCGGCGTCGAAGAACGAGCGCAGGTCGGGGATGCCGTATTTGAGCATGGCGATGCGGTCGATGCCCATGCCGAAGGCGAAGCCCTGGTAGACCGCGGGATCGAGCCCGCAATTTTTGATCACGTTGGGATGCACCATGCCGGAGCCCAGGATTTCGAGCCACGAGTCGCCCGCGCCGATCCTGAGCTCGCCGTCCTTCCACGAACAGCCGATATCGACCTCGGCCGACGGCTCGGTAAACGGGAAGTAGGAGGGGCGGAAGCGCAGCGGCAGGTCGTCGACCTCGAAGAAGGCACGGCAGAAATCGACCAGGCAGCCCTTGAGGTGGCCCATGTGCGTGGTGCGGTCGATCACCAGCCCTTCGACCTGATGGAACATCGGCGTGTGGGTGGCGTCGTTGTCGATGCGGAAGGTGCGGCCGGGCACGATGATGCGCAGCGACCCGCCGTCGGCCAGCATCTTCTGCACGCTCTTGTCGAGCATGGTGCGCGCCTGCACAGGAGAAGTATGCGTTCGCAGCACGACCGGCGTGCCGTCGGCGCGCGACGGCAGATAGAACGTGTCCTGCATCTGCCGCGCCGGATGGTCGGGCGGAATGTTGAGCGCGGTGAAGTTGTGCCAATCGTCCTCGATGTCGGGACCGTCGGCCCAGGTGAAGCCCATCTCGCCGAAGATCGCCGCGACCTCGTCCATCACCTGGCCGATCGGGTGCAACGTACCCTGGCCTTCCGGCCGCGCCGGCAGGCTGACGTCGATTTTCTCGGACACGAGCCGGTCGGCCAACGCCGAGGCGCCAAGCGTGCCCTTGCGTGCTTCGAGCGCGGCCTCGATCTCGCCCTTCAGCTCGTTGACCTTCGCACCGAACGCCTTGCGCTGCTCCGGCGCCATTCCGCCCAGGGTCTTCATCAGGCTGGTGATACTGCCCTTCTTGCCGAGCACGGCCACGCGTGCAGCGTCGAGCGCCGACAGATCGGCGGCGGCCGACACCGCGCCCAGCGCCTCGCTGCGTATGGTCGAAAGATCACTCATCCGTCGCTCCAAAACAAAAGAAGGGAGCCTGCACAATCAGGCTCCCTCTTTCGGATCTCCTGGCCATGCCGCACAGCGGCAAGACAAGTTTTACTTGAGGGCGGGCCTACTTCAGGGCGGCTTGTGCCTGGTCGACCAAAGCCTTGAACGCCGCCGGCTCCCGCGCGGCGAGATCGGCCATGACCTTGCGGTCGACCTCGATCCCTGCCTTCAGGATGCCGTTCATGAACTGCGAGTAGGTGAGGCCATGCTCGCGGGTCGCAGCGTTGATGCGCTGGATCCAGAGACCCCGGAACGCGCGCTTCTTGTTGCGGCGGTCGCGGTAGGCATATTGCAGGCCCTTCTCGACCTTCTCGATGCCGACGCGGAACGCCGCCTTGGCGCGGCCGCGATAGCCCTTGGCGAGCTTGAGAACCTTCTTGTGACGAGCGTGTGCAGCCACGCCCCGCTTGACGCGTGCCATGGGCTACCTCTCGTACGGAAAGAAGTTGCGTTTGATGATCCGGGTGTCCGGCTCGGACACGATGGTCATCCCGGTCGCCTGGCGCAGGAAGCGGTTGCCCCGCTTGCTCATGCCGTGGCGCTTGCCCACGACGCCATGCTTCACTTTGCCGGTGGCCGTGAAGCGAAAACGCTTCTTGGCCCCGCTCTTGGTCTTCATCTTGGGCATTTTTGTTCCTTTTCAAAGGGTTAGCGCCGGAGCGCAGGTCCCGGCCCGGAAGCCGAAAAGTCCTTACGAAGCAGCCGAGGCAATGCCCTTATTGGCCAGGTCACCCGAAGGAACGGGGCTTATAGCGGCGGGGGTTGGCCCACGCAAGCACAGGTGAATATGCCAAAGTCGGCCCCTGTAAGGAGGGGATTTGCCATGAAGCTGGTGGGCAAGGTGGCGCTGGTGACGGGCGCGCAGCAGGGTATCGGGGCGGCCATCGCGGTGGCGCTGGCCGGGGAGGGCGCCGACGTGGCCGTCAGTTGGCTCGACGACCGGGACGGTGCCGAGGCCGTCGCCGCCAAGGTGCGAGCCGCCGGCCGCCGCGCCCATCTGATCAAGGCCGATGTCGCCCGGCTTCCCGAGATCGAGGCCATGGTGGGCGAGACCGTCCGCCAACTCGGTGTCCCCGACATTCTGGTCAACAATGCCGGAGTCTATCCCCGGGTCCCTCTGCTGGAGATGCGTGAGAGCGACTGGGATTACGTGCTCGACATCAATCTGAAGGCCGGCTGCTTCGCCACCATCGCCATGGCCAAGGCGTTGATCGCTGCCGGCAAGAAGAGCGGCGCGGTGATCAACCTCTCCTCGCAGTCCGTCCGAGGTGCCGTGCGCGGCGTCCATTATAGCGCCAGCAAGGGCGGTGTCGTTTCGATGACACGCGCGATGGCACTGGAACTTGCGCCATACAATATCCGCGTGAACGCCATAGCGCCCGGAACCACCGATACCGCCCAGCCACGTTATGGCAACACCGACGCCGAACTGATCGAGATGGCACGCATGAACATTCCACTTGGCGGTCGCTTGCTCACGCCGGAGCAGATCGCGCGCACCGCCGTCTATCTCGCATCGGATGACTCGAGCGCAACGACGGGCCAGGTGCTGCATGTCAACGGCGGCTCCTACATGCCGTAGCGGGCGGCTGCTGCCGTTCGATGTTGACAGGGCTGCGTGCCGGGCGTTGAGTTGGCCCGTCCACGTCAGACACGGAGGTTTTGATGCTTCCACCGGGTCAATGTTCCGCAGTGACCGCTGGCGCAATCTTTCGGGCACCGGCATAGCGGAAACATACGAATGGCGCGCCGGGGCGGCCCCCGTGGGTCGCATCAGTTGGGCATGACCCCAATTGGGCCGCCCCCGACGTGGCTCGACTGTCAGGAGCAGGGCGCCTGCTTCGATCCCTTCTCGATGAACGATTGCGCGCAGGGGCGGGACTTGCGGGGGTCGTGGCCGCTGCCAAAGCGAACGTTGCGACCGCAACGATTGTGATCTTCATGCGTTAACCCCCTTGGGTAGGTTAACATTCAGCCATGCCGAAAGTCGCAACGTTTGCCGTTCTCGCGCTTTTCGTGGCGCCGCCTTGCTGGGCGCAGACGCCCACGCCGGTCGCGGCTGCGCCTGCCGTCACCCGGTCCAGTTCCGAGTACGTGCGCAACAACCCGTCCAATCAGTATGTGTTGATCAAGACCGTGGTCGGTCAGGCGATCGGTACCGTCGATGCGCGGGCGTTGCCGCTCGAGCCCGAGGGCTACAACCTGCTGAAATACTGCTGGGCCGTCGACAATGTCCTCGGCGACTGGTCGGAGCACGCGGGCCTTACCGGCGCGATGGTCGTACTGGCATTGGAGGCCCATTCCTGGTCACGCGATCTGGCGCGCGCCGGCTATCCCGCGGCCGTAGTCGACGAGGCGATCGGTCGCTACGAGGCGACGCTGATCGCCGCAGGCTTCACCGACGCGGCCCGCGACCGTGCCCTCGATGCGCTCACCAGCAGCCTGGTGGAAATTCGTCGCACCACCACGAGTGCGGCCAAGGTCTTCAAGGCCAGCCGCTGTCGCCGGGAAGTCCGCTCGCTCGAACTCAACCACAAGACGGCGCCCGAAGGCGGCCGCGTGCGGTTCATACCCTACGTGCTGCACCAGATCTGCCGCGGTCAGCAGCTCGACGCCGACGATCCCGTGCGCTGCGACTACTGGATGAACGCCAAGGCGGACGGTCCGATGTCGTTCGCCGGCGAGATGGTCTACAGCATCCGCTGGCCGGATGGCACGGTGGCAACCGGCCAGTTCGACCCCGACGCCTCGCGCAGCGCCGGAACCGTGACCCTGCGCCAACGCTAGCGGCGCAGAAGCCGGCGCCTATTTTGGCGCCAGCACCATGATCATCTGCCGGCCTTCCATGCGCGGCATCGATTCGATCTTGGTCAGCGGGTCCATCTCGCCGCGGACGCGGTTGAGAACCTGAAGCCCGAGTTCGGAGTGAACCATCTCGCGGCCGCGGAAACGCAGGGTGACCTTCACCTTGTCGCCTTCCTCGATGAACCGCTTCATGGCGCGCATCTTCACTTCGTAGTCATGCTCGTCGATGTTCGGGCGCATCTTGATCTCTTTGACC
>JAUXWB010000208.1 GCA_030684475.1 Reyranella sp. | reverse complement strand
TCCACCTGGGGCGCTTCATCGAGGATGTCCGCGGCCTGCCGGCCGACGCCGTGTTGCTGCGCCAGGGGTGGTTGCGCGCCTACGAGTTCACCACCGATCGCGGCGCCGCGGCGCTGAACGACTATGCCCGCCGCAACGATCCCTTCGCCAAGCTCGGCAAGATGCAGATTGCCGTCGAAGTCTCGAGCGTCATCAGGGCGTCGCCGGACAGTTTCCGCGTCGCGTGGACCGAGCGCCGCTACGAGAATGGCCAGCTCGCCGGTACCGAACGCTGGACCGCCATTCTCACCATCGTCATCGAAACACCGCGCGATGCTGATCGCCTGCGCAAGAACCCGCTCGGCGTCTTCGTAAACGCTATCAACTGGTCGAAGGAGCTCGCTCAATGATGCAGGCAGGAAACAACAGGTCCCTGCGGCCGGCCGTCCTCATCTCGCTGTTGGCGATCACCGGATGCGCGTCGGCCAAGCCGCCGCAGATCAGCTACGACGAGAGCGTGCCGCCGCTTCCCGTGTCGTCGCAGCCGGCCGACGATCGGCCGCGGCCGTTGCACGTTCCGCCGTCTTGGACACCGGCGCGCGGTGGCACGGTGGAAGCAAAGGATCCGATCGCGCGGGTCGACGCCGCCAACGGCGCCGCGCGCATCGAGCCGCGCCGCGAGGGATACTACAATGCGGTGCAAGTCTTCCCTTACAGCCCGGGCGCGCTCTATCAGGTCTACGTCGCGCCGGGACAGGTCACCGACATCGCCCTCGAGCCGGGCGAGCAGCTCACCGGGTCGGGGCCGGTCGCGGCTGGCGATACCGTGCGCTGGATCATCGGCGACACCGAGAGTGGCGACGGTGATAGCCGACGCGTCCACCTCCTGGTCAAGCCGACTCGGCCCGCCATCGAGACCAACCTCGTGGTCAACACCGACCGGCGCACCTATCTGATCGAGCTGCGCGCCCACGAGCGGCCCTACATGCCCTCGGTGGCTTGGTTCTACCCGGAGAGCCGAGGCAAGAGCCTTCGCGCCGTGCTGCCGACGCCGGTCCTGCCTGAGGTGGCGCAACGGCGCTACCGGTATGCGATCGACGGCGACAGGCCGCCCTGGCGGCCGGTCAACGCCTATGATGACGGCCGCAAGGTCTACATCGAGTTCTCGGCCGGCATCGTGCAGGGCGAGATGCCGCCGCTCTTCATCGTCGGGCCGGACGGCAAGCCGGAGATCGTGAACTACCGCACCTACGGGAATGTGCTGATCGTGGATCGGCTGTTCGCCGCGGCCGAGTTGCGACTGGGCGGCGAGAACCAGCAGAAAGTCCGGATCGTCCGCGCGGACGGCAGGCCGCAGCGATGACCGATCAGTCGCAGTCCGACTCGCCAACCGTGGTGGCCGGGCGTCCCTTCAGACTGCGGACGGAAGGGTCACGCGTCACGCGTCTTTCCCGCACTGTCCTGGTCGGCGGCACCGCGTTGGCCGCGATCCTGATCTGTGGCGCCGTGCTCTGGGCCTTGCAGAGCGATCGGCTGCGCGGCTCCGCACCGCAAGAACTCTACACAACCGACAGGCCACGTATGGCCGAGGGCCTGGCCGGCTTGCCACGCGACTACACAGGAGTCCCGCGCGACGTCCCGCCGCTTGGGCCGCCGCTGCCCGGCGACCTCGGCCGGCCGATCCTGGCGGCCCAAGGCCAATCCGCCCCGTCGGGGCCCGATGCCGAGCAGCAGCGCCGCGCGCAGGAGACGGAAGCCGCCCGCGTCAGCCGCCTGTTTGCACCGGGCAATCGCCAGCAACAGAACGTCGGCGCGGGTTCGAGCGTTTCTCCGGGATCGACATCTGGGAATGTGCAGTCGACGGACGAAGCATCGATCCAGAATGCGCAGGATCGAAAGCTCGCCTTCATGAACGCGCCTGCCGATCGTCGCATGACGAGCCCCGATCGGCTGGCGCGGCCCGCATCGCCCTATGTCTTGCAGGCCGGGACCGTCATCCCGGCGGCCCTCGTCACTAGCCTCCGGTCTGACCTACCCGGCCAGATCACGGCGCAGGTGACGGAGAACGTCTACGACACTCCCACCGGCGGATCGCTGCTGATTCCTCAGGGCGCTCGGCTGGTCGGAGTCTATGACAGCCAGGTTTCGTTTGGGCAGTCGCGCCTCCTTCTGGTCTGGACGCGCCTCATCCTGCCGAATGGCTATTCGATCGTGCTCGAGCGTCAGCCGGGTGCCGATGCAACGGGCCAAGCCGGACTGGAGGACGGCGTCGACCATCACTGGGGTGCCCTGTTCAAGGCGGCGCTGCTCTCGACTATCCTCGCCGTCGGCAGCGAGCTGGGTTCCGATCAGAACGACAGCGACATTGTCCGCGCCTTGCGCCGCGGCACCGGCGACACCCTGAACCAGGCCGGCCAGCAGGTCGTGCGACGCAATCTCAACGTCCAGCCGACGTTGACGATCCGTCCTGGCTATCCCTTGCGGGTGATCGTGACCCGCGATCTCGTGCTTGAGCCTTATCGAGGATAGGGAGGCCACGATGTCCAAACTGCGCTTGGGCGCCATACTGGACGAGAAGCCGGTGAAGCTGACGGTCGACCTGCCGGCGGCGATCCATCGCGATCTCTTGCTCTACGCCGAAGTACATGGCCGCGAGACCGGACAGGCGATCGATCCGTCGAAGCTTGTAGCGCCCATGCTGGCGCGATTCATGGCAACCGATCGAGCCTTCGCCAAGGCGCGCCGCACTTTGAACCGCATCCACGTGACCGACGCCCGGGCTAAATGAAGGGAGTGGGATGATGGGTCTTGCGCAAAGACTCGAGGAATCGCGCCAGCGCCGGATTGTTGTTGTGCTGATCCCAGCAGGCCGTGAAAGTAATATGGCTTGGGCCCGATGGATCGCGAACCTCGCGAAAGC
>JAUXWB010000145.1 GCA_030684475.1 Reyranella sp. | reverse complement strand
CGATGGCGAGATGCTCCTTGCCGCCGTCGCTCGGCCGCCAAGCGAGGATGCGAGCATTCTCGGCGCCCTCCAGCGGCACGTGCGCCTGCGCCACCTGCTGCAGGTTGCGCGCCGCCGTGTCCTCGTAGGCAACGATGTCGGCGGCCTCGACGTAGATCAGGTCCTGCTCGCGCGCCCAGTCGCGCCGCTTGTTGTTGGGGTCGCGGCTGAGCGGTCCCAGCACGACGGCGGGCAGCAGGCGCGAAAGCTTGGCGAGTTCAATCGCGGTCTGGGCAATCAGCGGCGCGTGGCTCGCCACCGGCCGTGACAAGTGACGAACCGCGACATGGCGGGTCGCCCCGCCCTGGTGATCGGGCGGATCGACCTCGTGCGGCCGCAGGATGACGTCGACCGGCACGCCCTCGGGCAGGTCGAGGGTGATCGGCTTGTTGGTCTCGCCCATGCCGCCGGCGATGTGGGGCGGAATTTCCATGCCGATCGCCTCGGCGCGACGGCGCGTGGTGACCAGCACGGGCGCCGCCTGGGCAAGACCCTGGAGGCGCTGCAGCGCGCGGGGGCCGCAGGATTCGGCGGCAATCGCCAACCCGCCGTTGCCGTCGTCGTCGCGTATCAGGACGATGCCGCCCCGGCGCAACTCGGCCATTGCGCGCTCGACGGCGGCGAGCGCGGTGGCCGTACGGGAATGTATCTGACCCGGGATCATGCTTTACCTTTAACATGGGGCGGATTTTCGTCGAAGTGAACCGCTTTTGCCCGTTCCGCGTACCAGATAGAGTGCCGCCAGGCGGCGCAGGTAGAATCAGCATGTCTGTAAACAATCGTGGCAAGAAAATCCTGCTGGTCGACGACGACCAGGCGCTTCGCACTGTCCTGGCCGAGCAACTCGATCTCTATGACGGCTTCACCACCATCCAGGTCGGCACCGCGGCCGAAGGGCTGGAGAAGGCCAAGCTTGCCCACTACGATGCGATCCTGCTCGACATCGGCCTGCCCGACATGGACGGCCGCGAGCTGTGCAAGCTGATGCGGCGCCAGGGCGTGCGCTCACCCGTCATCATGCTGACGGCCGCCGACAGCGACGCCGACACCATTCTGGGCCTCGAATCGGGGGCCAACGACTATGTCACCAAGCCGTTCCGCATCAATGTCCTGCTGGCCCGGCTCCGCGCCCATCTACGCCAGCACGAGCGCAGCGAGGATGCGGTCATGACCATCGGGCCTTACGAATTCCACCCGGCGGCCAAGCTGCTGATGGAGAAGGGCGGCAAGAAGAAGGTCCGGCTCACCGACAAGGAAGCCTCGATCCTGAAATACCTGTTCCGCGCCGGCGACCGCCCCGTGGCGCGCGACGTCCTCCTGAACGAGGTCTGGGGCTACAACGCCGGCGTCACCACCCACACGCTCGAAACCCACATCTATCGCCTGCGCCAGAAGATCGAGAAGGACCCGGCCAGTGCCGCCATCCTGATCACCGATCGGGGCGGCTACCGGCTGCAGCCGTAATCGACTTGCCAAAAGGTGACCATTGCGTCATCTTTTTGCCAACCAGACAGAACATTTGCCCGGGAGGGCTCCGCCATGAGCACGCAGCGCATCTACGCCCTGCCCGTCGAACTCACCCAGTGGAAGTTCGATGGCGCGACCGACCTCCAGTTCAATTGGGAGTACGACGACGGCTCGGCGCCGCTGCTCGAACTCTACGAGAAGGGCAAGCAGCAGCAGTGGGACGCCAGCACGCGGCTCGACTGGTCGCTTGAGCTCAATCCCGACAATCCGATGGAGCTCAAG
>JAUXWB010000138.1 GCA_030684475.1 Reyranella sp. | reverse complement strand
CGGAGCTTGGGCGAGCCGATATTCAGGATCATGTCGGCCACCACCCGCCTGATCATGCTGACGCCCTGCGAGGACACCCACAGGGTCGTGCGGTCGTCCTTGGGATCGTACTCGCAGATGGCGCCGCGCGGCTCCATCGAGTTCACGACCAGCCGCTGGTTGACGATCTGCAGTTTTACGACCTTGGCCGCCTTGGCGAAGGCGGCTTCCGTGGCGGCCTGGTCGCCCATCGCCCAGTCGAACACGATGTTATTTTTGATGTGGTCATGGACCAGCGGCGCGCCCGGCTGGGCCGATTCATAGGTGCCGACCGTGTGTGGCCGGGCGGCGTAGTCGACCTCGATCAGCTCGGCGGCGTCCTTGGCCTGCTCCAGCGTCTCGGCCACGACCAGCGCCACCGGATCGCCGACATGGCGCACGCGGCCCTGGGCCAGCATCGGCCTCGAAGTGTCGGCGCGCGGCGTGCCATCGCGGTTGTCGAGCGGCACCAGGCAGGGCACGTCGCCGAAGCCCGCCTTCTTCACGTCCTCGCCGGTCAGCACCAGCAGCACGCCGGGGGCCTTGCTGGCTGCCTTGGTGTCGATCCCCTTGATGTCGGCGTGGGCATGCGGCGAGCGCAGCACATAAAGACGCGCGGCTGGGGCTGCCAGCTTTGTGTCGTCGGTGTAGCGCCCGCCGCCCGTCAGCAGGCGCGGATCCTCTACCCTGCGAACCGAATCTCCGATGCCGAACTTCGCCATGATTTCCTCCGGGTTGCTCGAAGGTTAGCGCACGGACCCCCCACGAAACCACCCCTGCGAAACCACCGTGTACCCGGACAAAAAGGGGTGGTATCTGCTGCCCCGCAGGAGGCAATGGATGTCAAAGAGCCGCATTCTGAACGGCGCCGAAGCGTCGCGCCGGCATGGGGTCCTGGCGGGGACCTACGCAGCGGCCATCATGCACGCCGACCCGCTGGCCGATGCCGCGGTCGAGGCGCTGCATCCCTTCCACGGCCGCTGGTGGCCGATGGTGCTGAAGGCGCTGGAGGAAGGGATTGCGGCCGTGCCCGACGCGCCGCCCGAGCTGGCCGACCTGATCGCCGCGCTGCCGCCGGCGCCGAAGTCCGAAGAGTGGGAAAAGATGGAGCGCGGCTGTGCCGCCGTCGCCCGGGCCGGCGACAGCGCCGGGCTGGTGCTGCAATGCGCCTCGCTGATGATCGACTACTGGTCTCCGCCGGCCATGAAGCCGCTGGTGCTGACCGGGACCCTGAAGCAGAACACGGTCCACCGCCTGGCGCAGACCGGCGCGTGGTGGATCGAGTTGCACCGGCCGGGCGGGCTGCGCGCCGGGCAGGACGGCTACAAGACGACGCTGCATGTCCGCCTGATCCATGCCTTCGTGCGGCGTATGGCGCGTGGTTCCGGCGCCTGGGACCGCGCCGCCTGGGGCGAGCCGATCAACCAGGCCGATCTCTTCTTCCAGGTCGTGGGCTTCAGCAAGCTGATGCTCGATAGCCTGCAGCGCATGGGCTACTGGTTCACCGCCGAGGAGAAGGAAGGCTACTACCTCTTCTGGCGCCACACGGCGGCGCTGCTGGGCGTCGAGAAGGCCCTGCTGCCGTGCGTCAACGAGGCCGACTGCGGACGCTACTGGGACCTCTGGATGCTGACCAATCCGGAACCCGACGCCGACGGCATCGCGCTTGCCGCGACCACGCTCGAGGCGCTGGCCGGTGTCGGCGATCCGTCGGCGCCGATGCGCCGACTGCAGCTCTGGATGCTGCGCGGCGCCACCTATTGGCTGCTCGGCTGGGAGGTCGGGCAGAAACTGAAAGTGCCGTGGACACAGGCCGGTCACTTCCTGCCGCTGGTCTACAAGCCGGCGGTGCGGATTTCCGAGGCATTCGCGAAATGGCGCGGCGTCGATCGCAGCCAGGCTGCGGCGCGGGCGATCCGCAAGCTGGCGATGGGCAATGCCGCCGTCGGTGTCGTGCCGGAAGGCACCCAGGTGGTGAGCGCCCCCGATCGTCTGGAGGCGCTCGCCAAGTTCAAGCCGGTACCGCCGGCGCCCTGACTACTTCTTGGGTGTGATCGACACGATCAGGACGAGGCTGTCGATGGCCGTCAGGTAGTCGCCGGTCTTGATGCGCGGCAGCTGGGCGCGGGCTTCCGGCGTGGTCACGCTGTAGGTGCGGACCTGACCGCCGGCCGGGTTGACGAGCGAGAGTTTGCCGCCGGCGACATCGACGCCTACGACCCACCAGTTGGCGACCGCCTGGCTCGCGGCAGCACCGGCCTCGGCCTTGGGACCGGCCGCGCCGACCGCGACGCTGACGCTGCGGTCGCGCGGCGGCTTGGCATTGGGGCCGGAGAGCACGAAGCTCAGCTTCTCCTCGTAGCCCACGAACACCTGGTCGCCGACCTTGACGATGCCGAGGTTCTGGACGGCTTCGCTCACCTTGTGGCTGACGGTGGCACCGCTCGTCTGCGTCAACGTCACCATGCGCGTCTTGGGATCGATGGCGGTGATGCGACCGTCCACGGAGTAGGTGGTCACGGTCGAGAGGCCGACGATCGGCTTGGTTCCCGGCGCGCCCTGCGCGAAGGCGCTGCTGGCCGCCAGGAACGAGCTGGCAACGGCCATGGCAAACAAACGTCTCTTGTTGAACATCACATCGACCTCCATTAACTGCGGGACGCTATCACGAGGTTTGACAGACCGGCCATGACCGGTCCGTTACATCGAGGTTGAAAAAATTCAAGATTCTCGCTGGAGCACTTCCATGACGAAGGCGCGTACCCTGTCGGTCGCAGTGTGACGACCGCTTACCTCGCCGTCGAAGGACTCGAAGCACAGGCGCACGAGGAACTGCGGCGCCGGGGCGTCGTGCCGCCAGTGACGCATGGCCGGCTGCTGATCGCCGACGGACCCGCCGTGCCCTCGGCTTGGTCAGCCAACGTCTGGCATGACTGCGTCGAGTTGCCGGTGACCTCGATCGGCGCCGCTGCCAAGGCGCTGCGCGATATTCAGCGCAACTGGGCGATGTACGCACCGCTGCATCATCGCCGCGCCGCCCTCATTCAGGAAAAGCTGCCGTACGTTTCGGCCAAGCGGATCGTCTTTCCCGCCGCCGCACCCACGGCGCCGTTGGGCTCCTGGACATTGCTGGCGCCCGACCGTCTGCTGGCCGCCGCGCACTGCAGTGCGCCGTTTCCCAACGGCGAGGTGGCGTTCGTCGAGGATCGCGAGGGTCCGCCCAACCGTGCCTATCTCAAGCTCTGGGAGGCGCTGGTGCGCTTCGGGCGCTGGCCGCAGCCCGGCGAGCGCTGCCTCGACCTCGGCGCCTCGCCCGGCGGGTGGACCTACGTCCTGGCGAAGCTCGGTGCCGGGGTGGTGGCGATCGACAAGGCGCCGCTCGATCCCAAGGTGGCGGCGATGCCCGGTGTCGAATGGCGCGGCGAAAGCGCCTTTGCCCTCGATCCCGCGAGCGTCGGACCGGTCGACTGGCTGTTCTCCGACATCGTCTGCTATCCCGCGCGCCTGCTGAGGCTCGTCGAGCGCTGGCGTGCCGCGGGGTTGGTGAAGAATTTCGTCTGTACGCTGAAATTCCAGGGCGAGACCGACCACGACTCGGCCGCGGCATTCGCAGCGATCACTGGAGGACGTGTCCTGCATCTGCACCACAACAAGCACGAACTGACCTTCCTGCTCGCCTAGCGTCACGGTGGACGGCAATATGCAGACTATGAAGGAAGACTACGACGTCGCGGTCGTGGGCGGCGGGCTGGTCGGCGTCGCCACGGCCTGGGGCCTGGCGCGCGAGGGCTGCCGGGTCGTCGTGCTCGACGAGGGTGATCGTGCCGTGCGTGCGAGCCGCGGCAACTTCGCCCTCGTCTGGGTGCAGAGCAAGGGGCTCGGCCTGCCCGAGTACGCCGGCTGGACGATCCGGTCCTCCAACGCCTGGGCGGGCTTTGCGCAGATCCTGAAGGAGGAGACCGGCCTCGATGTTTCCTTCCAGCGCCCAGGCGGCTTTCATCTGGCGTTGTCGGAGAAGGAACTGGAAGCCCGCGCCAACGTCCTGAAGCGCCTGCACAATCAGCCCGGCATCGTCGACTACAAGACCGAGATCATGGACCACGCGCAGGTCGCCAGAATGCTGCCCGACATCGGACCCGAAGTGGTGGGCGGCAGCTTTTGTCCGCTCGACGGCCATGTGAACTCGCTGCGCCTGTTCCGCACGCTCCACACCGCGATCAAGGCGCGCGGCGTCACTTACCTGCCGAGTCATCGCGTCGAGACCATCACGAAGGAAGGCGATGAGTTCCGCCTTGCCACGGCCCACGGCGAGATTCGCGCCGGCAAGGTGGCGCTGGCCGCCGGCAACGCCAACATGCGGCTCGCCCCCATGGTCGGCCTCGAAGCGCGGATGAAGCCGGAGCGCGGCCAGATCGTCGTCACCGAGCGGCTGCGGCCGTTCCTCAATCATCCCGTGGTCACCTTGCGCCAGACCGACGAGGGCACGGTGATGATCGGCGATTCCAAGGAAGATAGCGTCGATCCCGCCGGCCTGACGCTCGGCGTGAGCGCCACCGAGGCCGAGCGCGCGGTGCGCCAGTTCCCGCTGCTGGCCAACGTCAATGTCGTGCGCACCTGGAGCGCGATCCGTGTCATGACCCAGGACGGTTTCCCGATCTACGACGAGTCGGAGACTCATACCGGCGCCTTCACCGTCTGCTGCCATTCCGGCGTCACCTTGGCGGCCAATCACGCGCTCACCGTGGCGCCGATGATCGCCCGCGGCGCCCTCGACAAGTCCCTGGTCGCGCCCTTCAGCGCACGGAGGTTCCATGTTCAAGCGACTAGCTGAGGCGGGTATGCCGGTGGCAATCACCGTCGATGGCAATCGGGTGACGGCACGGGCCGGCGACACCGTCGCCGCGGCGCTGATTGCCGCCGGCATCGACCATTGCCGCACGACACCCGTTTCCGGTGCGCCGCGTGCGCCCTATTGCCTGATGGGCGTCTGTTTCGAGTGCCTCGTCACCGTCGACGGCGTTGGTAGCCGCCAGGGCTGTCTCGTGCCGGTGTGCGACGGCATGTCCGTCGAGACGCAGGTCGGCAAGCGAGAGGCCGGACGATGACCAACGCCTCCGACCTCGCGTCCTCTTACGATCTCGTCGTGATCGGCGGCGGCCCGGCGGGCCTTGCTGCAGGGGCGCTCGCCGCGCGCGCCGGCCTCTCGACCGTGCTGTTCGACGAGAATCCCGGCGTCGGCGGCCAGATCTACCGCGCCATCACTTTCAGCCCGGTCAAGGACCGCACGATCCTGGGTGAAGACTATTGGGCGGGCGCGGATCTCGCTGCCGAAGCCAAGGCAAGCGGCGCGCTGATCGTGACCGGTGCCACGGTGTGGAGCCTCGATCCCACGCGTCTCGTCGGCGTTTCGATTGCCGGCCAGGCGCGCCTGATCCAGGCCGGCCGAGTGATCATCGCCACCGGTTCGCTTGAGCGGCCGTTTCCCATTCCCGGCTGGACCTTGCCGGGCGTCATGAGCGCGGGCGGGGCGCAGACGGCGTTGAAGGCGCAGGGCCTCGTGCCGTCGGGCCGCACCGTACTGGCCGGTGGCGGGCCGCTACTCTGGCTGCTGGCAGCGCAGATCCTGCGGGGCGGCGGCATGCTCGACGCAATCCTCGACACCACGCCGCGCATCAACTGGCTCCGCGCGCTCGCCCATCTGCCGGATTTCATCCTGTCGCCGTATTTTGCCAAGGGCCTGAAGCTGCTGCGTGAAGTGCGGGCCAAGGTGAGGGTGATCCGAACCGATCGCCTCGAGGCCGTAGGTGACGATCGGCTGCGCGAGGTCGTGTTTGGTATCGGCGACGGCGAACGCCGGATGCCAGCCGATCTCCTGCTGCTGCACCAGGGCGTCGTGCCCAACGTCAATCTCGCGATCGCCGCGGGCGTGACGCACGCCTGGAACGAGCGCCAGCTCTGCTTCGAGCCGGTGCTGGATAAGGATTTCAACAGCTCGGTGCCCGGCATCGCCGTGGCCGGTGACGGCGCGGGGATCGGCGGCGGCACGGCGGCAGCCGAGCGCGGACGCATCGCGGCCATCGCGGCCGTCCGTGCACTCAAGCCCGAGGCATCGGTGCCGGACCTCCAGACCATCCGCCAGAAACTTCAACACGAGGAGATGGGCCGCGCTTTCCTCGATTGGCTCAATCGTCCCGCCGATTCGCTTCGGCAGCCTACGGGCGACACGATCGTCTGTCGCTGCGAGGAGGTGACGGCCAAGCAGGTGCGCGATACTGCCGACATGGGCTGCGAAGGGCCGAACCAGATGAAGGCCTTCCTGCGCTGCGGCATGGGGCCGTGCCAGGGCAGGCTCTGCGGCCTCATCGTCACCGAGCTGATCGCCGCCCAGCGTGGCACGACGCCGGCCGTGGTTGGCTACTATCGCCTGCGTCCCCCGGTGAAGCCGATCACCTTGGCCGAACTCGCCTCGCTGCCGATCGCCGAGGCCGAGCGCAAGGCCGTGGAGCGCTAGCGATGCGCACGGCCGATGTCGTGGTGATCGGCGGCGGCATCCATGGCTGCTCGACGGCGCTGCATCTGGCGCTGCGTGGTTTGAAACCGATCCTGGTCGAGAAGGACTATGCCGGCCGGCACGCCTCCGGCGTGAATGCCGGCGGCGTGCGCCAGCTCGCGCGCGACCTCGCGGAAATCCCGCTCTCCATCTCCTCGATGGCGCTGTGGGAGCATATCGAGGAACTGGTCGGCGACGATTGCGGCTTCGAGAGCCACGGCACGGTCCTGGTGGCGGAGAACGAGACCGAACTCGCGAGCTTCCACGCTCGCGTCGAAGACCTGCGCCTGCGCGGCTTTACGCACGAGGAGCTGATCGATCGCGCCGAATTGAAACGCCTGGTGCCGGCGGTGGCCGATCACTGCCCCGGCGGCGTGGTCTCGCGCCGTGACGGTGCCGCCGATCCTTTCCGCACGACCCAGGCCTTCCGCAGGCGCGCGATCGAGAAGGGGGCCGAAGTCCTCGAGGGTGTGACAGTCACCGGGATTGCGAAAGTGGGCGCCAACTGGCGGGTCGAAACCAGCACAGGCCCGATCGAGGCGCCCAAGGTCGTGAACGCGGCGGGCGCCTGGGCCGACCGGATCGCGGCCATGCTGGGCGAGCCGGTGCCGCTCACCGTTGTGGCACCGATGCTGATGGTGACCAGCCGGGTGCCCGCCTTCATCCAGCCGGTGGTCATCCTGCGGGGACGGAAACTCTCCTTCAAGCAGCTCGGCAACGGCACGGTGGTGATCGGCGGCGGGCATCTCGCGACACCCCATCGCGACCGCAACGAGACGGTGCTCGACTGGGACAAGCTCGCCATCAGCGCCCGCACGGTGTGGGAGCTGTTTCCGGCGATGCGTGCCGCCACCATCGTACGCGCCTGGGCCGGCATAGAAGCCTACATGCCCGACGGCATTCCCGTGGTCGGGCCGAGTTCGACGTCCGAGGGCGTCTACCATCAGTTCGGCTTTTCCACCCACGGCTTCCAGCTCGGCCCGGGGACGGGCGCCATGATGGCCGAGCTGGTCGCAACCGGATCAACCAACACGCCGATCGACGGGTTGGGAATCGAGCGCTTCCGTTAGAGGCGCGAACGCCGCCAGTCGTAGCCCAGCCGTGGGAAATGCACGACGACGTTGCCGACGATAGGATCGTGACGCAGCAACGCGATCTCGTGGGCGTCAATGAACAGCACCTCGCCCTCGACCCAGTCTCTGGCATTGTCAGCCGGACGCACGCGGGCGCGCTCGCCCGGCTTCGGGTCGCCCTCCTGCGGCTGTGACGGACGCGGGGTCGCCGGTTCGGCGGCGCGAGCTTCCGCCATGGCGACATCGGCATCGATGTCGATGCGCGTGCCATGGCCGATCCTGGCCATGCGATCACGCCAGGCGAGCAGCTTCGGATAGGGGTCGAACACGGTGCGGCAATCGATATGCCGGCCGCGATAGAACCAGACGACGTGGTAGGTTGCGAAATCGGCGATACAGGGTAGCGTGCTCAGCAGGAAGGGCCGGTCGTCGGCCAGCATGTCGGCTAGCCATCTGATCTGTGGTTTCACGAGATGGAGGTTGCGGATTGCTGCCGCCCGCACCGCCTCGATTGAGGGCGTCGGCAGGCCGTGCAGGCGGGCGCGGTCCTCGTGCAAACCCTCCGGCATGTGATCGGCATTGATGCCCGACACATAGAGCGCCGAGGGCCGCATGAACTGCTGCTCGGCCCAGCGCGTCAGTGCTTCGTCGGTGCCCGCGGTCGCGGCGGGATAGAAGGTGGGCGAGGCCACGCGCCGCTCCAGCTCGCGGGCGATCAGGTTGGTGTCGCACCAGATGTCAGCGCCGTCCTGCAGCACCGGCGTGCGGCGATAGCCGCCGGTGAGCGACGTCAGCTTGGGCTTGGGCGCGATCGGCGGGATCTCCACGCCGCGCCATGCCAGGTCCTTGAAGCCCAACATCAGCCGCGCCTTCTCGGCGAAGTTCGAGAAGTCGTAGTGGTGGAGGATGAGCCCGCTCACGGCCCCGCCGTCGGTGCATGACGCCGCCACCTCTCCTGGCTACGGGGGAGGAAAGAAATCTTTGCCTCCTCGCGTGAAGCGGGGGGAGGCGCTCCCGAAGAGGGCGGAGGGATCATGGGCAACTGGTTGGTCCACTGCTTACCATGCAAGCCGGACGTTCCTAGGCCGCGACCGGATTGGGCGCCGCCGTCCGGGCAAACCGCGCGTTGCGATAGTCGGCGACGGTGACCGGCGGATACTTCGCCGGCCGGTCGACCGTGCTGCAGGTCGGCAGGCATTCGATCAGCGAATCGTAGGCCGGCGCGACGAAGTAGGCGATGGAGAGGCGTCGCGCGCCGCCGCCCGCCCGCGGATTGGCGACGCGATGCAATGTCGAGCGGAAGCGGTCGTTGGACCAGCGCATCAAGAGGTCGCCGATGTTGACGATGAAACCCTCCTCGACCGGCGGGGCCTCGTGCCAGCTTCCGTCGAGAGCGCGAACCTCGAGCCCGCCGTCGGCCGACTCGTTCTTGAGGATGGTCAGCATACCGAGGTCGGTATGCGCGCCGGCGCGAAGCTGGCCCGGCCCCGGCGGCACGCTCTGCGCAGGATAGTTGAGCGCACGCAGCATGCTGCAGTGACGCGCGAGATGCCGGACGAACCAGTCCTCCGGCAGGTCGAGCGACAGGGCGAAGACGCGGCAGATCGTGTCCTGCAGATCCTCCATGGCCGTCCAGTAGGATCGCCACGCCGCCTCGAAGCCGGGCGGGTTCGTCGGCCAGAGATTGGCCGCGTAGTTTGGATAGGCGCCCGGTCGGCTATGATACCAGGGATCGCCGTCGGGAACGTCGGGCGGGCCGATGGCGAAGACCTCCTTGTAGTCGGGCAAGGTTTCGTTGCCGGCAAGGCGCGCCAGCGTCTCCGTTCCCTCGGCGTGATAGGCGCGGTTTTGCTCGGGCCTGGGGCGCGCCACCTCCATCTTCCTCACGAGCGGCAGATCGAAGAAGGCGCGCGAGGCCGAACGCATGGCTTCGATCGTGTCGGGCTGCACCCGATGGCCGATCACGGCGAAAAAGCCGGTGGTTTCGCAGGCCGTGCGCACGCGCTCGGCGACCGCGCGGCAGCCGGCATGGGTACCCGCATGCCATGGGGCAAGGTCGATGACGGGAAAAGCGAAGCTGGGCATCCACCGGCCCTCCTGAGTACCGAATGCGGAGCAAGGCCCATGCCAGCCGGAGGCCGAGCGGGGCTCTGCTGGCATGGTTGTTGCTGCCATTGCGGCACACGAGCGGCCGACCTGTCCAGGGCTGCTGCGCAGAGGAGTTATGAAGATGAGCTACTTATCCAAAGCCCGGGCCCTCAAGACCATGATCCTTGCGACCGGTGCGACAATGGCACTGGCGGCCGGCGCCGCCGCGCAGACCCAGTGGATCATGGCCAGCGGCTATCCCGAGAAGAACTTCATGACCCAGAACCTGCGCACATGGGTGGAAGATGTCGAGAAGGGCAGCGGCGGCAAGCTCAAG
>JAUXWB010000206.1 GCA_030684475.1 Reyranella sp. | reverse complement strand
GAGCAGGTGACGGTGGGCGGCGACACCATCGCCGAGGGCATCGCCGTGCGCGACATCGGCCCGACGCCGCTCGCCATCGCCCGCGCCCTGGTCGACCGTGTCCTCTCGGTCGACGAGGTGGCGATCGAACGCGCCATCGCCCTCTTCCTCGAGGTCGAAAAGACGGTGGCCGAGGGCGCCGGCGCCGCCGGCCTCGCCGCCCTGCTCGCCCATCCCCAGCATTTCACCGGCCGCAAGGTCGGGCTCGTGCTGTGCGGCGGCAACATCGACACCCGCCTGCTGGCCTCGGTCCTGCTGCGCGGACTGGTGCGCGACGGCCGCATCGTGCGGCTGCGGCTCATGATCGGCGACGCCCCCGGCCAGCTCGCCCGGGTCGCCGGCCTGATCGGCGGCGCCGGCGGCAACATCGTGGAAGTGCTGCACCAGAGGCTGTTCGGCGTGGTCGCCAAGGCGACCGAACTCGACGTCACGGTCGAGACACGTGACCGCGCCCATGTCGGCGAGCTTTTGGCCGCCCTTCAGTCCGACGGCTTCAAGGTCCGCGTTCTGGAGGGGGCCGACGCCTGAAGCAGGTTTGTCTCATCCCGACCGACATCCGGCTCTCCGCAGCCCGGAGAGCCAACGTTTCAGGGCTTTCGCCTCTCGTGTGTCACACGCAAGTGTCACACCAACTTGTGTCAAATGTTGTGACACCGAGTTGTGACATCGCGTGACTCCTGCGGTCCGAGCGCCGCAGCAGACCGTCAATCGTTCCTTCTGGGGCGCGTTTTCTCGCGCCTCGGTCCACCCACCTCTGGACGGTCTCCAGCGGGGCAGCCTTTGCTTGCTACGCACGACACGATGATCGCGGGACGACCCCTCCTCCTCGATTGGAGCGTACCTGGCGGCGGCGCCGGGCGGGGTATGGTCTTTATTGTTGGCGCCAGCGCCCGTCCTTCCGGACAGGCCTCGTGCAACGTTATCGGAAATTTAGCACAGGACCTGCTGAACCTGCAATCACATCTGCGTGAACAAATGCTGGCAGTGCATGCACTCTGCGCTCCAGGAGTGCCTCACCATAGGTCGGGCCTGGCGATCATCAGCAGGAACACGACAAGCAGGGCGATGAAGGCGGGCCAGCCCAAGACGAACCACAGGCGCATGGCACGGTAATACTCGGCGGGTAGCGGTCGGTTTGCGTCGGCCGCCTGAACGGCAAGATTGCGCGCCCGGATCTGAAGCGCCACGACAGGCGCCCAGCACACGAAGGCCAGAGCGTAGAGGACGTAGGTCGCAACCAACCACGACGCCGACAGATCGATGCCGGCGCGCGCGGCCAGCATCAACCCCGTCACCGGCTGC
>JAUXWB010000129.1 GCA_030684475.1 Reyranella sp. | reverse complement strand
GCCTGGTGGCGCCGCTCTACGAGATGGCGCGGACCGCGGCGGCCCATCTCGCCGGCGACGACGCCGCCCGCTTCGTGCATATCGACACGCCGACCAAGCTGAAAGTCACCGGCATCGATGTCTACTCGTTGGGCGACTTCGCTGACGGCGACGACCGCGAGGAGATCGTGCTGCGCGACGCGGCGGCCGGCGTCTACAAGCGGCTGATCCTGAAGGACAACAGGATCATCGGCACCGTGCTGTTCGGCGAGGTGGCCGACGGTGCCTGGTTCAACGATCTCAAGAAGAAGTCGGCGAACATCTCCGAGATGCGCGACACGCTGATCTTCGGGCCGGCCTTCCAGGGCGGCGGCGCGCTCGATCCCGAGGCCGCCGTCGCGGCGCTGCCGGACGATGCCGAGATCTGCGGCTGCAACGGCATCTGCAAGGGCAAGATCACGGACACGATCAAGGCGAAGGGGCTCACGACCCTCGACGAGGTGCGGGCGCACACCAAGGCCTCGGCCTCGTGCGGCACCTGCACCGGCCTGGTCGAGCAGCTCATGGAGTTGACGCTGGGCGATGCCTTCAACCGCACCGCCGTTCAGCCGATGTGCGCCTGCACGACGCTCGGCCACGACGACGTCCGCCGACTGATCGTCGCAAAGTCGCTCAAGACCGTGCCTGCCGTCATGCAGGAGCTCGAGTGGAAGACCTCGTGCGGCTGCGCCAAGTGCCGGCCGGCGTTGAACTACTACCTGGTCTGCGACTGGCCCGACGAATATGCCGACGACTATCAGTCGCGCTTCATCAATGAACGCGCCCACGCCAACATCCAGAAGGATGGCACCTTCTCGGTGGTGCCGCGCATGTGGGGCGGCGTCACCAGTGCCAACGAGCTGCGGGCAATCGCCGACGTGGTCGACAAGTTCGCCATCCCGACGGTCAAGGTCACCGGCGGCCAGCGTATCGACATGCTGGGTGTCAGGAAAGAAGACCTGCCCGCGGTGTGGGCCGATCTTGGCAAGGCGGGGTTCGTCTCGGGCCATGCCTATGCCAAGGGCCTGCGCACAGTGAAGACCTGCGTCGGCACGGACTGGTGCCGCTTCGGCACGCAGGATTCGACGGGTCTAGGTATCCGTATCGAGAAGTTCATGTGGGGCTCGTGGACGCCGGCCAAGGTCAAGATGGCAGTCTCGGGCTGCCCGCGGAACTGCGCCGAGGCGACCTGCAAGGACGTCGGCGTGATCTGCGTCGATTCCGGTTACGAGATCCACTTCGCCGGTGCCGCCGGTCTCGACATCAAGGGCACGGAGATCCTGGGCCAGGTGAAGACCGAGGACGAGGCGCTCGAGCACATCGCGGCGCTGGTCCAGATGTATCGCGAGCAGGGCCGCTACCTTGAGCGCATCTACAAATGGGCCAGGCGCGTCGGCCTGGACGAGATCAAGCGCCAGATCGTGCAGGATGGCGACAGGCGCCGCGCCTATTTCGACCGCTTCGTGTTCTCGCAGAAATTCGCCCAGGTCGATCCATGGTCCGAGCGCGTCTCGGGCAAGGACAAGCATGAGTTCCGGCCGCTGGCGACGGTCGGCTTTGCGGAGGCCGCCGAGTGATGACCATGAAGTGGGTCGAAGTCGGCTCGATCGACGACATCCCGATGCGCGGCGCGCGTTGCGTGAACACGCCCGAGGGCCGGATCGCGGTGTTCCGCACGGCCGAGGGCCAGGTCTTCGCCATCGAGGATCGCTGCCCGCACAAGGACGGGCCGCTCTCCCAGGGCATCGTGCACGGCACGGCGGTGACCTGCCCGCTGCACAACTGGGTGATCTCGCTGGAGACCGGCAAGGCGCAGGGCGCCGACGAGGGCGCAGTCAGGACGATACCAGTGAGGATCGAGAACGAGCGCCTGTTCATCGCGCTGGGCGCCGTCGTGGAGAAGGCGGCCTGAAGAACCGCCCGGAGCGGTCCTCGAGCAGCTCACCGACGACCATCGGTTGGGCGCTCACGATGGACAGGGTCTAGATACCCCGCGCATGACGACCTTCGGCGCCTGTGTAGTAG
>JAUXWB010000123.1 GCA_030684475.1 Reyranella sp. | reverse complement strand
TCCGCGTCGAAGTGATCGCCCGCAGGGGCGGGCTTGGCCGCCGCGATCGACGGATCGGGCGCCGTCTGCAACAGCCCCGGATTCTCCAGAGGCGGAGGATGTGCGGCCAGGGGAGGAAAGGTCGAGGCGAGATCCGTCTTCATTCCTGACTCCGGCGAGGCAGGGCCCTAGTTTTTCCGATAGAGGCCTGCGCCGATCAACACGATGCCCAGGACCAGGACGCCGCCGCTTAGCAGCGGGGGAATGATGTGCGACGTGGTTTCAGTTGCCTGGAGCTTGAGCTCGCTCACCCTGGCCAGCTCCGTGGTCTCCTGGGTCGTGAAGATCGGGATGGCGAATCCCATCAATCCGAGCACGACCAGAACTGCTCCGGCGACGACCAACGGGGAACGACTCATGGCAATCTCCGGTTCACATGCGGCCCATATTGACGCCACCGAGGGCTCCGACGAGCCAGAGGACGAGCAGGATCACGAGGATGAGGCCCAGCACGCCACCCAGCCCGCGACCACCGTAGCTTCTGTAGCCGTAGTAGCCGCCGCCGCCGCCCAGCAGCACGATCAGCAGGATGATGATCAGAATTGTCGTCATTGCATTAGTCCTTCCTCAGGAAGAGTTCGAGTTTGAGTCAATCATCTGAACAACACGGAGAAGCGCGTACGGTCGTTGTTGTTGCCACGGTCGATCCGAAGTTCGCCGCCGATCTGCTCGACAAGGGACAAGACCAGTTTCATGCCCAGTCCCTCGCTGGCGGCGGGATCAAATCCTTCCGGCAAGGCCGGACCATCATTGCAGACCGAGATCGCGAGACCCTTCCCGTATCGCCCTTCCAGCTTGACCGCGATGCGGCCCTTTCCGTGCTTGATGGCGTTCGTGAGCAATTCGCTAACGATCAGGGCGAGGGGCATGCCCACGGCGGTCGGAAGCTCGACATCAGTGCCCTCGACCACGATGTCCCGGTCAGGGTTCTCGCCCGGGACCAACATCTTCGAGTATTCGGCGCAAAGCTCATTGAGGAACTGCTTGAACGCCACGCTCTGGCGGCCATCCATGGAATGGAGGAGCCGGTGGAGATGGGCGATCGTGGCCACGCGATTGGCCGCGGCGGACAAATGCGAGGCGGCCTCGGCATTCGATTCCGTCCGGCTTTGCAGCGACAGCAGGCTGACGACCATCTGCAGGCTGTTGAGCAGTCTATGGTTGACCTCCTGGTCGAAGATCTCCTGCCGATGGATCACGCCGTCCCTTTCCCGAAGAAGGCGCGCGTCTCGGGCGCGCTCGGGGCAGCCTGAACAGAACTCTGCAGACGGTGTCTCGCTCGCTCGCCTGGGTGCATTGGCCATATCGGGTCTCCCCCGCCGGTCGCCCGAAAGCGCTGCATAAAGACAACATAGACCCGGTCGGCGAAGGCCTTTTGAGCCAGATCAAGCAAATGGCCGATATCGACATAAGCGCGGTCCGACTGCGGCGATGGCTTGGCATGGCCGCCGCAATGTCAGCCACCCGACATGCTTGACGTGGATCAAGGGGTTCGGCAGGCAAGGGGACAATCATACGTGGTCGGGGGAAGCGTCCTGTAGCGACCTTCCCGGAAAGGAAGGACGCTATGCGCCAGCCAGCCACCACCGATTTCGACAGGGACCTCATCGCTCTCTTGCCACCCCTGCGCATCTATGCGCTGTCGTTGACCCACGATCGCGATCGCGCCGACGATCTTGTCCAGGAGACTACGGCGAAGGCACTGGCCGGCCGGGCGTCGTTTCGGCCGGGAACGAATTTCGCGGCCTGGCTGATTCGCATCGAACGCAACGAGTTCATCTCGAGCCTGCGCCGGACGCGCTTCGCGGTTCCGCTCGACGATTCCGTCGCTTGCGGTTTGTCGTATCCGCCACAGCAGGAGGGCGGACTGGTCATGCGCGAGTTCCTGGGCGCCTTGCGCCGCCTGTCGAACGAGGCGCGCGGAACCCTCCTGCTCGCGGGCGTGGAGGGGCAGTGTCACAAGCAGATCGCCGAGCACTTCGGCGTATCGGTCGGCACGGTGAAAAGCCGGACCTGTCGCGCCCGCACGGCCCTCAAGCAGATGCTTGAGGACCAGCCTGGCGGCGACGGCTGCGATCACGAGAACGCACAGGCGGTCCGGCGCCCGATGCCCCGGCCCCCTTGTTCGCGCCGCCAGCCTGTGAGCGTCCCAATGGAGATCGAACCCGTGCGGGGAGGAGACTATGTTTCACGCGACATGCCTTGCGCTCGTGCTCATGGCGGTGCTGGCCGAGACGACCGCGCTGCGCCAGTGGCACCAGCAACACACGCTGGCAGGCATCCAGCAGGCCGCCGACAGCACCGACTTCCCCTCCATCCGCCGGCGTCCCAACTGAGCGTCGCCTGAAACGGGCTCCAGCTTCGCAAGGGGGCGCTGGGAACGCACATGGCACACGGCAGCATCATCAGCAGTCTCGTTGGCGCTATTGCGCTCCTGCTGCTACCACTCCCGACGTGGGCGCAAGCCAACGACACGGCCTACTGCGTCGTACTTGGGGAACTGGTCATTCGATATGCCGGCAGCCCAGGCGCCGACGGCGAGACCAGGCTGAGTTTCGCGGCCATCGAAGCCATCGACAATTGCAGCAAGGGCAACACGGCAGCGGGCATCAAGGTCTTGGAGCAGATATTGCGCAGTAACGGGTTCACCTTGCCCAAGCGCACAGCGCCTGCTTAGCGATAGTTCTACTTATTGGTTACACTTCATTCCTGCCTTGAGGTGCAGCGCCCGACCCCGCGCTGGTGCGCGCCGAGGAACTTTCCCCGCCGCGTTTATCGCTGGCTTGCAAGACGCAGAGCAAGCCACGCCTTCATCTCCACAGGTTCTCACTGCGCACGCGCACGAAGGAGGCCGACTTTGCCCCGGCTCCTCATGGCGTCGTGGCGGAGACGAAAGCGGCGTTGACAACTGCGGATGCCCCTCAGCCGGATGCCATTGCCGACGAACTGGCTGCCGATCTAATTGTTGCCGGGGCCTACGGATACAGCCGGCAACGCAAGTGGGTGCTTGGTGGTATAATAAACGAGCTGTTTGCCGGGGATCGGTGCGTGCTGGTTGCGCATTGATAGCATATCACCGGACTCGCCAAAGAATGCCACGAGCGACGGGGTCGGTCGATTGGGGCCATGCGGTCGATCGGGGCGAGTCAATACAACAGATGCCGCTGCCGCAGCTCGCGGAACTTGGTTAGCGCCGGTGACCAGGACTGTGCGATGTCGCGGGGATCGCCTTGCGCCTTGACCGCCGCAAGCGAGGCTCTTGAGCCGATCATGCCGAGCGTGCGATCGATCTGGAAGCGGTCGCCATGGAGACGCCAGAGCGCTCCCATCAGTTCGACACCGAGCAGGGGGCTGTCGAGCCTGTTGCGGTCAGTGAGGGTGATGCGCACGCCCTCGCATTTCTGGCCGGCAAAGGCCCATTCGCGCGGCGTGAAGGTCGTGGCCTCGAAGCGCACGCCGGCGATCCTGCGCCCGTTCATATGGTCGGCCAGCGCCTTGCCGTCGATCCACGGCGCACCCATCAGCTCGAAGGGCTGATCTGTGCCACGGCCGACGCTGACATTGGCGCCTTCGATCATGCCGACTCCCGGATACAGCACGGCCTGATCGAGCTTTCGGAGGTTCGGCGAGGGCGGGACCCAGGCAAATCCTGTCTGGTCGAACCACATCGCACGGTCGTAGCGGCGCATGGCGACGACATGCAGCTTGGCGCCGAGTTTCTTCTCGGCATTGAACAGCCTCGCCAGTTCGCCGAGCGTCATGCCGTGGCGCACCGGCAGGGGCATGTAGGTGATGAAGGAAACGAGATCGGCATCGAGCATCGCGCCCTGCACCATGCCGGCAGTGATGGGATCGGGCCGGTCGAGCACGTAGAAGTCGAGCTTCTGGGCCGCCGCGGCCTCCATTGCGTATGCCATGGTCGTGGGATAGGTGTAGTAACGCGTGCCGACATCTTGCATGTCGAAGACCAGTGCATCGAGACCCGCCAGCATCGCGGGCGTCGGCCGCCTGGTATCGCCATAGAGACTGAATATCGGCAGACCCGTAGCCTGGTCGCGACCCGCGGCGATCTTGCCCTCGGCCGCCGCGTCGAGCCCGTGCTCGGGGCTGAACAATGCCACAAGCCTGGGGCCATTGGCTTGGTGCAGGACGTCGGCGGTGCGTCGTCCTGCGGAGTCGCGCGCCGACCGATTGGTTATCAGACCGACCCGCTGCCCGGCGAGCTGGCGAAAGCCGTAAGCCTCAAGCACGTCGACACCAGACATCACCCGGTCTTGCTCGCCTCGCGCTGCGGCGCCGGCGACGGTGGAGATGCGCCGCAGCATCTGCAGATTGTTGCCCTTGCCGTCGGGATGCAGGCGGTTGGAAAGCACGATCAGGAAGCTCCTGGTCGAGGGATCGATCCAGATCGCCGTGCCGGTATAGCCGGTGTGGCCGTAGGACTGCGTAGAGAAGGATGGCGCCAGCCACACCGCATAGGGCGAATCGATGTCCCAGCCGAGGCCGCGCAAGGCCGCGGCGCCGGGCGGGCTCTGCGGCTGCGTCATGGCCGCAATTGAGCCCGGCTTCAGCACGCCCTTGCCGCCCGACAGCATCATCTGCGCGAAGCCCGCCAGGTCGTCGGCGGTGGTGAAGGCGCCGGCATGACCGGCAACGCCGCCCATGCGATAAGCGATCGGATCCTGGACCTCGCCCCAGCGCAGCTGGCCCCCCTCGACGTCGGCCGGCGCGATGCGGTCTCGCTGGAGCGGAGAGGGCCGGAAGCCGGTGTCGCGCATGCCGAGCGGCTGGAAGATGTTCTTGGCAGCGTAGGCGTCGAGCGGCTGGCCGGAGACGCGCCGCACGATCTCGCCCAGGACGATGAAGTCGACGTCGCTATAGACGAAGCGCGTGCCGGCGGGCGCCAGCGGCTTCAGCGCCACGATAGCGTCCAACGCACCCTCGGTGCCCGACCAGGCGCGCGTCGGGATGCCGGCCGGCAAGGCGGCATAGTGGGTGAGGAGCTGGCGGACAGTAATGTCGCCCTTACCGTTGGTCGCGAAGGCCGGCCAGTAGGTGGCAGCAGGCCGGTCGAGATCGATCTGGCCGCGCTCCACGAGCTGCATGATCGCCACCGACGTTGCCATCACCTTAGTGAGCGACGCGGCGTCGTAGATCGTGTCGATCGTGGCGGGCTTTACTGTCGGCATCAAGGAACGCTGCCCATAGGCTTGGCGCAGCACGACCTTGTCGCCGATGCCCAGTATGACCACGGCGCCAGGTACGTGCCCGGCAGCAATCTCGTCACGCACGATGGCGCCGATGGCCTCATCAGCCTGGTTGGAATTGGAATACATGGCAGGCGGCGCGGCTGAGGCAGGCGTCGCAGCCGTCGCACAGGCGACAGCTGCCTGGCAGATCACGCCGAGAAGGAAGAGCCGCAACGCCTCAGCGGGTCGCCTTGGCTCTGGTCTCGGGGGGCTCGGGCTTGATGTCATTGGTCGAGTAGACATTGCGAGGGTTCCACAGCATCCAGCCGTCGGTACCGGCGTCGCGCGATGCTTTGATTTGCTTGGCAATTTCATCGGCGCCGAAGACCTTTCCGCCAAAGGCATAGTCGGTGAACGCCTGCAGCCAAGGCCTGAAACGCACCGCCGTGTTCGCCGTCCGCCGGTTGCACTCTTCGAGCGAGAGGTGGACGATCTCGTAGGGATGTTCGATCGGGTTGCGGTAGCCGGGGATGCCGAATTGGAAGCCCGACGGATAGAGCATCGGGGAGATGATGTCGACCGCCGTGGCAAGATCCTCGACCCTCTGCCCGATGCCGGTGTCATTCTGATTCCAGCAGACGTAGCCGAAGGAGTCCATTGCCGTGAACACATTGTAGGGCGTGAGCCGCTTGCGTGCCTCGAGCAGGAATCCGGTAATTGCAGCCACACGCGTGTTTTCGTCGCGTGCATTGGCAAAGGCAAGGCCGCCGGTGTCGGGGAAGCGGACGTAATCGAACTGGATCTCGTCGAAACCCGCCTCAGCGGCTTCCTCGGCCACGCTCAAGCTGAACTCCCACGCCTCCTTGCGGGACGGATCAAGCCAAGCAAGACCCTCGCGGTCCTTCCACAAGCCACCGCCCGCGGTACGGACCGCCCACTCCGGGTGCGCCGCAGCCAGGAGGTCGTCCTTGAAGACCACGATGCGCGCGATCAGGTAGATGCCCTTGGCCTTGAGGGAGGTCGCGAGTTCCTTCAGGTCGGGAATAGTGCGGAGTTTCTGGGCCCCGATCTTGGCGGCGAGCGGCATCTTGCTGGGATAGGGAATGAGACCCCGATCACCCTTGAGATCGATCACCAGCGCGTTTAGCCCGCTCTTCTCGATCACCTCGAGGGCGGGATCGCGCAGGAACGGCGCACCGATGCCGTAGACCGTGAGATAGAGTGCCTTGGGCCGCTGCGGCACGAGGCGAGTGGTCGGCGGCCCCGCGTCGCTCGCCGCGATGGTGGCGCGGCCATACCCGACGGCGCGGACTTGCAGAGGTTGGACGCCGACCGCGGCGCGATAACGGCCCTGCGCGTCGGTCAGCACCGTCTTGTTGCCCGCCGTGACAATGGCACGGGCGATCGCAGCGCCGGTCTTGTCGTCGACGACGGTGCCTTCGCGCTCGACCTCGCGTGCCGCCTCCTTGACCTGCTCTTGATTGACCTCGGGGGCCTTGCCCTGGCCGTGGGCCATTGCCGCCGGCATCATCAAAAGCACAACAACAGCCAGAGGCCACTGGAGGACGTTCTTCATTTGGATGCTTCCAGAAACGACACAAAACGGTTGCCGCGGTCGAGGTCGGTGACGATGAAGCGCGGTAGCGCCATGATCTTGTCGGACCGGGTCACGGGGCGGCGTTCAATGGTGAATGCCGCAATATAGCCCGCCGCCCGCGCCCACAGGGCGAGCTGGTGGTCGTGGATGCCGAACGGCCAGGCCAAAAGGTCGACCTTGCCGCCCAGGCGCTGCTCCAGCACAGCCTTGGACTTGAGGAACTGGTCTTGGACGAAATTCTCGTAGGCGGCCGGCGCCAGGCGCTTCTTCTCTACGTTGAAGTTGGGATGCCAGAAGGTGTGCGATTGAATGTCGACCAGTCCCGACGCTTTCATTTCGGCCAACTGCGCCCAGGTCATCGCATAGTCGGCGTTCGAGATCGCCGAAGGGTAGATAAACAGCGTGACCGGAATCTTCAGCCCCTGGATCAGCGGGAACATGTCCGAATAGATGGTGCGATGGCCGTCGTCGACGGTCATCACTACGGCGCGCTCCGGCATTGGAACAGCAGAATCGCCCAACGCCACCAGCAGCGCAGACAGAGGAATGACTTTGTACCCGCGCTCCTGAATCAACTTGAGCTGCGCCTCGAACACGGGCGTCGTCACCGTCATTTCGTCGGAAGTGATTGGGCCGAGGCGATGATAGAGCAGGATTGGAACCGAGGGTGAATCGGCGGCATGACCGGGCGAGCCGACCAGCACCAGCAAGCAAACGATGGCCGTCAACCATCTACCAAGATGCGGCATGCTCGCCCATGCGGTTCGCCCGTGCCAACACTTCGATACTGGCCAGTCGGGTCATGCTTTCGGTCAACACTTGCCACTACCACCCGAATCTTCTCGCAAAATAGGCAACATTTTCAGCTTCGCGGACTTGATCTGGATCACATCGCAGCAGGTTTTCGTGCCTAGCTTGCCTCAAAGGTCGGAAAGGTATCGGGCAACGCAGGGGCTCCATAGGATGGCGCGACTGGCGTCCATGTTGGCATGGCTCTGTGCAACGTCCTCCGTAACCGATGCCGCGGACGGGTTCGAGAGCTGGAAGCTCGAGCAGGCGTCGACCCGCCGAGCATTGTCCGCCATGTCCTGGATTGGGACGTGCCGCGTGGAAATGGAGGTAAGCTGCCTTGGCCAAGTGCCTTGAGCAGTGTCGTAGGGACAGACAGTGTCCTAAGTGGATTTGATGGATTGATAGGTTTTCTCGACCTCCGATACGCTGACTCTTCTGTGATCGTTTTCGAAGCGCAAGTAAGCATGCCGCCGCTGGTCCTTAGGTAGTGCCTCAAAGGCCCAAACTATCGCGTCCTCGGCGCGGCCGAAGTAGCGAGAGTCGGCTCGATATTTTCGTTCTTCCTTACGCCAAAACAGCGTGACCGGTTCGGCAAGCGGAAATTTTTGCATCGATCGTCCCCGTCAGCCTGACGTCCGCTCGAGCAGCTCACGTATCTGCTTAGCGACAGAAGCGATCGGTGCCGGCATGAATTGACTGCCATAGACCGGTCGGTTCGTCAGCGTCTGGGACATTTGCAGCCATCTGCCACAAGGTGGCGATAACATCATTGCCACCATCCTTGATCACCTGGCCGACCCAAGACGTAATCGCGGCAGTCGGCCAATTGACCGAAAAGGTTATAAGATCGCCATTTATGAAACCCGACAGCTGTCCTTTGATCGCACTCCCACTGGACGACACGGCGCTTTCATATATGCCCGCAAGCGTTTGCCCAGAAACCTTCAACTCCATCCTTGACCCATACTGGTTCATCCATGTTCCATTGAAGTCGAAAGCTGCGCCTGCAATCGCCTCGGTCTTTGCGAGTGCCTTTTCATGCGTCATCAAGAACCTCCCAGCAGACTTGGCAGGCAAACCCTGGCGAAGGGGATAATTGCGCGCCTGATGGCCTTTCCTTTGACCTGGATCAATCCCGGTGCTGGCCATTGATATTTTAGTGTGCCCGCAAGGAGGTCCCATGAAACCGCTACGGAACTCCAGTCGGTCTGCCTTGCTCCTGGCAGCCTTCCTGTTGATCTCGGTTCCGTGCGCCATCGCCCGGGCGTTGGTTTTGGACAGCGGATGGCTGATGGACGGCAAGGCGGCCGTGCAAATCTTCGACTGCAACGGGCTGCTATGCGGGTGTGTCTGGCTGCAGATACCCCGCGATTCCCAGGGCGTCCTCAATCGCGACAAGCACAATCCCGATCCGGCGCTGCGCCAGCGCGGATTGTGCGGTCTTACCGTTCTCTGGAATCTCCAGCCGGATGGCGCCAACCGTTGGAAAGCCGGTTGGTTCCACAACCCGGATGACGGCAAGAGCTACAGGGTGACGGCCGAACTCACGTCGGACGACCTGATGACGGCGCGTATCTACACGTTGCTCCCAGTCCTCGGCCAGACCAAGGTGCTGCAGCGGGTACTGCACGGCACATCGGATGGCTGATGCTCAGCGGAATCTCTCCTGCCTGGGAGCGAACAAAATAGATCCCAACAAGTGGGATGGTGCTACGCGCAGGCGCGGTGACCAACCCCTGGTCACCAGGGGCAGCGCTTTCCCGGACCAAACAGCGCGGTGAAATCGGTCTTGGTCGGGTGAAGTGGATGGCTGGTGGCATTCATTTGTCCAGGTTTCTGGAATTCGATCTCCCAGGCGGAAAATCCACCCATGAAGAACCGCGCGACTGACCCTGCAACGGTGTCGCCTTGCCCGTCACACAGACCGACGACCTGCGGGTACCACGCGCCGCCGCGCACGATCTGCAGAGGCGCACTCCAGCCTTGCGGGTCCTCGAGCACCTTGTTGATGCTCACGTAGATGCCTTCCTGCGCAAGGTCGCTCGCGCCGCCGGCCGTATGGTTGAGCAGCATCACGTAGGCATCCAGTCCTTGATTGTAGTGCAGTGCCGGCCCCCAGAAGCTGTCTGGGTCGCCATGGCGCCAACCGCGGGCCGGACGCCAGAGAGGCTTGGGAAGCAGACCGTTGGCGATCGGCCGCCAGCCCTCGGCGCACCACAACTCCAACCCTGCGGCAGGCGTGGACGGCCTATCGGCCGGAAGCCGGGCCATTGCCACGCCTTGGGCGCTCTCGTCGACGAGGTAGCTCGAGAAGGCCAGATAGAGATGGCTGCTGCTGCGATCCGGCACGATGCTGAAATCGCCATAGCCGCCGGCAAAGAAGCCATTGCGCCATGTGCAGTCGACCTGGTCGGCCGGGCCACGCAGCAGTTCGCCACGACATCGCCAGCTCAAACCGTCATCCAGCGAGACCAGTTCGCCGATATGGGGCACGAAAAGGCGCGCCGGACACGGTGTCATTTCCTCGGCGTGATACCAGCCTCGCAACTGGTCGGTCGGGTCCCGCCAGACGGCCTCGATCCATTTGCCGACCTGTGGATCCGGATCGTCGATCAGGCGTACGGAGACCGATTTTCCTTCAAGGGTTTGCGCCCGGCCACCGCACCGTCGCAATGTGTGGCCGCATGGCTCGAAGTCGGAGAAAAAGACGGTGAGTCGACCATGCTCTGCCAGTACCGGGCTGTTGCCGTCGGTCCGCCAGAACTCCTCAGTGTGCAATGTGACAGCCGGTGCCGCCCGCAGCGTAACCCGAACGCGCTCATTGGCGGCCTCGGCCAGTACGATGTTCATTGCATCGCATCCCCGGTCAGTTCGCATCGCCATGCAACTGCGGACATGCGATGACGCGGTCAGGCAGCGGTACGATCGTCGGGCACTCCCCGTCGACCGTCAATCTGCGCGATTCGAATGCGGAAATACACCGGCTCGCGTGGTCGCTCTTCTCCATCGATAATCGATTTCACGTAGGCAGGCTCCCACCAAGCGGGATGTCGATGCTGCAGCAGGACATGGGTGTGGCTCCGATCCACGTCGTGAGCATGGGTGTTGGACAGTTCTTCGTATCGCCCGCAGACAATCACCGTCGCCCAATCCCGTCGATTTAGGAACTCGTCCGCCTCGACGCAGACCAGCGGATTGGCGCGCATCCATTCGATCTTCTTGCCGGGCGTGGAAAAGCTGTAGAGAAAACCTGCATCGTAAGCGCACAGCATTGGTGTCACGTAAGGCTGCCCTTCTTGTGCGCGAGCAACCTGACGAATTTCGACCGCTTCAGGAGTTCAATGCTGGCTTGCAACGGCATGCTTTGGATCAACATGGCGGCGGCTCCCTTTTTGGCATTCGTCGGCGGTCCGCGGACGACAATTAGACCTATATGGACCATGCCGGTCAGAAGGGTTTGATCCAGGTCAAGCCCGATCAAAGCACCGAGGCGTAGATTTCCTCCGCAAAGGGGGACTGCCCATGAGCAACAGGGGGGGATCGAACGCCAGGACCATACCGTCCAGGTCACGCACGCGATGATCGACGAACTCGACCGGCATCTTGGCTGGCGCGACAAGCCGCGCAGTTGTCGCCTGTTGATGGCGGTCCTCCATGCGCTATGGGAGTGGTCATGGGTAAACGAGCCGACCGATCTCGCGGCCGACTTTCCGATGCGGTTGTGCGGCACCAACTACGAGCAATGGCCGTCTTCCTGGACGGCCGGCAAGAGTCGCGGGGCCACGGATTTCCTTGCGCATGTAGATCTCTGGTTCCGGCCTAATTCCCTTAAAGATCCACGAGCCGCTATCCTTGCCGTGCTCGATCTGCTCTCCGAAAGAGTGGGCGATCGAGGGATCGAGAACCTTCGCCGGATGTTGCCGGTGCAACCGCAGCAAGCGTGGCCGCTTCCGCATGGCGAGCGAGCTGTAGTCGAAACATCGCAATTCGACGCAAGGTCCGGGACGTGAACAGTTTCGGGGGCGGCCTGGAGCGCGGGCTCGGGCGAGCCATATATCTGCTGACGTCGTTGACCTGTCTCATTGCAACCGCGTCTCTGGCCAGTACCGAGGCGGTGAAATTCGAGGGCTGGGAACTCGAACGGGACGTAGAGACACCGAGCTATGCCGTTATCGATCCGGCAAACACTAACCTCAATGTCGACAGCATCGTCCTTGCTTGCGAGCAGGTCGATAACCATCGGGGACTCCAGCTCCAGGTCTTCCTGTCGACGGAGGAGCTGCTGCTGCCGAACAGTGCGGTGCCGCAGTGGCTCAAGCAAGACCCTCGTGCCGAGGTCGCAATCGATGGTCGTGTATTTCCCGTCGAACTGTTCTTCGCCGAGGGCTATGCCGTGCTCGCCGACGGTGCGGAAGAGACGCTGCCTCTGCTGTCGAAGCAGCTGCTCGATGCCATGCAGGCGGGCAAGATCATGATTCTGCGCTTCGATCTTGTCGTGGAGCGGGCCGGCCAACCTCCAGACTTCGACGGCGAGGTTTGGGTTGATCTGCAGGCAGGTGCTGGCGGCACGGCCGTGGCTGCCGTTCGCCATTGTGCGGCGGAGGGAAGCAACCGCCCAGGCAACATGGCCAGCGTCCGCCCCGGACGTTAGGCCGGCGGCGTTGATGCAGGTCAAAGGGCCATCAGTCGCTTCATGTGACGCTGATCTGGCTTGCAGGAGGAACTCATGGTCACATCCAATCACAAAGATATGTACGGTTGCGGTGGTTCGGCTTTCGACGACCTTCGGGACGTTCTCAGGGAGCTGGCGTCTTCCTTTGAACGGGCGGCCAAAGTCGAGGGCGCTGAAGCCGTGAAGGCCGTCAGCGAGAGTGCGCAGGATCTTCTTTTGCGCGCCAATACGATGCTCGACGACCTGGCAAGAACGGCCGACACGGCCAAGAGCGCTGCTGACAGGGGCCGCGGCCACCTCGAAGACTCCATCCGCAAGCAACCCCTCATCGCTGTAGGCCTTGCCGCGGCAGCGGGTTTCCTGCTGGCATCGTTGCGTCGGCGGTGAGCAACGGCTGGAGAACGCCATGCTTCTTCTCAATCTTGCCCGATCGGCGGCTTTGGTTGGCACCGCTCTGGCTCTCGACGCCGCGCGAAAGGCTGCCGTGTCGCTGGCTGGATATCTCGTGGCCGGCCTATTGATGGCAGTCAGCCTCGCCTTTCTCACCCTGTCCGGTTATCGTGCGATCTGCCTCGGGCTGGGCGACGTCTATGCCGCCCTGATTGTCGGCTGCGCCTACCTGATGGTCTCCCTGATCACCATGCTCACTATTCAGATGCGTCGTCGCTGACCTTCAATGCTCCGTCTCAAGCAGTTGGGCATCGACACCTGCCATGAGACGGTGGCCTTTCTCGCCCGGCGTTGTCCGCTTTATCGCGCCCAGGAGTTCGTGGCCCTCGCCCGCATCGAAATCTCGGGCGGCGGCCGGCGCATTATCGCCACCCTCAACATCGTCGATGACGAATCCATCATGGCAGCCGACGAACTCGGACTATCCCTCCCTGCGTACCGGCAGCTCGGCTTGCCGGATGGGACGCCAGTAGAGATCGCCCAGGCGTCACCACCCGCCAGCCTCGATCATATCCGCGCCAAGATCGATGGCGCCGTGCTGTCGCCCGAGGCTTACCAGGCGATCGCCCGTGACCTCGCGGCCCACCGCTACTCGAAAATGGAGATCGCCGCCTTCTTGATCGCCAGCGCCCGATTCACGACGGCACCCGAGGTGCTGTCGCTGACGCGGGCCATGGCTTCGGTCGGTGGCCGGCTCACCTGGAATGGCGACCGGATCGTCGACAAGCACTGCATCGGCGGCATCCCGGGTAATCGCACATCGATGATCGTGGTGCCCATCGTGGCGGCCCACGGGCTCAAGATTCCCAAGACCTCATCCCGCGCCATCACCTCGCCGTCCGGTACTGCCGACACTATGGAAGTGCTGGCGCGCGTCGATGTCGGACCTGAGGAAATGCGCGAGATCGTTGCCGCCCAGAACGGCTGCCTGGTCTGGGGTGGGCATGCCAATCTCTCGCCGGCGGACGACGTGCTGATCTCCGTCGAGCGTCCGCTGTCGATCGATACGCCGGAGCAGATGGTGGCCTCGATCCTGTCGAAGAAGCTGGCGGCCGGCTCGACACATCTCGTGCTCGACCTGCCAGTCAGCCCAACGGCGAAGCTGCGCCACCGCGAATCGTTCGTCCGCCTGCGCAAGCTCTTTGAATACGTCGCCGACGAAGTTGGTCTGAATACCATTGTCGTGGGCACCGATGGCACGCAGCCGATTGGCCGCGGGATCGGTCCCTGGCTGGAGGCGCGCGATGTCCTGCAAGTACTGGAGCGCCACGACGATGCTCCGCGCGACCTCAGGGAGCGCGCAATCCTGCTGGCGGGTCATGTGCTGGAATTCGACCCGGGCCTGCGCGCCAGACCCACTGAAAAGAGGGGGTGCCGTGCCGAGTGCCATACAAATCATCAAGGACGAACACCGGGCCTTGAATTCCGTACTGTCCTCCTTGTGGGTGATCTCCCGAAAGGCAGTACATGCCGGCGAGAGGCCGGACTTTCCCTGGCTGTGGGCGTTGCTCCAGTATTTCGATCGGTTTGCCGAGCGCCTCCACCACCCCAAAGAGGAGGTCTATCTATTTCGCGTGCTCGAGCGACGTACTCCGGACATCGGTCGCAAGATTGCCCGGCTGCGGCGCGAACATGCCGCCAACGCGGGCCACTCCATACGAATGTGCGACGCGCTGGCCAATTGGGAGCGAGGCGATCACAAGGCGGGACCACTCTTCGCAAGTGTCGCCAGTGACTTCGCCAGGTTCAACTGGCGGCATATGCGCTGCGAAGAGCGGGAGATCCTGCCCGTAGCGCAGGCGACGTTCACGGATGCCGACTGGCGGGAAATCGACCGTGCCTTTGCGGCCAATGATGATCCGCTCGCCAGGTCGCGCAGTAGGCACGAGTGCGAAGCAGCGTTGCAGCGCTTCATGCGGGTGCGGGCATGAGCAATGGAAGGGATCCGTCATGAGTGCGCATCAGCTTGTTGCGGTCGTTGAATGGGGTCGACTAGAAAGAAAGTCACGTCGAAGCGGCGCTGAAGGAAGCCGCGAACCACGGTAACTTGAGCGATGTTGTGGCGCGCTGCCTGCTGTCGGAGGCGATCCGCCTGTTCAAGAACGGACGGTCGAACGACGACATTGCCGCCGAGCTGACGGCCGCCGCGGACAATCTCGACGACGACAATCCCCTGATCTTCATCCGGCCGTAGGCAGCAGCGTGGCAGTCGCGGCGCAAGAACGCTCGGCTTCGCTCATGACTGCAGGGACCGCAGGACGCTCCGGGAAGTGATGATATCGTGCCGATCCCGTCTCTTGGATCTAGACGCCGAAGTGCACCTCGGGCGGCAGGATGTTCATGTGGTTCTCGACGCGCTTCACGCCGGGAACGTTTTCGGCTGCGATGCGGTGGGCGTCTTTGATGGCGGTGCTGCTGACATAGCCCCAGAGGTGCACGATGCCGGCCTCGGCGACAACATTCGTCGGCTGGAACGACGAGGCCCAACCATGCTTGGCGAGTTCGGCCACCACGACAGAGCGGAGCTTGTCGTCGCCGGATGAACTCTCGGGCTCCGAGGGTTCACGGGCGAGTAATCCCTGAAGAAGATTGCCTCGGCTGACGATTCCGACAATCCGGCCTTCACGCAGAATGGGGACACGCTTGACGCGATGGCGCTGCATGAGCGCGGCGATGTCCCCGAGGGAAGTCTGTTCTTCCGCTGCTACGACATTCTTGGTCATGACGTCGGCAACCCGGTGGGAATGTGCGCGGATATAGTCCCTCGCCATCACGGCGTCATCGGCCAGGAGTTGCTGCAACCACGATTTGCCGGGCATGGTCCCGATTTCGGTTCGGTACATCAGGTCGGCTTCGCTGACGATCCCGAGCATCTTCCCGTCGGCGTCGACAACGGGCGCGGCGCTGACGCAGGCATTCAACAGAACCTGTGCAGCATCGTACACGGAGGCGTCTGCGGCCACCGTGTGAACAGGTCTCGTCATGATTTGTCTCGCGCGCATGCAACCCTCCCTGGACCTGATTCCCGGCCGAAATTGGTCGAGCACCTAGTCATTCAACACACCGCGCCTGGGAGGATCTTGCGGCAGATCAAGAGCTTCAAACCAAATAGGCTTCAGTCCCATTGAGGTACATCAAAGGAGGGCCTCATCGGCGCACCTAGGGTGGTTTGCTGCATTCCCGTCCGTCCACGTCGCGAGGTCGCTCATGCCACAGATGAAAGCCGCCATCTTCGTCGAGCCCGGCCGGATCGTCCTCGATTCCAAGCCAGTGCCCGATGTCGGCCCGCTCGACGCGCTGATCCGCGTCACGACAACCACGATCTGCGGCACCGACGTTCACATCCTGAAGGGCGAGTATCCGGTCAACAAGGGCCTCACGATCGGCCATGAGCCTGTCGGTATCATCGAGAAACTCGGCCCCGCGGTGACGGGCTACGAGGAAGGCCAGCGGGTGATTGTCGGTGCCATCACGCCGAGCGGCCACAGCTACGCGTGCCTATGCGGCCAACATTCCCAGGACGGCGCCGGCACACGCCATGGCTTCAAGCCCATGGGAGGCTGGAAGTTTGGCAACACGATCGATGGTTGCCAGGCGGAGTTCGTGCTGGTGCCGGACGCGATGGTGAATCTCTCACCCGTGCCGCCTCAATTGAGCGACGAGCAGGTGCTGATGTGCCCAGACATCATGTCGACGGGATTCTCGGGCGCCGAAAGCGCCCGAATTCGCCTTGGCGACACCGTTGCCGTCTTCGCCCTGGGACCCATCGGGCTTTGCGCCGCAGCAGGCGCCCGCCTGATGGGGGCGACCACTGTCATTGGGGTCGATACGATACCGGAACGACTCGCGATGGGCGACGCGCTGGGGCTGGATCATACGATCGATTATCAGCACCGCGATCCGGTGAAGGCCATCCTGGAATTGACGGATGGTCGTGGGGTCGACGCCTCCATAGAGGCGCTGGGCACCCAAGGCACGTTCGAAGCCGCCCTGCGCGTCCTCCGGCCAGGCGGCACCCTCTCCAGCCTGGGGGTCTATTCCACCGACCTTCGCATTCCGCTCGATGCCTTCGCAGCTGGCCTTGGCGACACGCGGATCGTCACGACGCTTTGTCCCGGGGGGAAGGAGCGCATGCGGCGTCTCATGGACGTCATCGCTTCAGGCAGGATTGATCTTGGACCCTTGGTGACGCATCGCTTCAAGCTCGACGAAATCGAGGAGGCCTACGAGCTCTTCTCCCACCAGCGCGACGGCGTGCTGAAAGTCGCCATCACGCCCTGAACGACATCGCGGTCGCAACGACTGGATCCTGCACATGACGAGCCCACCGCAACTGCTCATCCCGGAGCCGCCAGCCGCGATACGCGAGGTCGCGCCCATGTCGCTGCCGCGCAATTTCGTCTGGGGCGTCTCGACCTCGAGCTACCAGATTGAAGGCGCCACGCAGGTCGACGGGCGTGGGCCGAGCGTCTGGGACGGATACTGTAGCGTGCCCGGCCGAATTGCCAACGGCGATACTGGCGATGTCGCCTGCGATCACTATCACCGCTACGCCGAGGACATCGCGCTGATGCGCGATCTCGGCGTCGGCGCCTACCGGTTCTCGATTGCCTGGCCGCGAGTTCTGCCGACTGGTCGTGGCGTGGTGAACGAAGCTGGACTGGCCTTTTACGACCGATTGATCGACAAACTGCTTGCTGCCGGCATCGAACCCTGGCTTTGCCTCTACCATTGGGATCTGCCGCAGGCGCTGCAGGATCGGGGTGGATGGCTCAATCGCGATATCGCCGGCTGGTTTACCGACTATGCGAAGCTTGTCGCGGAACGGTTTGGCGATCGAGTCCGTCGTTTCGCCACGTTCAACGAACCATCCGTGTTCACGCTTTTCGGCTATGGGTTTGCCTGGCATCCGCCAGGGACGACCGATCCGGCCGGGCTTCACCAAGCCATTCATAACGTGAATCTGGCGCACGGTGCCGGTGTCGACGTACTGCGGGCGCGCGTCCCGGCGGCATCGATCGGCGCCATCCATAACATGCAGCCGTCTCGCCCGGTCGCGCGCACGTCGGCCGATGAGGCAGCGGCTACTGTGCTCGACGAATACTGGAACAAGGCGTTCCCGGAAGCGCAGATCCTGGGTCATTATCCGCCTGCGCTGGCGCGGGCGATCGAGCCCTATATACAAGCAGGGGACATGGAGCGGATTTGCCGCAAGCCGGACTGGTTTGGCGTCAATCACTACTCGCCCGTCTATGCCGCAGCGGACGCAAATGCACCCTTGGGGTTTGCCTGGGCCGACGCACCCGTTGGCGTACCGAGATCGCCAATCGGCTGGCAGCTCGATCCGGCCGCTTTTCGAGACACCCTGATCGATGTCGACCGGCGCTATCGCCTGCCGATCTATGTCTTGGAGAATGGGGCGGGTGCTGTCGAAGAACCGAACGCGACAGGCGATGTCGTCGACCCGGAACGCGTCGACTATCTCGCGACCTACACCGGTGCCTTACGCGAGGCGGTCGCCGCGGGCGCCGACGTCCGCGGCTACTTCGTGTGGTCGTTGCTCGACAATTTCGAATGGGGTGCGGGGTACGCCAATCGCTTCGGACTCGTATATGTCGATTATCCGACGCAACGGCGCATTCCGAAGGCATCTGCCCGGTGGTATGCACAGTTGATCCGGGCCGAAAAGGCGGCTCGTACACCATGATGAAACGCGTCCTCCTGGCTGACATTGGAGGGACCCATGCCCGGTTTGCGGTATTGTCCGGCAACGAGCTGGGACTCGTCCGGTCTCTGGACGTTGAGACTCATCCACAAATTCACGACGCCATCCGGCATTTCCTCGCGGACGACGGCAATGCCACGTCGATAGACGAGGCAATCTTTGCGGTGGCCGGCCCCGTCGTGAGTGGTCGATGCCCACTCACCAATTCTTCGTGGGTGGCCGAGGTCACGGAGCTGGAGCGCGAGTTCGGTTTCAAGGCGGTCCGTCTCGTCAACGATCACGAGGCTACTGCCTGGAGCCTGCCCCATCTGGCGCCGTCGGATACGCTCTTGGTCGGACCAGGGACCGGTGTTCATGGCGCGCCGATGGCATTGCTCGGCCCTGGTACCGGATTGGGAATGGCCTGCTACGTTCCGGGGCTCACGGGAGAGCGTGTTGTCGTGAGCGAGGGCGGTCACATGACCTTGGCCGCGACGACCGATCGCGAGGCGGACCTCATTGGAATCCTCCGGCGGCAGTTTGCGCATGTTTCGGCCGAACGAGTCCTGTCAGGTCCTGGTTTGGTCAATCTCTATCAAGCGATTGCATCGATCGACCAAGTCGAAGTCCAACCACGGACACCCGCCGAGGTGACGCGGGCAGCGCTCGACGAGACTTGCGATACGTGCCGGAAAGCCCTCGATAGCTTCGTGTCATTCCTTGGCTCGGTTGCCGGTGATGTTGCGTTGCTTTTTGGCGCGCGAGGTGGCGTCTTCGTCGGCGGCGGCATCGTTCCGCACATTGCCCGTTGCCTGGCTGGCACGAACTTCCGCCGACGTTTCGAGGCAAAAGGCAGATTTCAACCCTATCTGGCGGCGGTTCCCGTACGGATCGTCCTGCGGCGCGACACTGCTTTCCTGGGGTTGACGGCGCTTGCCCGGAGCGCGGCAGTCGAGTCGGACGGCGGTGATCATGTCTGACGCAGCTTCACCAGCTCCGGCCGATCACGAGCCGCTCCGCCGCTTCTGGCGCGGCGCTCGCCGTCTGGTGCCGCATGACCTTCCAGCGGCGGTGGCGGGCATGGCTTACCGCAACGCTGATCGACGCCTGGCTGGGAGACGAACGCTATCGTCGCCTCGATCTCTGGAACGGCGAGCACCAGAACGCGGAGTACCGCATTGCGGAGGATGGCCGGCTGGCCACGGATGTGCCAATCGATCTCGTCGCGGGCCTTCTCGGCTGCCTGTTGTCCGCCACGACGTTCGTCGTTGTCTTGTGGCATGTCGGCGGCGCCCTCAGTGTCGAGCTATCAGGATTGACCTTCAGTATCCCGGGCTACCTGGTCGTTGCAGCCGTCGTCTACGCTGGGCTGACAACCGACACCATGATGCTCGTTGGCCGGCACATGGTTGACGTGATCGAAAGCAAGAACCAAGCGGAGTCCGAATTGAAGTATGCCTTCGCCCGGTTGCGTGGGAGTGCGGCAGCACAAATGACCTCGTCGGACATCGAGGCGACGACGACGACAGTGGGGACCGCGCTCAAGGACGTCATCCGCCAGTGGTGGCGGCTGTGCGGACAACACATGCGGACGACCATCGTTTCCCATGGCAATACCTTGTTGGCGCCCCTAATAGGACTGATTCTGTGCGTGCCACACTACGTGCAGGGCACGATGCTGCTTGGCGAGATCACCCAGGCCGCCGCGGCCTTCGTCGCGGTGCAAGGCGCCTTCAATTGGCTGGTTGACAACTATCCTCGCCTTGCCGAGTGGTTATCGTCCGCCAATCGGGTCGGTACCTTGCTCGGCGCCTTCGACAGGCTCGAATCGGTAGAAGGGCCGGGATAGCAATATTCGGGTTGTACTATCGTTCCTTCGAAAATTACCCGAAGGGGCTAGATGCCGACATCGACCCACGCGCCGAAGGACCTTGCAGCTCTGACCTCTGCCTTGGAGGCCGCCGAAGCGCGGCTGCGGTCGATCATGCAGACGGTTCCCGATGCGATGATCATCATCGACGAGCGCGGCCGCATCGAGTAGCTCAGCACGACCCCCGACGGCTATTCGGCTATTCGATCGACGAGGTCGCGGGCAAGAACATCAAGCAGCTCATGCCGACGCCACATCGGGAGCAGCACGATGCCTATCTCGAGCGCTATCTGACGACCGGTGAGCGTCGCATCATCGGCATCGGCCGCATCGTGGTGGGGCAGCGCAAGGACGGCACGACGTTCCCCATGCATCTCACGATCGGCGAGCTGCGATCGGCCGAAAAGCACTACTTTACGGGATTCATTCGCGACCTGACGAACCAGCAGATGACGGAGAGCCGATTGAAGGAACTTCAGTCGGAAGTGACGCACATGTCGCGATTCACGGCACTTGGTGAAATGGCCTCCACCCTGGCACACGAGATCAATCAGCCGCTGACGGCGATCGCCAATTACCTGAAGGGATGTCAAAGGCTGCTCGAACGCATCGATGGCGAGCCGGCACTCGTGCTCCGTGACGCCGTCAGCAAGGCCGCCGACCAGGCACTGCGTGCCGGGCATATCATCCGCCGTCTCCGGGAGTTCGTGGCGCGCGGCGAAAGTGACCGCCGTGTCGAAAGCCTTCCGAAACTGATAGAGGATGCCAGCGCCCTGGCTCTGATTGGCGTCAAGGACAACGGCATCGCGGTGTTGTTCCGGCTGGATCCTGGCGCCAATCTCGTTATCGCCGACCGCATCCAGATCCAGCAGGTCGTGGTCAATCTGATTCGCAACGCCATGGAGACCATGGTCAAATCCTCCAGTCGCCGCGAACTGGAGATTGGAACGGCAGCGAGTGCCGACGAAACCGTAGAGGTGAGCGTGTCAGACACGGGGGCTGGGCTCGCCCCGGAGGTTGCAGCGCATCTCTTCCAGCCGTTCGTCACGACCAAGCGCAAAGACATGGGGCTTGGTCTGTCGATCTGCCGCACGATCGTGGAGGCGCATGGTGGCAAGATCTGGGTTGACGCGAGACCGTCGGGCGGCACGATCTTCCGATTCACGCTGCGTGCCGCACCAGCAGAAGAGGAGCCCGCTCTTGCCGGATAGCCAGGTCGTCCACGTGATCGACGATGACCTCGACGTGCGTCAGTCGCTGGCGTTTCTGCTCAGTACAGCGGGCCTCGCGGTACGGGTGCACGAATCGGCCGTGGCTTTTCTGGCTGCCCTGCCCAATGCCCAGGGCGGCTGTATCGTTACCGACGTCCGTATGCCCGGTATGGACGGCCTTGAACTCCAGCGCCGGCTTCGGGGAGAACAAGATCGGGCTGCCGGTGATCGTGATGACTGGGCACGGCGATGTCGCCTTGGCGGTAGAAGCCATGAAAGCGGGAGCGGCCGATTTTATCGAGAAGCCCTTCGACGACGAAGTTCTCCTCGGAGCGATCCGGTCGGCGCTGGCCCGCCATACCCAGGATGCGGAGAGCGAACAGCGCCGCACCGAGGTCCGGGGACGTTTGGACCTGTTATCGGAGCGGGAGCGGGAAGTGCTTGACGGCCTGGTCTCCGGAAAGCCGAACAAGATCATCGCCTACGATTTGGGAATCAGTGCGCGCACGGTGGAAGTGTATCGCGCCAATGTGATGACCAAGATGCAGGCGGACAGCCTCTCAGAGTTGGTTCGGATGGTGCTTCTCGACGGCGGCGTGAAGTAGACGGTCGGGCAATCGGCGACGCGCTTGCGCTGGATCAAGTCGCCCGGCGCACCGGCCTGATAAGCAGGAACGGTGGAGTTCACCGAACCGATCAGGAATGCCGCGTACATGGCCGCGCATATGGCAAGGGAGGCCGGAACCATCCTCAGGGATGGAGCGTCCGCCAATACGACGGGTCGGCGGCGATCTTGGCTGACGGGAACCTGCCGCTACATGGTTGCCTGGTCGTGGACTATCGCATGCCGGGCATGGACGGGTTGCAGCTGGTGGATGCCCTGCGGGCGCGCGACGTGGTTTTGCCGGCGATACTGATCACTGGCCGCGCCAGCAAGCAGTTGCGTCTCTTCGCAGAAATGTCGGGAATCAGCTGCGTTCTCGAGAAGCTCCTATCCGACGGTGCTCTCGTCGAGAGCATTCGTTCGGCGTTGGGGACGTGTGACTGATCTGGGCCGGGTCCGATGCCACGCACTATCATGGGCTATGTTGTCCGCTTCACGGGTATTCGACGAACTTACGCGGCGCTCGGAGTCTAAAGGAAGATGGCTGGTGCGCCCGCCTGACTGGTTACCTTCACTACCAGGCACCTAGTACGAGAAGCACCTCTGCCACCTAGTCTAGGTCCAGGGCATTGGCCGCTTCCTTCTCCCTATCTGCGGTCCGCTTGGTATCAATGGGAACAGCTCGGTTCGGGCCGCGACGGTGACGAAACGGCCGATAGTTTCCGAGCCTGGTCCGAGATCTGTAGTTGCCATCCTCAAA
>JAUXWB010000103.1 GCA_030684475.1 Reyranella sp. | reverse complement strand
CAAGCTGGTGGCGCACATGTTCATCTTCTACTTCGCCGTCCTGTCGGCGATCACGCCGCCGGTCGCGGTGGCCTCCTTCGCCGCGGCGGGCATGGCCAAGGGCGATCCCTGGAAGACGTCGTGGATCGCCGTGAAGATGGGCCTGGCGACATTCCTGGTGCCGTTTATGTTCTTCTACAGCCCGGTGCTGCTGGGCCAGGGCACCTTCTGGGAGATCGCCCACACCTTCGCCACCGCCGCGGTCGGCGTCTGGCTGCTGGCCTGCGCAACCGAAGGCTGGCTCACCGAGGCGCTGTCGCTGGTACCGCGTGCGGTCTTGGCCGCGGCCGCGATCTGCCTTATCACGCCGGGCACGATCACGGACCTGGTCGGCATCGCCCTGGCGGCGACCGCCTGGGTCCTTCAACATTACATCTTCCGGGTGCGCCATGCCTGACGCCATTGCCTACATCAGCCGCGACACCGACGGCGTGCTCTGGAAGAAGGCGCTCGAAGCCGCGCTCGGGCCGCTCGATTTCCGCACCCTCGACGCTCTCGGCGACAAGGCCGACATCGAGGTGGCGCTGGCGTGGAAGCCGCCGCGCGGGCTGATCGCCTCCTTGCCCAATGTGAAGATGATCGTGTCGCTGGGCATGGGCGTCGATCATCTGCTGGCCGACGACCGGTTGCCCGACGGCGTGCCGATCACCCGCATCATGGACGACGGGCTGGTCGGCCAGATGAGCGAGTACGCGATCTACTGGGCGCTCAGGCACCACCGCGACATCGACAAGTACGCGGCGAGCCAGCGGGCGAAGCAGTGGAAGCCCGAGGACTTCGTCGACACCATCCATCGCCGCATCGGCATCCTGGGCCTGGGCACGATCGGTCAGGACACGGCGAACAAGTTCGCAGCGCTGGGTTTCCCGACGGCGGGATGGAGCCGGACGCAGAAGTCGCTGCCCGGCCTCGAGACCTTCCACGGTCCGGACGGCTTCAGGCGGCTGCTGGCCGAAAGCGACATCCTGGTCAACGTGCTGCCGCTCACCCGCGAGACGCGCGGCATCCTGAACGCTGAGGCCTTCGCGGCGCTGCCCAAGGGCGCCTACCTCATCAACATGGCGCGCGGCGGGCACGTGGTCGACGAGGCGCTGCTGGCGGCGCTCGATTCAGGCCACTTGAGCGGCGCCACCCTGGACGTGTTCAACATCGAGCCGCTGCCGCCGGAGCACCGCTACTGGACGCATCCCAGGGTGCAGGTGACGCCGCATATCGCGGGCGCCACCAACCCGCGCACGGCCTCGCCGGGGGTGATCGAGAACATCAGGCGACTCAAAGCCGGCCAGCCGCTGATCCACACGGTCGACCCGAAATCCGGCTACTGAGCCGGACAACTTCTGACACTCACTGTCCGAATCTGTCCTCGATTGTCCTGAAAATCGCCCGCGCCGCCTGGGCCTCGCCGCCCTCGGGCCGGCCGGGCCGGCTGGTGTTGTTCCAGGCCATCATGTCGAAATGCGCCCACGGCACGTCGTCGGGCACGAAGGCTTGCAGATAGAGCGCGGCCGTGATGGCGCCGCCGAAGCCGCCGGTCGAGACGTTGTTGAGATCGGCCACCCGGCTGTCGAGCAGGCGCCGGTAGCCCTGGAACAGCGGCATCCGCCACATCGGATCGGTGATCTCCTCGCCCGCGGCGATCAGCGACTGGGCCAGATCGTCGTCGTTGCAGAACAGCGCCGGCAGGTCGGTGCCCAGCGCCACCCGCGCCGCGCCGGTCAGGGTCGCGCAATCGACCATCATGGCGGGCTTTTCCGACGCGCCCTCGTGCAGCGCGTCGCAGAGGATCAAGCGCCCCTCGGCGTCGGTGTTGCCGATCTCGACCGAGAGCCCCTTGCGCGTCGGCACCACGTCGAGCGGCCTGAAAGCGTTTCCCGACACCGAATTCTCGACCGCCGGCACCAGCACCCGCAACCGGACCGGCAGTTTGGCCGCCATCACCATCGAGGCCACCGCCAGCACGGTGGCGGCACCGCCCATGTCCTTCTTCATGTTGAGCATGCCGGCCGCGGCCTTGAGATCGAGCCCGCCGGTGTCGAAACACACGCCCTTGCCCACCAGCGTCACCTTCGGGTCGCTCTCCTTGCCCCACACCAGGTCGATCAACCGCGGCGCCCGCGTCGACGCGCGGCCCACGGCATGCACCATCGGCCAGTTCTGCTTGAGCAGTTCGTCGCCCACGATCACCTTGATCCGGGCCTTGTGCGCCTTGCCGAGTTCCTGCGCCGCCTGGGCGAGCTCGGCCGGCCCCATGTCGGACGACGGCGTGGTGATCAGGGTGCGCGCCATCGAGATCGCCTCGATCGCGGCCGTCGCGCGCGCCTTGTCTGCCGCCGCCGGCCACACGAAGCGCGGCCCCGGCTTGGCCTTCTTGGAGCGATAGCGTTCGAACTTCCAGGCGCCGAGGCCGATCGCCACCATCGCGTCGGTCATGGCGACCGGCGCCGAGTCCGACACGAACTTCCAGACCGCGGCCGGCAGCCGCGTCGCCAGCCCGCCGAAATCCCAAAGAGCGGGCTTTGCCGGCACCACCAGCACAGCGCCCGAGGCCTTGCCGTCGCGGCCCGGCAGCACGGCGAGATCGCCTGCACTGCCCGATACGCCCGTCGAGTCGATCCAGCCGCGCCGCGTCGCGGACTGCTCCCTGAGCCACGCCCGCCACTTCGGCTGGCTGACAAACTGCACAGGAAGGGAAGAAGAAGAGCGGTCGACGAAAGGCAACGACATGGCCATGCTCACTATTCTGTAATTAACCATTCAAGAGTGCCGGCCAATCTGTACGGCTGGCAAGGAGGGCGTATGGCGGATTTCACCCTGGTGGTCGGCAACAAGAACTACTCGTCGTGGTCGATGCGCGGCGGACTGATGGTGCGCATTGCCGGCATCGAGGTCGACGAGATCGTGATCCCGCTCGACCTGCCCGAGACGCAGGCCGCGATCCGCAAGCACTCGCCGTCGGGCCGCGTGCCGGTGCTGCTGCACCGCGGCCTCGCCATCTGGGAGTCGCTGGCGATCGCCGAATATCTCAACGACCTCAAGCCCGAGGCGGGCTTCTGGCCGGCCTCCGTGGCGGCGCGGGCCCATGCCCGCTCGATCGCGACCGAGATGCACGCGGGTTTCATGGACCTGCGCGCCAACATGCCGATGAACATCCGCGCCTCCTTTCCCGGCAAGGGCATGACCCCCGGCGTGCGTGCCGACATCGAGCGCATCACCTCGATGTGGCGCGACTGCCGCAAGCGCTTCGCCGGCGCCGCGCCCAAGGACGACGGCTTCCTGTTCGGCAGCTTCGGCGCCGCCGACGCCATGTACGCCCCGGTCGTCACCCGCTTCCGCACCTATGCCGTGCCGCTCGACGCCGATTCGGAGGCCTACGCCACCGCCGTGCTGGCCCATCCCGCGGTCGAGGAATGGGTCGACGCGGCGAAGAACGAACCCTGGCTGATCGACCAGTACGAATTGAAGTAGGCAATGACCCCCTCCGCCCCCTTTGGGGGCACCTGGTCGCTATGGCCGAAGCGGCCATAGCGACGACCCGAGACGGGGGAGGAGTCTGATTTTCTTCTCTGCCCCCGCTTGCGGGGGAAGTGCCGCGTGATACGCGGCGAAGGGGGTCATCGCTTCCAGGCGACGCTATTAGCCTAGTGTAGGCTTTTTCCTAGCATTTTCCTGCCGAACTTGCAACTTTATCTGCGCATACCTGATCGTCGTCGGCTGCGAGGCTGCTGGCACTGCAAGCAGGCTCATCCGTCAGTCGTCCTGCGCCAACAACCCCGCGTCCACGTTCAGCGCCTTGCCGAGCTTGGCCAGAAGCTTGCGTCCGGCCCGTCGTCCGCCGCGCTCGATCTGGGAAATATGGACCGCGCTCGTGGCGCAGACTTTCGCGAGCCCGCCCTGGGTGATGATCTGCCTGCGCATTCGTAGATCTCTCTTCGGTGTCCCACCCTGATCACGACGACTGTCAGGATATCGTGCTTCAACGTGTAGACGACGCGCCAATCGCCGATTCTCAGACGGTATCCTTCGATGCCGGTCAACTTCCTGACGTTGTTGTTCGGCGCCCTCGGATCCTCGGCGAGCGCCAAAACCTTCGCCCGTATACGCTTGGCCATTATGATTCTTCTGTGCCCCCGCCTGCGGGGGGGGTCAGATTACCGCAAGCCCGAGCCCGCGATCGATGGCGGCGCGATCGAGCCGGCCTTTTAGGCCGATCGCCACCAGCGTGCCCGGCGTCGCACCGGCCGGCGCATCGGTGATTTCGGCGCGGCGGCCGACGATTTGCAGGATCACCAGCCGGCCCTCCCTGTCCCGCAGGCTGCCCTTGGCCCGCAGCACGCCCGAGTCGGATGCCGTGAGCGCGCGGACCATCTGCTCGACATCGACAGCGCGATCGAGTGTCAGCTCGAGGGACTCGTAGAGCACCGAGACCGCGACGCCGCCCGGCGTGCGCAGGACGTTCGACGCGCGCTCGCCCGCGCCACCGCGCAATCCGAGCACCAGCTCGGCCGGCACCCTGGAACGCTCCGCCGGCACCACGCGGCCGTTGGGCGCCTGCCCCTCGATCCAGCGCACGGTCTCGTCGCGCGCCGCGTCGCCCACCAGGTCGCAGCGGTTCAGGATCACCAGGTCGGCGGCGGCGAGCTGGCGGGTGATGGTGTCGCCGAGATAGGCGTCGGCCGCCTGGCGGCGCACCGTCTCGGCATCGGCCAGCACCACGACGCCGTCGAGCGCATAGCCCTGCAGCAGGCCGACGGCGCTCGCCACCATGCCCGGCAGCGCCACGCCCGAGGTCTCGATCAGCACGCGGTCGATGCCGGGCCGCCGCCGCGGCAGCTCGAGCAGCGCCTCCATGAGGTCGCTGCCGTAGCTGCAGCAGATGCAGCCGCCGGAAATCTCCAGCGTGTCGCCGTCGCTGCCGACGATGAGGTCGCGGTCGATCGGCAGCGCGCCGAAGTCGTTCACCAGCACCGCGAGGCGCAAGCCATCGGCCGTGCGCAACAGATGATTGACCAGGGTCGTCTTGCCGGCGCCGAGATAGCCGCCGATCACCGTTACTGGGACAGTGACCCGGGTCGGCTCGGCGCTCACACCTCGCCGGCGGCAAAGACGCGGCCGCCCTGCACCGTGCCCCAGATGCCGACGTCCTTGAGGCGCTCCGCCCCGATCTCCAGCGGATCGTCTTCCAGCACCGCGAAGTCGGCGCGCTTGCCCGCCTCGATCGAGCCGATCTCGCCGTCGAGCCGGAGCGTGTAGGCGGCGCCCAGCGTGATAGTGCGCAGCGCATCGGCGACGCCGATGCGCTCCTCGGTGCCGAGCGTGCGGCCCGACGCCGTGCGCCGGTTGACCGCGCACCAAGCGGTGAACAACGGCCCCAAGGGCGTCACCGGCGCGTCGGAATGGATGGCCATGGGCACGCCGGTGGCCAGTGCCGTTGCGCAGGCATTCATGCGCATCGCCCGCTCCGGCCCCACCGTCGTTTCGTAATGCTGGTCGCCCCAATAGAAGTGATGGTTGGGGAACAGGTTCACGCACATGCCCAGCGCCTTCATGCGGCGGAACTGCGCCGCGTCGGCGAGCTGGCAGTGCTGCAGCGTGAAGCGATGGTCGCGCGCCGGCTCACCCTGCAGCGCCCCCTCCAGGCAGTCGAGCGCCATCTCGGTCGCCTGGTCGCCGTTGGTGTGGCTGTGCACCAGCACGCCCGCCGCCAGCGCGCGCCGGTAGAGATCGCGGATCGATTCCGGCGGCGTGTACCACAGGCCGTTGGGCGCGCCGTTGTAATAACCCGGCCAGCGCAGCCGGGCCGAGAAGCCCTGGATCGAGCCGTCGACGAACAGTTTTATCTGGCCGAGCCGCAGCATCGCCGTCGATTTCTCGCGCAACGCCAGCACATGCTCGACCGCCTGCTGGGCGGTGATGCCCTGGAAACGGCGGAACGGCATGATGCGCACCGGAAACCCGGGCTCGCCGGTGACGCGCGTCATCATGGCGACGGCATCGTCGGGCAGCAGGTTGGCGAGGTCGGTCGCCGTGGTCACGCCCTGGCGCACGCAGAGCCTGGCGAACTGGCGCAGGCCGGGCTCGTCGTTGGCCAGCACCTCGCGGTCGAAGCCGATGTGCTTGCCGACCAGCGTCATCGCGTCCGGCCCTTTCAGTTCGCCGGTCGGCAACCCGTCGGCGCCGAGCGGCACGCCGGGATGATTGACGCCCGGCCGCAAGAGCCCCGCCAGCTCGAGCGCTCGGCTGTTGACGTTGAAGATGTGGCCGCTCGCATGCATCACGCCCACGGCCCGCGTCGTGGAAACCTTGTCGAAGTCCTGGCGCGTGACCCGCCGCGCGCCGTAATAGATCGGATCGAGGCCCCAGCCCGACAGCGCATCGGGCGAGGTCCCCAGTTTGGCGTCGCCCGCCTGCAGCCGCGCCACGACCTCCTCGACCGAGGCGGCGCCCGGCCAGATCTTGCCGTCGGGGTCCATGCGGTCGAAGCGGCCGAGATAGAGGTAGCGCCAGAAGGTGCCCTCGCTCACGTGGCTGTGGCCCTCGACCAGGCCCGGCATCAGCACCTTGCCGGCGAAGCGCGTGTCGAGCGTGTGTGGCCCCCAACCCACCAGCTCATCGAGCGGCCCCACCCCCAGGATGCGCCCGTCGCGCACCGCGACATGCGTCGCCTCGGGCCGGCTGGGGTTCATGGTCAGGATGCGGCGGGCACTGAAAATCGTCGTCAAAATTCACTCTGCCTTTCGCTTGCCCGCGCTTGCCGCGCGCGGCGCACCCTAACGAAAGGCAAGACAGGGGCCAATGGCGTCGGTCGCCCGCCCCATTCGATCGCCCTCGCAAGACCTTTCCGCCACGCAGTTGCCGGCGAGGGCTTCTGGCTGGACCCATTGGCGGCGTAGGATGGCGGCCCTCCCATCCAGGAGACTGCCATGACCTTCAAGAAGATTCTCATCGCGATCGACAGCGAGCCGATCGCGGCGCATGCCGCCGATGTCGGGGTGGAGCTGGCGCGCGCGGTCGGGGCCGAGATGGCGTTCGTCCATGCCGTCGACCCCGCGATGGCCTACGCCGCCGACACCGGCCTGCAGCCCGATGTCCTGATCGCCTCGGCCAGGGAGACGGCGCGCAAGCTGATCGCCGACTTCCGCAGGACCCTGCCGGAGCAGACGGCCGCCCGGGAGTTCATCCAGATCGGTGATCCGCACGGCGAGGTCGTGGCCGCTGCCCGGGACTGGCCGGCCGACCTGATCGTGATCGGCAGCCACGGCCGGGGCGGCGTCAAGCGTGCCCTGCTGGGCAGCGTCGCCGAGAGCGTCATGCGCCAGGCCCCCTGCCCGGTCCTGGTGGTGCCGGCGAAGGGCTGAGCGACGCGATTTGCCTAGTGTAGGTTTTTTCCTAGCATTTTCCTGCCGAACCTGCAACTTTATCTGCGCATACCTGATCATCGTCGGCTGCGAGGCTGCTGGCACTGCAAGCAGGCTCATCCGCTAGTCGTCCTGCGCCTTGAGCGGAGAGGCGCCGTCGAGGATCGCGGCGACCACGGCGTCGGTGCGGTCCTCGAGCGTGGCCTCGATGCGCCGCCACTCCTCGATCGGGATGACGACGAAAGCGGGCTTGTCGCCCTGGGTGATGATCTGCCTGCTCATTCGTAGATTTCTCTTCGATGTCCCACCCTGATCACGATGACGGTCATGGGTAAATCAAGAAAATTGCTTTAGAGCGCGTTCCGATTGGACGCAGTCGATTTTTGCTCTTGTTCTTCCGGACCGCGCGCGTCCCGCCCCCTCCGGCGCTACGCGCCACCTCCCCCGAGACGGGGGAGGAGAAGACGTTCTTCTCTGCCCCCGCGTTAGCGGGGGAAGTGCCCCGAAGGGGCGAAGGGGGTCATCACGCCGTCGACTGCATCGCCGCCATCGGCCACACATACTCCGGCTGCAACCTCAGCCCATCGAGCGCCGGTGACGGCGGCGGCGGGATCTCGGTCGCGCTGCGCACCTCGTCGAGCTGGGTCGCCATCAGGAACAGGTCGGCATGGAAGGCCGCGCGGACGGCCTGCTGGCGGCGCTCGATGGCGGCGCTCATCTGGTCGAGCGGCGGGTTGATCTGATAGGCCGGCCGGCAGCCCACTCGCGCTGCCGCCGCGCAGGCTGGGCGACGCCACCATCGGCGGATTGATCATCTTCTCCAGCGCCTGGGCGAAACTCATCTGCATGAGCTGCAGGCTCTTGGCGTCGGGCAGCGCATCCATGCCGGGCGAGCGGCCGTAGACGTCGTTGCCGATCACGAGTTTCGCCGCCGCCAGGGGCCGCGTCGAAACCGCGCTCGCCTTCGTGAAGTCGCTGACGCGTGCGCAAGTCGATGGCGCGGAGGACAAGGTCATCGCCTGGAGCGCCGGCGGCAATGACCGCAAGATCAAGGGCAACGATTACGTCCAGCAGTTCGCCTTGCCCGACTTCTTCTTCGTGACGACGGCGTACGATATCCTGCGCCATCGTGGCGTGCCGCTCGGCAAGCGGGACTTCCTCGGTCCGGTCAATTGGCTATAGCCGGGCCGCGCGAGGCCCGACCGGGCCGTCGAGCGCGACGGCGGGCAACGCCGATCAAGGCGGGTCGACGGACCACAACCGTCACGCGCCGGCCGCCGTCGGATTTTCCACCTCCAGCATATGCGCCTTGCGGCCGCCGCGTTCGATCGTCGCCGGCGCCTGATCCTGGGCGATCAGGTGGGAAGCCAGATCGATGCAGCGTTTTGCGAGCTCTGCCGCGCCCTCGGCCAGCTCGGCGGAAGAGCGGACGATCTCGACATTGCGCTCCATGTCCTCGCTCGACCAGCCGCGCGAATGGGCGACATAGGGAAACTGCGGAAAGATGAAGCCGAGCTCGGCGAAGAACCCCAGCATCTGGCCGGCG
>JAUXWB010000099.1 GCA_030684475.1 Reyranella sp. | reverse complement strand
ACCCCGGAAGGCCAGTTCTTCCAGGCGGCGGATTTCGGCAAGGCTATCTGAGCGTGACATTGTTCAGTATTCGTGTTAGTTTAAAAAGTAATAATAACAATCGTTTATTTTTCCCCCTGCAAGTTATACATGAACTACGGCAGCCCCTTCGTCGGTGTTCGTGTTCGCTGGCAGTCGCCCGCCGCACCCTCCTCCCGTGTGTTCGGTCTGCGGCTGCCAGCAACTCTTCTGCTGACGCTCTTTCTAGCCGCCTGCGGCAGTTCTGGGAGTTCCCGTTACGGCGGTGGCTACAGCGAACGGCCGCCGACCGACCGCGTCGCCCTGACGGCGTGGCAGGAATGGACCAAATTCGGCCGCTCGACGGTCGTCTATGGCGGCCAGGCGAACGGCTACACCAACCGGCCCGGCATCAGCGAGCGCAGTGAGCCGCTGGCCAGCCGCGTTGGCGATTACTGGGGGGCCTGCGGCAAACCGCAGTGGAACGGCCGCACCTCCAGCAAGCCGTGGTCGGGCGCGTTCGTCACCTGGGTCATGAGTCGCTCCGGCTACGGCGCCGGCGACTTTCCGCGCAGCGGCCGGCACGGCAGCTACCTGGTGGCCCTTTATGAGCGCCAGAAAAGCGGCGGCCGTGCCCCGTTCGTGCTCCACGCCCCCAACGAATATTCTCCCAAGCAGGGCGATCTCGTGTGCAGCGGCACCGCCGGCCCGACTTGGCGCTACGCCGATTCGCGCACGGCGCGGCGGCGCATCGACAACACGGCCAATCATTGCGACGTCGTCACCTCAGTGCGCGGCGGTTTCGTGCATGCCGTCGGTGGCAATGTGAAGAACAGCGTGACGATGAGCCTCTACCCCATCGATTCGCGCGGCCGGCTGCGGCCGGTCGGCGGTCGGCCGTGGCTGGTCGTCGTGGAAAAGCGCGGCTAGAGCATCGAGCGTTTAATCAGGCGCATAGCCAGCGGTTTTGAGGTAGTTCCAGCATTCGTGCTGGGAGTAGAGGGCGCAGATGTCGCCGATGGCCCGCCAGAGGGCGTCGATTGTTCGTGCGCCGATCCGCCTCAGA
>JAUXWB010000203.1 GCA_030684475.1 Reyranella sp. | reverse complement strand
GCGCATCGTCGATCTCACCGCCGGCCCTGATCTGGATCAAACCGGCCCTGTCGCAATGGATGATAGTCGGTCTCCATGACCTTAGAGCCCTGTCGCGCAAAGTCGAGGCCGGGCTTGGCGCGACCCCCGCGCTCGACCACTGAGCAAGGAGACGTCTCATGACCGCATCGAATCACACCATCGTTTGGTTCGAGGATCTTGACCGCACGGATGTTCCCCGGGTCGGCGGCAAGAACGCCTCCCTCGGCGAAATGGTGCGCCACCTCGGCGCGCACGGCGTCGCGGTGCCTCCTGGCTTCGCCACGACGGCCGACGCCTATTGGCGCTTCGTCGACGCCAACGGCTTGCGCAACACGGTCGCTGCGGCGCTGCGAGACCTGGCGACGGGCAAGGCGACATTGGCCGAGACCGGACAGGCGCTGCGCCGGGCCTTCCTGCGCGGCGACTGGCCCCCGGACATGGCCGACGCCATTCGGCAGGCCTATCATGAGCTCAGCCGGCGCATCGGCCGGGCGGACGCCGACGTGGCGGTGCGGTCGAGCGCCACCGCCGAAGATCTGCCCGACGCGAGCTTCGCCGGTCAGCAGGAGACCTTCCTCAACATCCGCGGCGAGACGGCCCTGCTGGACGCCTGCCGGCGCTGCTTCGCCTCGCTTTTCACCGATCGCGCCATCAGCTACCGCCAGACCAAAGGCTTCGACCATCTCAAGGTGGCGCTGTCGATCGGCGTGCAGGCCATGGTGCGCTCGGACCTGGGCGGCGCCGGCGTGATGTTCACCATCGACACCGAGACCGGCTTCGACAAAGTGGCCGTCATCGACGCCGCCTGGGGGCTGGGCGAGAGCGTGGTGCAGGGCACGGTCGACCCCGACGAATACCAGGTCTTCAAACCGCTGCTGGCCGATGCCGCGCTGCGGCCGATCATCGAGAAGCGCCTGGGCGGCAAGGCGCAGAAGATGATCTATGCCGACGACGGCGAGCGGCCAACCCGAAACGTGCCGACCTCGCGGGCCGAGCGCGAGGCCTGGGTCCTGTCCGACGACGACATCCTGACGCTGGGGCGCTGGGCATGCGTGATTGAGGAACATTACGGCTGTCCGATGGACATCGAATGGGCCAAGGACGGCCAGAGCGGCAAGCTCTTCATCGTGCAAGCGCGCCCCGAGACGGTGCAGTCACGCCGAAGCGTCGGCGAATACCGCACCTATCGGATCAAGTCGAAGGGCCGCAAGCTCGCGACCGGCCTCAGCATCGGCGAGGCGGTGGTGACGGGGCGCGTCTGCCTGATCGAGGACGCTCGCGACATCGGCCGCTTCGTCGACGGCGCCATCCTGGTGACGCACAACACCGATCCCGACTGGGTGCCGATCATGAAACGGGCGGCAGCGATCGTGACCGATCGCGGCGGGCGGACCTCGCATGCCGCCATCGTGAGCCGCGAACTGGGCCTGCCCGCCATCGTCGGCACCGGCGATGCCACCCGCCTGCTCCATGGCGAGCAGGAGGTGACGGTGTCCTGCGCCGAGGGCGACCAGGGCTTCGTCTACGAGGGCGCCGCCGAGGTCGAGACCG
>JAUXWB010000080.1 GCA_030684475.1 Reyranella sp. | reverse complement strand
GTTGATCAGGACGATCGGCTTCAGGCCGAGGCGGAGCGCCTTGCCCAGCACGAACTTGGTCTGCGGCAGCGGCCCTTCGGCCGCGTCGACCAGCAGCACGACGCCGTCGACCATCGACAGGATGCGCTCGACCTCGCCGCCGAAGTCGGCGTGGCCCGGCGTGTCGACGATGTTGACGCGCGTGCCCTTCCAGACGACCGAAGTCGCCTTGGCGAGGATGGTGATCCCGCGCTCGCGCTCGAGGTCGTTCGAATCCATGGCGCGCTCGGCCACCTGCTGGTTCTCGCGGAACGTGCCGCTCTGCTTCAGCAGGCAATCGACCAGTGTGGTCTTGCCATGATCGACGTGCGCGATGATCGCGACGTTACGGATGTCCATAATAATGCTTTATCCGGAGGGGGTTGGCTGGGCGCGCTTATACGCACGCTCTGTGACGGCGGCAAGGCGGGTTGAGGGGGCGTGTTGCCGCTCCGAGGGGCCGCTGCCACAGTCCGGCCATGCGCAAACGCTCGGTCACGATCGACGGCCACCGCACCAGTATCTCGCTGGAAGATGCCTTCTGGGCCGAGCTTTCGGAGATCGCCCGAGCCCGCAGCCTGTCGCTCAACGCCCTGGTGGCCGAAATCGACCATGCCCGGGGCATTCCCCAGGGCAGCGACACGGGCGGCAATCTTTCCAGCGCGTTGCGTCTTTACGTGCTCGACGACCTCAAGAAACGAACAATCAGTCGAGCTTGAAACCCTTGGCGCGCACGAATGCGCCGAAATCGGCCCGCTCCTGAACCGAATATTGCCGGGCCTTGTCCTCCGACCAGCCGTAGGCCGGATCCTCGCCGAACTTCTCGACGAAGCGCTGGCTCTTGTAGGGCTGGGTCTCGTTGCGCCGCCGATCGTACGCCGCGACCAGTTCCCGGAGCCCGGTCTCGTCATAGCGGTCGCGATGAATCGACACGTCGAGGCCAAGCCGCGGGCTCATCACCCCTTCGAAGGACGGCCAGCCGATCCCCAACCCGGCCACGGGAAACACGTGCTGCGGCAGGCCGAGGACGTCGGATACCTGGGCGGCATGATTGCGGATCTGGCTGATCGGACAGGTGCCGAGCCCAACCCGGTCGGCGGCGGCGATGAACGTCGCGAGCACGATGCCGGCGTCGACCGCGGCGTTGAAGAACGGGTCGAGATGGTCGTTCACGAAAGGCTGGCCGCGCCATTCGAACAGCAGCCGGTGGCGGCGGTTGTTGCCACAGAAGACCAGCAGCGCCGGCCCGGCCTTGGCCCAGGGATTCTCCGGGATCAGCGCCTCGAGCTTCTCGCGCTGGGCCTTGTCGGTGACGATCACGATATCGGCCTGCTGCAGGTCGCTCTTGGACGGCGCCGACAACGCCACGGCGCAAAGCGTCTCGAGCAAGGCGGGAGCGATCGGCTTGTCCGAGTAGCGTCGCACCACGCGGCGGTTGGCCATGTCGGCCAGCGCCTCGACGCCCTGCGGGGCCTCGGTGAGCGCCGGCGCGGATCCGAAGCGTGCTTTCAGTGTCGTCAGCAATCGATCGAGCAAGACGTCTCCTCAGCGGCCGAACAGGCCGGGTATGTTGGGAATGGGAACGTTCGGGATCAGCGAGCGCGACGGCGTCGGCACCTGCTGAAGCTGCTGCACGCCCGGCAGGGTGCTCAGCATGCCCGGCGGATCCTTGGCCGTGCCGCGCACGACGTTGATCGACGGCGACGACATGGCTCCCCGCACCGTGGTGATCAGGTACGGTGCAGAGCCGTCTTCGGCGATCATGAAGTTGATCGTCGTGTCGGTCGTGGAGTTGCCGAAGTTGGTGCGGGTCGCGATGTTGGCGGTCGCCCGGTTGCCCTGGACGATCAGACCCCTGTCGGAGAGCACGCCGCCCGCGATGTCGACGCGGCCTGAAATCGGGCTGTCGTGATTGACGAAGCGATTCAGCACCAGCGCGATGGCGTTCAGGATGTTGCCGACGCCGACCCCGCCCTTCTGACCGACGGCGCCCAGGACATTGCCCAGGGTCTGGTCGATCACACCGCCAGCCGCGCCCGCCGCCGCGCCACCCAGCACCTGCAGCGCCTTGTCGGCGCCGGCGAAGACGTGGCCGCTCAACTGTGCGCCGCCGGCCATCGAACTCTTGATCTGGGCCGACGTCGCCCCGGCGCCTCGCATCGTGAGGCCATTGGCGTTCAGCCGACCATCGATCGTCACCTTCACGCCGCCGCCGAACTGGTTGGTGCCCGATGTCGCCCGCAGCATCTCGCCGAGGTAGATACCATTGGCATCGCCCTTGAAGTCGAAGGACAGCGCCGGCTGGCTGCCGTTGACCACGCCGGACATCGCCAGCGAGCCGCCATACAGCGCGCCCTTGAAGTGCGAGACGGTGAGCACGCCGTCCTTCAGAGTCGCGGCAAGATCGGCGTTGCCGATGCGCAGCGGCGCGCTGATCAGGGTTGCCGCCACCAGCTTGAACGAGCCGTCGATGCTACGTAACGGCGAGGTGTCGATCGGCTGGGCAGCGGCGGCTTGGCCGCGTGCCGGTGCGCGGGCCGTGCTGCCGCTGCCGCCGATCTTGTCGAGATCGAGCACATTGGCCCGCAGGTCGGCGGTGATGGTGGGCTTTCCCGTGAGCTTCACGTCGACCGCGCCCTCGAGCGTCTGGCCGTTCAGCGCGACACTGCCCTTGTAGGCCGCCGACTGCAGCGCGCCCTTGGAAATGCCGGGCAGCGACAGCGTCCCGCTCGCCTTGATGCTGTGGCCCATGCCGGCGACGGCGAACTCGCGCAGCGTAAGCTGCTCGAAGCTGCCGGCCACGCCGCCGCTCGCGCGCACGGCGCCGAGCCCAGCCGGTGCCGTGGTGCCGGCAAACTTCAACAGCCGGGTCATGTCAGGCGCCTCGAAGTTGAAGGCGATGTCGGGGCGCGGCTGGGCGGCGTTGTAGCCCGCCACCGTGCCGCGGACCGCCAGCCGGGCGCCCAGCAGATTCGAGACCTTGACATCGTTCAGACGCAGCATGCTGCCCTGCAGGGCGAGGTCGACATCGATGCCGCCGATCGTCTCTTTTTTGTAGATCAGCCGCGCGACCTTGGCTTTTAGCCCGATCGTCGGACCGGCCACGGCCGGCTGAGCGGCGGCCGACGGAACGGCGCTGGCGACCGCCGCCGGTCTCTGTCCGGCAGCCGCCGGCGCGATGTAGGAATCGAGATCGACCGTATCGAGGGCCAGGTTGGTCACGATCGACAGCGGCACGCCGAAGGTGACGGCGATGCCGCCGCTGCCCTTGAGGTCGTCGAGCTCGAAGACAGCGTCGCTCACCACGACGTTGCCACCGGTCGAGGACATCTTGCCCTTCATGCTGAGGCGCTGGAGCTTGGCCGCCGAAATGGCGGACACGTCGACCTCGAGCCACGCCAGGGTCTCACGCGGCTTGGGACCGAGCAGGCTGAAATCGCCGGACACCGCCGGCCGTGACGGGTCGCCCGTCATGGTCGACCGTGCCTGGAGCGTCATGTCGCCCGGCAGGGTCGCGGTGAGCTTGGGGACTGCCACCGCGCCGCCCCGCGCCTCCAGTTCGACCGCCACGTTACGGATCGGCTTCTTGTTGTAGATCACCTCGCCGACGTCGAGCGCCAGCTTGGCCGCCAGACCGACGGGAAAGCCGCCGCCGGCGGAGGGTGCCGCAGGCGTCGCCCGGGCGGCTGTGCCGGCCGGCGGCGCAGCCGGTATCGCGGCGGGCGTTGTCGTGGGCCGTGCCAGCGTGGTCAGCCACCTGTCGAGATCGAGCCGAGGCACCACGATCTTGCCATCGACCGCCAGTGCCGGCTTCAAGGTCACCGACAGCGACCCCGAACCACCGTCCTGGCCCAGCGCCATCTTGAAATCCTTGGCCGCCACCGCCGTCTGCGAGACGTCGATGCCGCCATCGAAGGTGAACTTGCCGGCGAGCAGCGGCGGCAGGACAGGTTCGGGCTGGCCGGTCAGCTTGATCAGCGTGCCGAGAAACGTCGTCAGCTGCTCGGCCGAGACCGATGCCGTGCCGGCCAGTCTCGCGTTGGGTCCAAGTTCGCTCAGCGTGCCCATGAAGGCGATTTTGCCGTCACCCGCCTGGAGAGAGATATCGGCGTTGTGTCCGGTCGCTCCCTTGGCGCCGACGGCAAGATCGAGTTTCAGCGGCGCACCGTTCACGGTGGCGCCGCCGGCGAGCGAGTACGGACCGTCCATCGAACCAACCGACGCCGAGAAGTTCGCCTTCTCGGCAACCACGGAAAGCCCTGCCTTGGAATCGCTGAAGATCAGCGTGCCGCTCTCTATGGTGAGCCGGCCCAGCGACAGCGGCTTGGGCGAGCTTGGCTTGGGCGCGGCGGGCTTGGCCTCCGCCACTGACGGCGCGAACTCCCAGTTCGGCTTACCCTCGGCGTTGATCTCCAGCACGATCTTGGGTTCGACCAGCGTCACCTCGCCGATCTCGATATTGCCGGTGAGCAGGCCAAGCAGCGACGGCTTCACCGTGACCGACTTCACCTCGACCATGTTGGGGTTCTTCGACCCCGCCACATTGAAGAATTTGACGCCGGCAACCGAGACCGTCGGCGTCGGCAGCAGCGACAAGGAGATCGGACCGTCGAGCACGAGGTCGCGACCCGTCGCAGTCTTCACCTGTGACACGATCAGCGGCTTGTAGGAATTGACGTCGATGAAGAAGGGCGCCACCACCAGCGCCACCACCAGAAGACCGACTGCGCCAGCGCCGCCGATCAGAATCTTCTTGCGCGTGGATGAGGTCATGGAACGCTCCCATCAATCGGCTCTACGAAACACTAGCGCATCGCCCGACAGCGCGGCATAGAGAAATCGAGGACCTCTCATGCGGACGAGAACATGGCCGAGATCGTCAACCTGAGACGCGTGCGCAAGGCCAAGGCCCGGCGCGACCGCGAGAGCGAAGCGGACGCCAACCGCCGACGCTTCGGTCGCACCAAGGCGGAGAAGACGGCCGACAAGGACACAAAAATACGTGCCCGCCGGTCGCTCGACGGCAAGCAGCTCGACCCAGACAAATCCTGAACGGCGCGCCGTTCAGGCTCCTAGCGCGGCGGCCGGTTCAGAGCCAGGCGTTCGAAGAAGGCGCGCGTGGCCTGGTCGGCACCGGGCCCCGCCACGGCGCGCACGTTGGTGAGTTCGAGCCGTCGGCCGCTCTCAGCGTCGATCAGGACGGGCTCCAACGGGCGGCCGTCGCTGCGATCGATGAGATCCATCGGCTTGCCGCTGCGTGCCGCGGCGCCGTGGCGATCACCCCACTGCTTGAGGCCGACGATGACGGTGAACAGCGCCGCACCCTTGTCGGTCAGCCGATATTCGTGGCGCAGCGGCCGCTGCCGATAGGCGGTCTTGCGAAAGACGCCGGCCTCCACGAGTTTCTTCAGCCGCGCCGTCAATACATTGCGCGCGATACCGAGGTTCTCCTGGAATTCATCGAAGCGCCGCACGCCGTAGAAAGCGTCGCGTACGATGAGCAGTGTCCAAGGCTCGCCCACGACATCAAGGGCCGAGGCGATCGAACAATTCATCTGCTCGTAGGACGTACGCCGCATGGGCGCGAAGTATAAGGCGCGCGCGGGCAGGCGCAATCTTGCCCGGCCGGAGGTCCGGCCGTAACGTCGGCACCGCTCTCAGGAAACTCCGCGGAGAAATGGCCGACCGCACCGTCCGACTCTGCTCCGACGAGGAACTCGGCTACCGGCGCAGCCAGACAAAATTCACAAGCGGCAAAGGGCTGGTGCTCGACGAGACCTATCGGCTGGCACATTTGCCACTCGCGGCGGCGCAACATGTCTCTGGCGTCTTGCTGCGTCGGACGATCTCGTTCTCAGGGCCGACGTCACAGAGGTCATTCCGCTGCCGACGCCGACCTGAGACAGCAAAACGCCCGGATCTTTCGACCCGGGCGTCTCGATGAAAGATCAAATCTCGACTGGTCGCGTTGCTATTCCCGTTCCTGGCCGAGGAACATCATGAGGAACTGAAACAGGTTCACGAAGTCGAGATAGAGGCTGAGAGCGCCGAACACGGCGACCTTCTCCAGGGCATCGCTGCCCCAAGCCTCGGCATACTGCTCCTTGATCCTCTGGGTGTCGTAGGCGATTAGGCCCGAGAAGATCAGCACGCCGGCGGCGGAGATGACGAAGCTCATCATGCCCGACGGCCAGATCATGTTGACGAGCATGGCCAGGATCAGGCCGATCACGCCCATGAACAGGAATTTGCCCCACGCCGACATGTCGCGCTTGGTGGTGTAGCCGTAGAGGCTGAGGGCACCGAAGGCGGCCGCCGTCACGAAGAAAGTGCGGGCGACCGAAGCGCCGGTATAGCGGAACAGCAGCAGCGACAGGCTGACGCCCATCAGCGCCGTGACCGCCCA
>JAUXWB010000078.1 GCA_030684475.1 Reyranella sp. | reverse complement strand
GCAAGACCGACAAGGACGAGATCAACAAGGCGGTGAAGCTCGCCGCCGCCAACCAGCTAAAAGGCATTCTGGGCTGGACCGACCAGCCCAACGTGTCGATCGACTTCAACCACGATCCGCACTCGTCCACGTTCCACATGGACCAGACCAAGGTCATGGACGGCACCCTGGTGCGGGTCATGAGCTGGTACGACAACGAGTGGGGCTTCTCCAACCGCATGGCCGATACGGCCGTGGCGATGGGCAAGCTCGGCTAGACTGGCCGTCTTACGGCTGCGATCCCGCGAAACGCCTCCTCGAGCCTCACCGGGTTCGCGGGCGGCCGCCAGGCCGATTGCCATTCGACCAGACCCAAGAGATGGTCGAGCATCAGCTTGGCCGCCTTTTTTGCGTCGCGCGCCAGGATCGCCTTCACGATGTCGGCGTGATCGTGCGGGCCGGCGCAGTTGTGGAAGCGCTCCGGCGCCGACAGTGAAAAATGCATGGTCGAGCGCGTCAGCAGTCCGCGCAGCAGCTTCGCGAGCTGCTCGTTGCCGCAAAGCTCGGCCAGCAGCACGTGGAATTCGCCTGACAGGCCGAATAGCCGCCCGCGATCGTCGGCCCTGACGGCCTGACGTTCTTCGCTGACATGTGCCTTGAGGCGCTGCGCCGCGGGCGCCCCATGCTCGGCGCAGAGCCGGCCGACGATGGCGGTCTCCAGCATCGTGCGGATGTCGTAGATCTCCCGGACTTCATCTATCGTGAGCGCCGGCACAAAGGTGCCGCGGTTGGGCACCGCCTCCAGCCAGCCTTCATGCACCAGCCTGTGCAGCGCCTTGCGCACCCTCTCGCGGCTGACCTTGAGAACGCGCGCAAGCGCCGGCTCGCCGAGCTTGGTACCGGGCAACAACCGGCCCATCAGCATGGCGCGCCGGATCGCCTCGTAGACGGCCTTGTCCATCGCGACGTCACCTTTGCGCGGGCCGCGCTTCCGGTGGACACGGGCCATGGTCAGGCTTGGCAGTGAAATGTGCACATTATAGTCGTATATGTGCACAAAACGGACCACTCCGCACGATCCATCGTTGCTATGGAGCCCCCGCGTCGCTGCCCCCTTGGCACGCCGCTTGCGTCGTTCTCCCGCAGGAGGCGCGGCATGCAATCGACCCCGGCGGGCCGGACACTCGACGTCGAAGACCTGACCGTACGCTACGGACAGGCCCTGGCCGTCGATGGCGTGACGCTCGCCATCGAGCCGGGCGAGGTCGTGGCCCTGCTGGGGCCGTCGGGTTGCGGCAAGACCACCCTGCTCCGTGTCATCGCCGGCTTCGTCCGCCAGGCCGCCGGACGCGTGCGGGTCGATGGCGCAACGATCGACCACCTGCCCGCCAACCAGCGCAACATCGGCATCGTCTTCCAGAACTACGCGCTCTTCCCGCACATGACCGTGGCGGAGAACGTGGCCTATGGGCTGCGGGCCCGCGGCGTGCGCGGGCCCGAGGTCCTGGCGCGGGTCTCGCGCTTCCTCGATATCGTGCAGCTCGGCGGCTTCCGCGAGCGCCTGCCGCGCCAGCTCTCGGGCGGCCAGCAGCAGCGCGTGGCGTTGGCCCGCGCGCTTGCCGTCGAGCCGTCGATCCTGCTGCTCGACGAGCCCTTCGCCGCGCTCGACCGCAATCTCAGGCTCGACATGCAGATCGAGGTCAAGCGCCTGCAGCGGACGCTCGGCCTCACGACCATCCTGGTGACGCACGACCAGGACGAGGCAATGAGCGTCGCCGACCGGATCGCCGTCATGAACGGCGGCCGGGTCGAGCAGTTCGACACCCCGGTCGCGATCTACGACCGGCCGCAAACCCTGTTCGTCAACGGCTTCATCGGCACGACCAACCTGCTGAACGGTCGGATCGCGTCACTCGAGTGCGGCACCGCCATCGTCGCCCTCGATGCCGGCGCCACGCTGCGGCTGCCCGCCCCAGCGGATCTCTCATCCGGCACAGCGGTGATGATGTCGGTGCGGCCGGAACAGCTCACGCTGTCGCAAGTGCCAGGCCCGGAGAGCTGGCGCATCGAACGCGGCCTCAGCCTGCCGCTTGGCGCCCAGCTCGTGCACGAGGCCCGTACCGCCGACGGAGTCTCGCTCAAGATCGTCGAGCCGCGGCGTGCGTCGCCGGCCGACATCGCCCGCGTCTACTGCACGCTCGCCGCCGAAGCCCACCCCACTCTGTTCCCGCGTTCCCCCTGACAACCACGGAGTTCATCCCATGTTCAGTCGCAGATCCCTGCTCGCCGGCGCCACGGCTCTCGGCGGCGCCTCGCTCCTCCCTTCGCTTGCCCACGCCAAGGGCATCGTCACCGCCGCGACCTATCCCGGAAGCTGGGAGGAGGCCTATCGCACCATCGTTACACCGGCGCTCAAGAAGGCGCACGACATCGACCTCGAGCTGCAGCCGCTGTACGCGGTCGACCAGATCGCCAAGGTGAGGGCCGCCCGCGGCGCGCCGCCGTTCGACGCCTTCGTGCTCGACCCCGGCCCGCGCATCACCGGCATCGAGGGCGGCCTGTTCGAGAAATTCGACGGCAAGAAGATCAGCAACGCCTCCAAACTGCCGGCCGGCATGATCGATGAATGGGGCATCTGCGTCGGCGCCCAGGTGGTGGGCATCGGCTACAATCCCAAGAAACTGCCCAAGCCCAAGGGCTGGAAGGACCTGCTGAGCGATCCCTGGGTGTCGCGGCTCGGCATCACCGGCTTCCAGACGACCTTCGGCACGGTGTCGCTGATCGAGATCGCCAAGGCGTTCGGCGGCTCGGAGACCAACGTCGAACCGGCTTTCGTCGAGCTCAAGAAAGTGCTGCCCAAGATCGCCGCGGTAGGCAACCCCGCCGCCATGGCCGGACTGCTGCAGCAGGGCCAATGCGACATCACCTATACCAACATCCAGACGGTCGCGATCCTCAAGAGCCGCGGCGTCGACATCGAGTTCGTCAAGCCCGATAGCGGCGCGGTGGCCTTCTTCACCACCATGCACGTCGCCAAGGGCGCCGCCGACGCCGACAACGCCTACAAGTACTTCGACACCGTCGTCAGCAAGGCCGTCGGCGACGCGCTCGTCAAGCCGCCGCACAACTTCATCCCGGTGAACAAGGAAGTCGTCCTGCCGCCCTCGCTGCCGATGACCAACCTCGATGAGATGTCGACCTACATCCAGCACGACTGGTCGAAGATCAACCCGCTGCGCGCCGGCTGGATCGAGAAGTTCAACAAGGAAATGGCGAAGTGAACAAACTGGCCGAGTGGCAGCTCGCGCTGCCACTCGCCCTTGCCTTCGCCGCGATCTTCCTGGCGCCGCTCCTCATGCTGATCGGCGTCAGCTTCTTCAACGACGACAAGATCACGCACCCGGGCTTCGCCCAATGGGCGAAGTTCTACGGCGATCCCTTCAGCTACAAGGTGATCGCCGACACGATGCTGCTCGGCGTCAAGACGGTTTGTGCGACCATCCTGGTCGGCTACCCGCTGGCGTTGATCTATCTCGACGCGCCTCAGCGCCTGCAGAAGGTGCTGATCTTCGTCATCGTGATGCCGCTCCTGCTCTCGGTCGTCGTCCGCACCTTCGCCTGGATCGTGGTGCTGGGCCGCGAGGGCGTGGTGAACCAGCTCCTGATTTCCCTCGGCGTCATCTCCGAGCCGTTGCGCCTGCTGCAGACCGAGCTCGGCCTCGTGATCTCGCTGACGCAGATCGAGATGCCACTGATGCTGCTGCCGCTGATCAGCGTGATGTCGCGCCTCGACCCGAATCTGCGTGATGCCTCGGCGGCACTCGGCGCTTCGCGCTGGCGTACGCTCTTCACCGTCATCGTGCCGCTCAGCATTCCGGGACTGGTCGCGGGCTGCCTGCTGGTGTTCGCGAGCTCGACCACGGCCTTCATCTCGCAGACCCTGAT
>JAUXWB010000076.1 GCA_030684475.1 Reyranella sp. | reverse complement strand
CGTGGGCGGCGGCGCGGCCGGGGCCGCCTCCTCCCGCTTGACCACGCGATTCATGCCGCGAATGACGAGGAACAGCACGAAGGCCACGATCACGAAATTGATCGCCACTGTGATGAATGTGCCGTAGCCCAGCGTGGCACCGGCCTTTCTGGCGGCATCGTAGGTTGCAGCCTGACTGGAAGCCTGGGTAAGACCGATGAAGTAGTTTGTGAAGTCGAGCCCGCCCGCGACACGGCCGATGACCGGCATGATGATGTCGTTGACCAGCGACTCGACGATCTTGCCGAAGGCCACGCCGATGATGACGCCGATGGCGAGATCGACGACATTGCCACGCAACGCGAATTTCTTGAACTCCTGGAGCATTTTCAGCCCTCCATCGTTGTCAGGATACGCGCAGCCACACCAGCAAAGCAGAAACCGTGATCACCGAGAAGGCCGTCGACAATAGTACCGCAGCGGTATTCTGCTCGACCGAGACATCGAACTGCTTGGCCAGCACGAAGGCGTTGGCCGCGGTCGGCAGAGCCGCCATCAGGAGCGCCACCTTCCCCGCGACCGAGTTCAGGTCGACGAAGAACGGCAGGATCAGAATCGCGAGCAGCGGTTGCAGCAACAGTTTGATAAGCGTCGCCAGGCCCGCCTCGGCGAGGCCGCTCTTGATCGACTTGTCGGAGAGGAAGAGGCCGATGGCGAACAGCGCGCAAGGCGCCGCCGCCGAGCCCAGCAGGTCGAGCCACTTCTCGGCCGGTGTCGGAATCGGCACGCCGACGGCCGAGACGAAGATGCCGAGCGCGATCGACATCGGCAGCGGGTTGCGCGCCACATTGAAGGCGGCGCGCAGGAAGGTCTTCACCGGCCCGTGGCCCGCCGCGACCTCGAGCTCGATCAGCATGACGCCGAACACCATGGAGACCACGGCCGTCACGATCACGGTGAGCATGGCGGGCGGCAGGCCCGCCTCGCCGAAGGCGGCGAGGCAGAGCGGCACGCCCATGTAGCCGACGTTGCCCCACGAAGACGCAATGCCCTGCAGGCTCATGGCGGCGAGGCCGCTACGGCGCCGGTCTTGCGCCGCCAGACGGGTCGAGATCATGCCGACCACGAAGGTGGCAACGACGGCGAGGCCAAAGCCCAGCATCAGGGCCGGGTCGAGCACGGCCCGAACCGGCGTACGGGCCAAGGTACCGAAGAACAGCACCGGCAGGGCGAAATAGCTCACAAAGGCATTGAGGGCGCCGGTCGCCTCACCCCCCAGGATGCGCCAGCGGCCGGCCAGATAACCCGCCAGGATGACCCCGAAGATCGGAAAGGCGACGTTGAGGATGGCCTGCACGGGACTTCGACTGCACTTGCTGTTTTCGATTAAGAATTTGACACAAATGGTACAAATGCAATAGCATTTTGCCTGCCTATCGAGGCCGCATCGTCCCCCTCGCAAGCGGCCCGGGAGAAGTAAAATGCGCCTCTTGTTCGCCAGCGCGGTCGCTCTGCTCGCCGTCGCCTTCGCGGCACCGTCCTTCGCCCAAAATCAGACTCCGGCCATAGCCCCTGTCCCCACGGCCAAGCCCAAGCTCGGCACCTCCGCCTACTGCCAGACGCTGAAGAGTGCGACGTCGCGCAACGCCTGCCTGAAGAAGGTGACCGTGGCCAAGGCGCAACCCAAGGCCACCCCGAAGGCCTCGACCAAGACCACCTCCAAGGCCAAGACCAAGACCACCTCCAAGACCAAAACCAAGAAGCCGGCTCCGGCATCGGCGCCCAAGCAGGCCGACTCGGCCCACCTGCCGCCGCCAGCCACGACACCGCCGGCCCCGGCCGCTGCCCCCGCATCGGGCACCATCGCCATCCCGCCACTGCCGCCGCTGCCCTCGAAGACGATCTAGCCACCGGCGCCTCGAACTGGGCTAGTCTCCGCTCTCCAAACCGAGGGAGAGCGACATGGCCGGGCATTCCGCTGCGGTGATTTCGACCGAGGAACTGGCGCGCCGCATGGGCGCTCCGGCACTCAGGATCTTCGACTGCACCACCTATCTGAAACCCGGTCCCGACGGCCGCTACATCGCCGAGAGCGGGCGCGCCAACTACGACAAGGGCCACATTCCCGGCGCCGCCTTTCTCGACCTCCAGGCCGACCTCTCGGACAAGAGCTCGAAGCTCCGCTTCACCCTGCCGCCGCTCGAGGAGCTGACCAAGGCCTTCGCGGTCAAGGGAATCGGCCACGGCACCTTCGTCGTGCTCTACAGCCACGCCTCGCCGGTGTGGGCGAGCCGCATCTGGTGGATGCTGCGCGCGATCGGCTTCGACGATGCCGCGATCCTCGACGGCGGCCTCGACAAGTGGAAGGCGGAGAACCGCCCGCTCGCCACCGACGCCACGGTCCACCCTGCGGCGACACTCTCCTTGCGCGGCCGCCCCGAGATCTTCGTCGACAAGGCTGCACTCGAGGGCGCCATCGGCCAGGCCGGGACGCTGACGCTGAATGCGCTCAGCCACGACCAGCACAAGGGCAGCGGCGGCGTTGTCTACGGCCGCGCCGGCCGCATCGCGGGCTCGTCCTGCGTCCCGGCGGCCAGCCTCTTCGGCCCGGACAAGGCGCTGAAGCCGATCGCGGACCTGCGCGCGGCGTTCGACGGTGTCGGCGCGGCGCCGGACAAGCGCGTGCTGGTCTATTGCGGCGGCGGCATAGCAGCCACGCTTGACGCCTTCGTGCTGACGGCGCTGCTGGGCCACCGGAACGTCTCGGTGTACGACAATTCAATGCAGGAATGGGCCAACGATCCCAGCCTGCCGATGGAAACCGGTTGAGGAGACAACAACGTGCCTGCCTACATGATCGTCGAGGTCGAGACCACCAACGAGGCCCTGATGGCCGAATACCGCAAGCACACACCTGGCCTCGTCGCCAAGTTCGGCGGCAGGTTCATCGTGCGCGGCGGCCAGACGCGGACGCTGGAAGGCGGCTGGACGCCACCGCGGATCGTCGTGCTGGAGTTTCCCGACTATGCCGCGGCCGAACGCTTCTACGATTCGGAGGAATACAAGCCGGTGCTGGCCATGCGGCTGAAAGCCGGCAAGTCAAAGGCCATCCTGGTCGACGGTCATAATGGCTGACGCCGCCGCGTACCGCGCGGTCGGCACACTCTACAACGCGCTGATGACGGCGCTGGTCCTCGGCCTCGTGACGCGGCGCGGTGAGGACACGGCGCGCGAGTACGTGCTGCGCCACTTCCGCCGCCAACACCTGGAGAAGTTCCTGCCCGGCCTGCAGAAGCTCGGCCTGGCGGACGAGCCCCATGCGCCGGCCTGCGCACTCTATCACTATCACTCCAATGCGCTGGGCGGCGTGAAGACCGGCTATCTGCGCGAGAGCGACAAGAAAGCGTGGGTGCGTTATCCGCCGCCGCGCTGGATCTGGAAGGGCACGTCCATCGCCGCCGTCCCGCACAGCGTCTCGGCCGCCATGCTGCACGGCTGGCATGGCCACAACGGGGTGTCGCTGGAAAATCCCGGGCTGGGCTTCGTCTGCACCGGCATGACGGTCGACGGCATGCCGGGCCTCGAAGGCTACTACTTCGACTACGGCCGGCCGCTGAAGGAAGACGAGCGCGTGCGCTTCGCCTACGGCACGGAAGAGATGCCGCGCGTCGACTGGAACGCGCAGCCCAGGCTCGAGACCGCGAGCTGGCCCGAGGAGCGGCGCCTGAAAACCTTCCGCGCCTATGCGCTCGAATATGTCCGCACCATGCTGCCGACCCTGCAGGAGCTCCTGGGACCGGCCGACACGGTGAAGGAACTGGGCCGCGTCGCACGCCTTGTTGGTCTCCAGTTCCACGAGGAGACGGCGCGCGACATGGACCTGCCGACCGATCTCGAGCGCGGCGATCTGCAAAGTGCCCGCGACTTCGGGCGCTGGCTGTCTGCGGTAATGGCAGCGGGCGGCGAAAACGTCGCGACCGAGGAGAAGGACGGCCACGTCCTCGTGACGCTGGCCGGCTGGCGGGTCGCCCGCGAACTGGCGCTATCCGATCCCCTGCTCGCCTTCGACGCCTGGAACGAACTCTGGCTCGGCGCCGCGGCCGCGCACGACCGGTTCCTTGGCGTTCAGACCTCGCGGTCGCTCGGCGATCGCGGCTGGTCGATCAGCTGGCGGATCGCGCCGAGATAGCCCGCCGGCAATCTGCGTCCATCGATCGTTTCGCCGAGCTCGGCCAGCGACATCCAACGCGTCTGAAGATGCTCGTGGCTCACGGTAACCATCGCCGTTCCCCTGAGCATGCAGGCATAGGAGACGATGCGCACAAATCGCTGCGGAAGCACCTCGAACAGATGCTCCTCGATCTGCGCGCCGATGGAGACTTCGAGGCCCGCTTCCTCACGTACCTCGCGCTTCAGCGCTGCACGATGATCCTCCTCAGGATCAGGCCGCCCGCCCGGCAAGTCCCACTCGCTGCGCTCGTTCAGCAGCAACAGCACACGGCCTTCGTGGATCAGCACGCCTTTGATCGACAGAGGGTGGTGGACGCTCATAGTCAGTAAGATTGTCCTTTGAGCCAGCGGCGATACAACAATGCGCGCTCCGCGACCTGATCCCGACCGCATCGTGCCGGTGCATCATATCGGTCCGTTCCCAATCCGCACTGAATACGGGCGAACTCGCAGTCCTTACCTTGTTCCCAAGCCTCATGTGCCTGCCTCAAAGCGGGAACGACAGGCTCGTACTCAACACCCGTCTGCTTCTTGCCCTCCTCGACATCCCGGGTCGCATAACGTACGATGAGCGCAGCAAAGGCATTCTGCATGAGCTCGTACCAGACTTCTGCTTCCGCGGAAGCGCAGTACATCCGCTTGTTCGACTGGTATGTATCCTCGGTGGTGCGATCGCAGCTCTGAGTTTCGGCCCCGATGCACTGGCGCGCGGTGTCGATGCGTTTCTCGGGCAACGCCTTCTCCGCCGCCTCGACACACTTGAGAATGCTCTCGACACTCGCCTTGTAATCTCGCGCCTCTCGCGCCTCAACGTGCAATGCACACAGCAAGCCAAGAAATAACAATGGCAGTAGTCGCATTCGCCCAACCTTCGGTAGTGGCGACACGGATCATACACCAACGGCAAAGAAGAAGGGCCGGGGATCGCTCCCCGGCCCTCTCCAACTCTCGTCGTCGACTGGACTAGAAGTCCATGTCGCCGCCCATGCCACCGCCGCCCGGCGGCATCGGCGGGCCCTTCTTCTCGGGCTTCTCGGCGACCATGGCTTCGGTCGTCACGAGCAGGCCGGCCACCGAGGCGGCGTCCTGCAGCGCGGTACGAACGACCTTCACCGGATCGATGATGCCCGACTTGATCATGTCGACATACTCGCCCTTCTGGGCGTCGAAGCCGAAGTTCGGGTCCTTCTGGTCGAGCATCTTGCCCGCGACCACCGCACCGTCGAAGCCGGCGTTCTCGGCGATCTGGCGGACTGGCGACTGCAGCGCGCGACGCACGATCTCGATGCCGACCTTCTGGTCGTCGTTGGCCGAACGGATCTTGTCCAGCGCACGGATCGCGTAGAGGAGAGCAGCGCCGCCGCCGGCGACGACACCCTCTTCGACGGCCGCCTTGGTGGCGTGCATGGCGTCGTCAACGCGGTCCTTCTTCTCCTTCACTTCGACTTCGGTGGCGCCGCCGACCTTGATGATCGCAACACCGCCGGCGAGCTTGGCCAGGCGCTCCTGGAGCTTCTCGCGGTCGTAGTCCGAAGTGGTCTCCTCGATCTGGGCGCGGATCTGGGCGATGCGGGCCTTGACGTCCGCGGCCTTGCCCTTGCCGCCCACGATCGTGGTGTTGTCCTTGTCGCAGGTGATCTTGGCGCACTGGCCCAGGTCGGCCGTGGTCGTGTTCTCCAGCTTGAGGCCGGCCTCCTCGCTCATCAGGCGGCCGCCGGTCAGCACGGCGATGTCCTCGAGCATGGCCTTGCGGCG
>JAUXWB010000073.1 GCA_030684475.1 Reyranella sp. | reverse complement strand
TTGGGCATTCGCCAGCTTCAGGAGCGTCTCGCGATCCTGGGCCACGAGCTTCTTGTAGTCGCCGACGATCTTCTCGAGCTCCTCGGCAGGCAGCACGCTTTCCAGATTGGAAAATCCCCGCGGCGCCCGCTGCTCGACGATGTCGAGCATGACGTCGATGCCCTTGCGCCGGTTGCTGTCGACGATGCGCGCGGTCGGCGGCAGGCGGCGCTCCTCATAGCGCCTTAGCGCGACCTCGGGATCGCTGGCGGCCAAAAGCTCCTGCGTGATGGCCTCGCCGTCGAGGATCGCCTGCGAGGCGCCGTTCGAGCCGATGGGATACATCGGATGGGCGGCGTCGCCCAGCAACGTGATCCGGCCATGCGACCAGCGCGGCAGCGGATCGCGGTCGATCATCGGAAATTCCAGGATCGTGTGGGCGGCGCGGATCACTCCCGGCACGTCAAGCCAGTCGAACTTCCAGTCCGCGAAGCGCGGCAGGAAGTCGGCGAGCTTGCCCGGCTTGTTCCAGTCCTCGCGCGAGGGCAGCGCGCCGTCGCTCACGTGCAGGTCGCAGATCCAGTTGATCAGCGCCTCGCCGCGTTCGGCATGGGCGCGGCTGATCGGATAGCAGACGAACTTCTGGGTGTGGTGCCCCGCCTGCACCATGGTGGCGCCGCCGAGGTAGGGCTTGCCCACGGTGACGCCGCGCCACATCAGGATGCCTTGCCACTTGGGCGGGCCCTCGTCGGGATAGAATTTGCCGCGCACGGCGGAGTGGATGCCGTCGGCGCCGATCAGCAGGTCGGCCTCGGCGGTCTCGGCGGTCCGCCCGTCGCGATCGACGAAGCGCGCCGTGACCTTGCTGCCCTTCTGCGCGAAGTCCGCGATGCGGCGGCCGAACTTGATCCGCCCGGCGCCCAGCATCTCAGCGGCGGCATGGAACAGGATCATCTGCAGTTCGCCGCGGTGGATCGAGAACTGCGGCCACGGCAGGCCGGCATGTCGGCCGCGCGGATCGGCCCAGATCGTCTGGCCGTGGCGGTTGGCGTAGCGCAGCTCGCGCGTCTCGATGGCGGTGGCGGCCAGGGCAGGCTCGAGGCCGAGCCCGCAGAGGATGCGCACGGCGCCGGCCTGGATGTTGATGCCGACGCCCAGCGGCCTGAGCTCGCCCACCGCCTCGAACACTTCGACGTCGAAGCCCGCGCGATGGAGGCACATCGCCGAGACGAGTCCGCCGATACCGGCGCCGGCAATGACGATCTTCATCGAACGCTAGGCGTCGCGGCTCAGCCCGCGATACAGCAGGGCGGCCTGATAGGCGGCCCAGCGTTCGGCATGGGTATCGCCGAGCTCGCGCAGATAGGCCCAGCTGTAGATGCCGGTATCGTGCCTGTCGTCGAACACGATGCGGATCGCGTAGTGACCGACCGGCTCGACCGCCTCGATCTTCACGTGGCGCCGGCCCGAGACGATCTTCTTCTGGTTGGGCCCGTGGCCCTGCACCTCGGCCGAAGGGCTCTCGACGCGTAGATACTCGGCCGGCAGCGAACAGCGGTAGCCGTCGGAGAAATCGATTTCGAGGCGGCCTTCCTCCTTGAACACCCGCAGTTCCGCCGGCCACGGCGCCGAGGTCGATTCGTAGCTGCCCTCGTCGGGCACTGCCTTGATGAAATCGTCCGTGGCGGTCACGGCGCATCCCTCAGCTGGCGCGCTTCGCTCACCAGCATGATCGGGATGCCGTCGCGGATCGGGTAGGCGAGGCCGGCCTTGCGGCTGATCAATTCGCCCGCCGCCGCATCGTATTCCAGCGGTCCGTGCGTGGCCGGGCAGACCAGGATTTCCAGCAGCTTCGGGTCGACGCCGGCGCGACGCGGCGGAGTGGGTTCATCGGTCATGTGGGGATCATATCACTCAGTTGGCCTTGCGGCTCGTCGGCTCGGACGGCTGGCCGAAGGCGTTCATTTCCAGGAAGGCGACCAGCAGCTTGGCCCGCGCGGTGCTGTCGGCGGCCTCCAGCAGCGCCTGTTTCTCGGCCGGGCCGAACGGCAGGACCATCGACAGCGATGTCACCAGGTTGGCATCGGCGGATTGTTTCACCGCGTCCCAGTCGGTCGACAGGTTGCGGCTGCGAAAGAACGCAGCCAGCCCGGCCATCAGGCGCTCGCGATCGAGCTCGACCGTATCGTCGGCATGATCGAGGTCGGCGCGGAAGGGCGAAAACACCGAGGAGACGCGGCGGTAGCCGCCCTGGGCGAGGTCGAGCTCGCGCACGATCTCGAAGCGGCAGACGCCGCTCAAGGCCAGCAGCAGGCGGCCATCCTCGGTTTCGTTGAAGCTCACGATGCGGCCGGCGCAGCCGACCTTGTGGACCGGTGGGCGGCCGTCGTCGGTCGGCAGTCCGTCGCCCGCATAGCCGCCGGGCTGCTGGGGCTGGACCATGCCGATCATGCGATGGCCGGCCAGCGCATCGAACACCATGGCGAGATAGCGCGGCTCGAAGACGTTGAGCGGCAGCTTGCCGCCCGGCAGCAGCAGTACGCCCGACAGCGGAAAGATCGGCAGCGTGTCCGGCAGCTGCTCGAAGCCCGGCTCGAAGGGATTGCGGGCAGGGCTCTGGTCGCTCATGACCCATCCAGAATCCGGGTCAGGAAAACAGGATCGTCGACAGTCGCTTGCGGCCATCGACCGCCAGGGGATCGCTGAAGCCCAGCGCCTCGAAGAACTTCAGAAGCTGCGTCCGGGCGGCCGCCTCGTTCCAGGCGCGGTCGGCCTTGATCATGGCGAGCAGCTCGTCGATCGCCTCCTGCTTCTGGTCGCCGGCCCAATAGGCCAGCGCCAGGTCGAGCCGGCTCTGGAAATCCTTGGGGTCGGCGGCGGCCTTGGCCTTGAGGTCGTCGACCGGGCCCGCCTCCTTGGCCTTCGCGGCAAGGTCGATCGTGGCCCGCACGGCCACGACGTCGGCATGGTTCTTCTCCTTGGCCGGGACCTGGTCGAGCAGCGCCGTCGCCTGCTCGACGTCGCCGGCCTGGAGGTGGTAGCGCGCCAGGCCGGCCAGCGCCGGCACGTTGGCGGGATCGACGCCCAGGATCTCGCTGTAAATCTGCGCCGCCGTCTCCATGTCGTTCTGCGCCACCGCCGCCTTGGCATGCTCGAGCAGCTCGGCGATCTCGCTGCCGGCGCCGCCGGCCGCACCGCCCGACGCCTGGACCAGCTTGTCGACGAAGGCCTTCACCTGGCTCTCGGGCACCGCGCCCATGAAGCCGTCGACCGGCCGGCCGCCGAAGAAGGCATAGACCGCCGGGATCGACTGGATGCGGAGCTGCTGGGCCAGCATCTGGTTCTTGTCGAT
>JAUXWB010000072.1 GCA_030684475.1 Reyranella sp. | reverse complement strand
CCTGATCGGCCTCGCCCTGGGATTCGGCGCCATTGAGAGCCTCTACATCGCCGTCGCGCTGACCTTCTCCAGCACGATCATCATCGTGAAGCTCCTGTCGGACAAGCGTGAGATCGACTCTCTGCACGGCCAGATCGCGCTCGGCTTCCTGATCGTGCAGGACCTCGTCGTCGTCCTGGCCATGATCGTCCTTTCGGCCGTCGGCATCGGCACGTCGGGCGACGCCGGCCCGGCCAGGATCCTGGTGGCGCTCGGTTCCGGGGTGGTGCTGCTGGCCCTCGTCGTCGTGTTCATCAAGTTCGTCGCCGATCCCTTGACCGAGCGCCTGGCGCGCGCACCCGAGCTGCTCGCCGTCTTCGCCATCGGCCAGGCGGCGCTGTTCGCCGCTATTGCCGATCTCGTGGGCCTCGGCAAGGAACTGGGCGGCCTGCTGGCCGGCGTCGCGCTCGCATCGACGCCCTACCGTGAGACAATTGCGGCGCGCCTGGCGCCGTTGCGCGACTTCCTGCTGCTGTTCTTCTTCATCGCCCTGGGTGCCAAGCTCGACCTCTCGCTGCTCGGCGCCAATGCACCCGCCGCCGCGATCTTCTCCCTCTTCGTCCTGATCGGGAATCCGCTGATCGTGTTGGCGATCATGGGCGCCATGGGCTATCGCAAGCGCACCGGCTTCCTCGCCGGCCTGACGGTGGCGCAGATCAGCGAATTCTCGTTGATCTTCGTCGCGATGGGCGTGACGCTTGGTCATGTCGGTGCCGACGCCCTGGGCCTCGTCACGCTGGTCGGCCTGGTCACGATCGCGGCGTCGACCTACATGATTACCTATTCGCACCGCCTCTACGCCATCTGCGAGCCGCTTCTCGGGATTTTCGAGCGTCGAGGCACGCCGCGCGAAGCCGACGAAGCCGACCAGCACCGCGCGACTCCGTACGATATCGTCCTGCTGGGTCTCGGGCGCTTCGGCACGGCCATCGGCACGCGCCTGCATCGCGCCGGCCTTCGCGTTCTCGGCGTCGACTTCAACCCCGACGCGGTCCGCCAGTGGCGCGCGCTCGGCCTTCAGGTCGAATACGGCGATGCGACGGACCCCGAATTCGTGGCCAGCCTGCCGCTCGATGCCGCGAAGTGGGTGGTCTCGACGATACCGGTCCATCTTCCCGGCGTCAGCCAGGAGGACTCGCGCCGGACGATCCTCCAGGCCGTGCGCGCGACCGGCTTTGCCGGGCGGGTCGCCGTTGCCTCGCGCGTCGACGAGGATGCGGACCGGCTGCTCGCGGCCGGCGCCGACCTCGTTCTGGAGCCGTTCCAGGACGCCGCCGACCGGGCCGTCGAGTTGTTGGCCGGCACGCGCGAGACCGACGGAAAAGTCGGACCGCCACGGTAGGGCCGAGCCGACGCTGGGCACGACTGCGCCGATCACCCAGAAGGCAGCTCCGTAGAGCCATGATCGACGCTCGCTTCCAGCCAGGAAATGATCATCCGCCGATTCGAGCCGGCGAAACCTGCGACCGGATGACAGACCGCCAGCGGCGAGATACCCTGCTGACGGAGAGTGTGCATGAACGACAAGAAGAATGGATCCATCCTCCAGACCTGGTTGGGCGAGCAATACCAGACCGTCTACACCGACGGTCGCCGTTGTGACGAACTGGGCTATCTGCAGTGCAAGCTGATCCTGAAGCCGGAGCGCTTCACATCGGCTCACGTCTTCAAGGAATTCGCGAGCCTGGTGCACCGCGCCGCCGAAACGACCGGGATCGGCTATCATCACACCCCGAAATCCCAGCAGCGCCCGGAAGTGCGCGAGGTGCTGTTCCTCGATACCGGTGACTACCACCTCTACAACAACTCCTTCATCGTGCGCCGGCGTATCGCCTACGAGGACGGCTTCGCGATCGGTGATCCAGAGATCGTCTTCAAGTACCGCAGCGACGACATGGCGAAGGCCCAGGCGATCGACGTGCGGCCCAAGATCGACGGCAAGTACAAGATCAAGTTCAAGCTCGAGGTCATGCCGCTCAAGGAGCGGCTCGGCGGCATACGTCGCCTGCTGTCGCACAATGTCGAATTCGGCCTGAGCCAGGCCCCGCAAGCGGCCCGCATCGTGATGTCCTCGCTCGGTCACATGTCCCTGCCCGAGCTCACCCAGATCTTCCCGGCCCTGTCGGTGATCTCGTGCGACGGGCCCGATGACGTCTCGCTGGTCAACCAGACCATCGTCGAGGAACTGCTGCAGGACATCTGCGTGCTCGATTTCGGCCATCACACCGGCGCCACCGCCAATCTCGGCCTGTGGCGCTCGCGCGGCGATCACCATGCCTTCGTCGGCGAGTTCGCCTTCCAGCTCCGCTTCGCCGGCCCCACCGACATCAGCCACAAGGCCCTGCAGGCCTGCGAGCGCTTCTTCCTGGAGCTGCAGCAGGTCGCCGCCGATTGGCTGGCCCTCACCACGACCAAGACGGGCGCGGTCTACCGCCTCAAGGGCAATCCCCCGCAAGCCCACGAATGAGCAAGCCTGCCGCTGCCCCCGCCCTGCCCCTGGCGCCACCACCTTCGTTGTGGCGGCTTTTCGCGGGCTTCTTCATCATGGGTGGCACCAGCCTCGGCGGCGGCGTCATCGCCTATCTCCGTACCGGCCTGGTCGCCCGCTACCGCTGGCTTGACGACGAGACCTTCGTCGAGTTGATGGCGATCAGCCAAAGTCTGCCCGGACTCAATGCCACCAACATGTCGATCCTGGCCGGAGACCGGCTGCGCGGCTGGCCAGGCGCCCTCGTCGCCGCACTCGGCATGTGCCTGCCCGGCGCCTCGCTCATGACTGCCGCCGCCTTCGCCTACGGCATCGGCGGCGACGATCCGCTGTCGAAGGCTTTCCTGCACGCGATCGCAGCCGGTGCGGTCGGGCTGATCACGGTGGTCCTGGTACAGCTCGGCGCCAAGATGCTCACCGAGATTGCCGACTATGCCTTCGTGGCGCTGACCGCGGTGCTGGTCGCATTCTTTCATGTGCCCGTGCCCTACGCCCTGATCGGTGTCGGTGCGTTGGCCATCTGGTGGCACAGGCCTCGGAACACGAGCCCGCGCAATGCCGGGGATCCGCAGCCGAAAGATCCTGCATCATGAAGCAGTTCATCGATCTGGCCACCGTCTTCGGTTACATCTCGCTGCTGACGGTCGGCGGCGGCATGGCGGCGTTCCCGGAGTTGAAGCAGCTCACGGTCGACACCTACCACTGGGTGACCTTTCCCGAACTCATGCACTACTACAGTCTCGGCCAGCTCGCGCCCGGACCCAACATGATGATGGTGGCCTCGATCGGCGCCCAGGTCGCGGGCCTCCCCGGCGCGGCGGTGGTGCTCGTGGCCTTCATCCTGCCGACCGGCCTCCTGACCTTCGGGATCGGACGGCTGTGGAACCGCCTCGTCAACTGGCCGTGGCGAGCCTCGATCCAGCGCGGCCTGGGGTCGGTGTCCGTGGGCCTCGTGTTGGCCGGCGGTATCGTGCTGGCGCGCGGCGCACTGACCGGCTGGATGATGATCGCGCTGGCCGCCGGCGTGTTTGCACTCCTGATGCTGACCAAAATCAACCCCGCCATCCCGATCGTGGCGAGCGGGCTGGTCGGGATCATTCTCTACCTGATCTAGGGGCTTTTCAGCTCCACAAATCTCGTCCTAGAATATCGGCAGGAGCACCCAACGATGCGCATTGCCGTGGTGTTTTCAGCGGCGAGCCTGCTGGCAGGCTGTGTCACCGCCTCGAACATGGACGAGGTCCGCGCCGGCATGAGTCCGGATCAGGTGCAGACCATCCTGGGCGAACCCGAAACCGTGGCGCATGCGCCTGGGGCCCAGTGCTCCTACTACACGGTGCTGAAGGACTTCTGGAGCCGCACGCCGTGGACGATGACGAATCGCTATGTCGTCTGTTACGACGACGGCAAGGTCAAGACTTTCGGACGCGCCGACACACCGACTTCGGGCTGACCTACTGCTGCGCCGACCTCACGGGGCGATCCTCGCCCGCCATGCAGGACGCCCGCGGCACGCCGATCGCTACCACCCGTCCGCCCACGGTCAGGCAGCCGTTGTGCCAGTTCCCCGCCAGTGTCTGCCCGGCGATCTGCAACGTGCCGTAGCCGTCCGGGACATTGTCGGCGTAGTTGCCCTCGAAGCGATGGGCGTCATTCCAGGTGTAGCGGCCAAAGCCCTCGCGCCGGCCGAAGCGGTAGATGCCCTCGAACCGGTCGATCGCCTGGCCGTGCTCGCTCCATTGCACGACGCCGGCGCCGTGTTTCAGGTCGTCGCGACAGCTGCCGCTCCACGCCACCTTGTCTTCGGGCCCCGGATGCCAGTCCCACATCCGGCATCCCGCCTCGGTGTCGAAGAGCCAGCCGCCCCCCTCACAGGGCGTTGTCCAGCTGATTTGCACCGAATCGGGCTCCTCCGGCGCACAGCGCTGTGCCAGCTCGGTGGATGCCAGTTGCTGGGCGAGCGCTGGACTGCCCGCAACCAGGAGAGCCGTAAGGAAAATGACGCGTAACCGTTGCATGATGCCCCGTCTTCGCCACAAAGGGCGACACGACGGTAACGCCGGGTCTGTTGCAATGGTTGCCTGCCTTGTGTCGGGAACCATGATACGCCAGCCCGCTGGAACGGGATGGGGCCTTCTCGCCAGGATAACCGGGCAATGACGCGAGTTCCGGGCCAACGGCCTCGGCCGCACCACGGCGAGCGCAACTCGTCGCACCCTGCTGCGCCCATGCAACGTCTCAGGGTGCTTCGACATTGAGTGGATGCTTCCCACGGAAGGAGTCCCCTCATGAAGCACATCATCCTGACCACCGTCGCCATGCTCGCCGTGACCGGCATTGCCGTCGCACAGACGACGACGCCGACGACACCGACAATGCCGAAGACACCGCCGGCGGGCGCGACGACTTCGACATCCGAGGCTGCCGCCAAGACACAGATCGAGGCCAGCGGCTACACCGACGTCAAGGCGCTGAAACGCACGGACGACGGCTCTTGGCAGGGCCGCGCGATGAAGAACGACGTCGAAGTCGCCGTCAGCGTCGACGGCCGGGGTAACGTTACGCAGATGTCACAATAACCCGGGCTGGCATTCCGCGCGCCGACCCGCGGCGCAGATGGCCGCCGCGCCTCCCCCGGCATCCATCACGACTGGCCACGGCACCCGCCTCGTCTCCGGACGAGGCGGGATTCGTGCGTTCCGATAGGGCCAATGAGTTGTGATACAATTGGTCATGGCTCTCCTGATTCTTGGACTCGCTCTCTTCCTCGGCATCCATACCCTCACCACGATGCGCGACTCGCGCGCCGCGGTGATCGGCCGGCTGGGCGAAGGCCCCTATAAAGGGCTCTATTCACTGGTCTCGGCGGCAGGCCTGGTGCTGATCGTCTGGGGCTTCTCGAGCTATCGCAGCGCCGGCTATCTCCATGTCTGGGACCCGCCGGCGATCTTCCATCCCATTGCCCTCTTCCTGCTGTGGTTCGCCTTCGTGGCTCTCGCCGCCACCTATGCGCCGCCCGGCAAGATCAAGGCGGTACTGCGCCACCCCATGTTGGTGGCGGTCAAGGCGTGGGCGCTCTCCCACCTGCTGGTGAACGGCGACCTGGGGTCCATGCTGCTGTTCGGCGGCCTGCTCGCCTGGGCGGTCTACGACCGCATCGCGCTGAAACGCCGGGGCGACCTGGGTGCGGCTGCGGTCGACGGCTTCAAGGCCGCCGACGCCATCGTGGTCATAATCGGCACTGTGGCCTATGTCGCGGTGTTCTGGCTGCACGACTCGCTGATCGGCGTCGCGGTCCGTTAGCGGCCGGCCCTAGTGGGCGTGGCCGTGGCCATCGCCCTTGCCGTAGTGATAGTGCGCGCCGCCGAAGCGATCGATGTGCAGCGGCTGCTTGGCGAGGCCTGGGCAGAAAGTGTTCACGATAGTCTCCACCTTGTCGTAGAGCGCTTTGGCGGGCTTGCGGCCCTTCGCCAGCCGCTCGCGCGCCTTCTCTGCCAGCCGCGCGACCTGCGCGATGTCGATGTTGAGAAGCTTGCGGTTCTCCATGACCATGCGGCCGGCGATCATCACCGAGTGCACACCCGAGCCGTCCTTGGTATGCACGATCTGGTTGGTCGGGTCGTTGAACGGGATCCAGTTCACGTTGCCGAGATCGAGAAAGACGATATCGGCCTTATAGCCCTTCTCGAGCTTGCCGATCTTGTCGCCCAGTCCGAGCGCGCGGGCGCTGCCGGCGGTGGCGGCGTGCAGCACCTCCTCCGTCGTGATCCACTCCCTGTTGTCCGGCCCCTGCACCTTGGAGACCATCGAAGCCAGCCGCAGGTTCTCGTACATGTTCTGGTTGTCGGAGCAGGAGGCGCCATCGGTGCCGATGCCGACATTCACCTTGGCGTCGAGCATGGCGCGCATATCGGCCATGCCGTTGCCCAGCACCATGTTGGAGCCGGGATTGTGCGAGACCGAGGCCCCCTTGTCGCCCAGCAGCTTCATGTCGTCGCCGTCCAGCCAGACGCCATGCGCCACGGTGAATTTGGGTCCGACCAGGCCCAGCGAATCCATGTAGGAAGTGAGTGACGTGCCGTAGAGCTTGTAGCCCGCGACCACCTGCACCTTCGATTCCGATACGTGGCTGTGCAGCCCGGTGTCGTAGTCCTTCGCGAGTTTGAGGCAGGCGAGTAGAAAATCGCGACTGCAGTGATGCGGGATGGTGGGCGCCACCGCGAGATGCACGCCGGCACGATCGAGCTTCCAGCCGTGCAGCGCCTTCTTCATCTGCGCGATGCTCGCCTTGTAGGGCGAGAAGCGATAGGCCTCGACCGCCTTCTGCAGCGACGGCGGCAGCTGGTCCATCAACCCGGGGATCGCCTGGAAGAAGCTGGTGTCGGCCACCATCGGCGCCACCATGGCGCGCATGCCGACATCGGCATAGGCTTGGCCGATAGCAGCCAGCCCCTCCGCCGTCGGCATGGGGAATTCGGCTGCCAGGTCGTAGGCCGCGGTACAACCCTTCATCACCATTTCGGCGGCGCCGATCAGGCTGGAGAGGTACTTGTCCTCGAGCGTGCGCGCGCCACTCATGTAGGGGCCCGCGGTCAGCAGCAACTCGAGCGTGACGCGATCGACCATGCCCTTGGCGAGGTTGCCGTGGCTGTGGGTGTGGCCGTTGATCAGGCCGGGGTGCAACAGCTTGTCCTTGGCATCGATCACGGTAGCCGAGGCCGGCGCCGACACTTTGGCCCCGAACTCCACGATCGTGTCGCCCTGCACCAGAATGTCGGCCTTGGGCGCCGAATGGCCCGTGATGTCGACCACGCGCCCGCCACGGATCACAGTCATCGGCGATTTTGCCATGTCACGTCCTCATTCTAAGAAGCCACCGGCGCGTTGCCGCTCGACCAGGGGAAGAACACGCGCTCGGCGATCACCACGATCTGGAACAGCACGACGCCCATGATCGACAGGATGATCAAGGCGCCGAAGGCCACCGGCACCTTGAAGAAGGCGGTCGAGGTCACGATCAGGAAGCCGAGACCCGAATCGGCGTTGACGAATTCCGCCACCACCGCGCCGACCACGGCAAGCGAGATTGCGACTTTCAGGCCGGCGAAGATGAACGGGATGGCATAGGGCAAGCGGATGCGCCACAGCTCGCTCCACTTCGAGGCACGGCAGGCGCGGCTGAGTTCGATCAGCTCCGGCGGGACCGACATCAGGCCGGTGGCGCTGGAAATCACCAGCGGGAAAAAGGCGACCAGCACCGTGATCACGATGCGGGGCAACTCGTTGGAGCCCAGCACGACGACCAGGATCGGTGCCAGTGCCACCTTGGGCACGGACTGCGTCCACACCAGGAACGGATAGACAGCCGACGCGATCGCCGGCGAGGCCGTCAGCAGCACCGCCAGCGGCAGGCTGATGGCGATCGAGAACAGGAACCCCAGCAGCACGGTCTTGAGCGTCGCCATCGAATGCCAGAAGACCGTTGGCCCGATGGCGATCGTGTCGTTCCAGATGGCACTGGGCGGCGGCACGAGATAGGAGGGCACCTTGAAGGCCTGACAGATCGCCTCCCAGACCAGGAAGGCCACGGCCGTGGCGACCAGAGGCACCACCACCTCGTAGAGCGCGGCCGAGGGCGGCTTTCGCCGCTCGGCACGGCGCGGCTTCTCAAGCGGCGGCGCGGCCTGCGTCGACATGGCGATTCCCGAAGATGAGTTGCCGGATGCGGCGGCTGGCGTCATGGAACCCTTGGTCGCCCTCGACGTGGAAGCTGCGCGGCCGGGGCGACTTGATGTCGATGATTTCGGCGATGCGGCCGGGCCGGGGCGACATCACCACCACGCGGTCGGCCAAGACCACCGCCTCGGTGATCGAGTGGGTGACGAACAGCACGGTCTTGGGCCGCTCGCCCCAAATCCTGAGCAGTTCCATGGTCATCTCTTCGCGCGTCAGCGCGTCAAGGGCGCCGAACGGCTCGTCCATCAGGAGAATGTCGGGCTCGTGCACAAGCGCCCGGCAGATTGCCACCCGTTGCTGCATGCCACCCGACAGTTCGCGCGGCGACTTGCCCTCGAAGCCCGACAGACCGACCAGCTTCAGGAGTGCCGCGGCCTTGTCGGCACTCGCAGAGTCCATCCGCCGCATCATGCGCAGGGGCAGCAGCACGTTGTCGAGGACGCTGGCCCACGGCAGCAAGGTCGGCGCCTGGAAGACGATGCCGGTTTCCGGACGCGGTTCGGTGATGGGCTGGCCGCCGATCGAGGCCGTACCCGCGCTCGGCAGGATCAGGCCGGCGACGATGCGCAGGAGGGTCGATTTCCCGCAGCCCGACGGCCCGACCAGGGTGACGAACTCGGTCGTCCCGATCTCCAGAGACACGTCCTCGAGCGCGGTGATCTGGTCACCGTCGCGCGAGTTGAAGATGCGGGTGACGCGGTTGAGCGTGATCACTTCGGAACGGCACTCGTGTCGATCGCCTGCTTGTAGTCGTAGTCCTTCTTGAGTTCGTTGGCCTCGGCGATGGTGTCCCAGGAGAATTTTAGCCGCTCGGCGTTCTCCTTGCCCCAGCCGGACGCTTTGCTGTGGTCGTTGAAGACGAATTTCATCACCGCCTTGACGCTGCCCATGCAGTCGTCGAGCTCGACTTCGGGGAAGCGCTGAACATGCAGCTTGCAGGCCTCCTCGGGATTGGCCGCCGCCCATTCGAAGGCCTCCTTGCTGGCGGCGAGGAAGCGCTTCACCAGGTCAGGCTTGGCCTGGATCATCTTGTCGGTGGTGATGAGTGAGGCCGCGTAGATCTTGAAGCCGACCTCGACGAACGGCAGCGGCAAGATCTCCTCGCCCGCCTTCACCGCCGCCTTGTTGATGTAATAGTAGTGAATCGAATAGAACGGCGCGGCGTCGATGTTCTTGGCGATGAGCTGGGCCGCCATCGCCGCGCCATCCATGTTGGTCCACACGATCTTGGAGGGATCGGTGCCGGCATTCTTGGCGACCTCGGGGAAATAGAAGCGGTGGCTGTTGCCCGGCGTGATGCCGATCTTCTTGCCCTCCAGCCCCTTGAAATCCTTGATGCCGGAGCTCTTCAGCACGAACAGCGAATGCGGCGATTCGTTGTAGAGCACGGCGATGGTCTTGATCGGCACGTTGGTGCGCGCCCGCGCCGTCAAGACGGCGGCAAGGTCGGCGACCCCGAAATCGGCCGCGCCGCCAGCCACCTTGGTGACGGTGTCGCCCGAGCCATAGCCGCGCGTGATGGTGATATCGATGCCGTGCTTGGCATCGATGCCCTTGGCCCAGGCACCGTAGTACATCGCGTGCTCCCCCGACGGGATCCAGTCGGTCTGGAAGCGCACCTTGTCCTGCGCGAACGCCGGCCCGCACAGCATCAGCGCCAGCGCGCCGATCCCCGCACGTCGCAACAACAACGATGTCGACATGATTGCCTCCCGAAGAAGCCCGATAAGTTTGCCCACAGCAGATTGAGCGAAGCAAGATCGGTGCCACCATTGCCGCTTCTGCAGCCGCATCGTCGGCGCTAAGCTCGCTGCGCGATTTGGGGAGCTGGGGAGCGATGCGCGGCAAAATCATCGGCGCGATCATCGGCGCCATGATCAGCGGGACGGCGGCCACCTCCGCGGGGGCGCAGAGCTATAGCCAGCTCAGCCGCTGGTGCTACGGCGAGGCCACCACCGAACAGACCATCCGGGGCTGCGATACCGTCATCCGCTGGTCCCGTGAAACATCCCGAGACACCGGCACCGCCTTCTACAATCGTGGCCTCGCCCATGCCGCGAGGGGCCAGCTCGACCGTGCCATTGACGACTACGATCAGGCCATCCGGCTACGGCCCGATTTTGCCGACGCCTACAACAATCGTGGCCTCGCCAGGCGCCTCCGGGGCGACGAGGCACGCGCGCTGGAGGACTTTGACCAGGCACTGCGCCTCGACCCCGACGATGTCGACGCGCTCTACAATCGTGGCCTCGCGCTGACCGGCCTGCGCCAGTACGAGCGAGCCATCGCCGAGTTCAATGCTGCGCTCCGTCTCCGGCCCGACGATTTCGACGCCCTGGCCGGACGTGGGACTGCGAGGCGGCGCCAGGGCGAGATCGAGCGCGCGCTGCTGGATTTCGGCCAGGTGCTGCGGGCGCGGCCCGACAACGTCGTCGCCCTCGCCGGCCGCTGCGCCGCCCGCGCGACGCTGGGCCGGTTGCCGCCTGCCCTGGCTGACTGCAATGAGGCGCTACGGCTCCGGCCCGGCGACCTGCCCGCCCTGGAAGCCCGTGGGTTCGTCCTTCTCCGGCTTGACCGGCCCGATGCCGCCCGCGCCGACTTCGAGTTGGTGCTCAAGACCGCACCCAAGACGGCCAGCGCCCTGTACGGCCGAGGTGTCGCCCGACGCCGAACAGGTGATCCGCCGGGTGGCGACGCCGACATCGCTGCCGCGATCGCGCTCCAGGCCGACATCGCCGATGAATTTGCCCGCCAGGGGGTCGGGGGTTCCTAGGCGGCGAGCCATGGATGGTCCAGTCTGCTACGGTCCCTTGGGGGGAAATCGAATGATCCAGCCTGTCGTCCTGGCCGGGGTGCCCTGCGTGCACCTCGAATCGGCCAGCAGCGTGCCCGGCCTCAGCGCCAGCGTCTTCTTCGGCAGCAACCACGAGGCCGACCCGCCGCTGCCGATCGGCGTGCCGGTGTTCATCTACGCCTCGATCCCGCCACACCCGCTGTTCAAGCCGGGCCTGTATTCCTGGACCGGCACCCTCGCCTCCGTCGTGCGCGCGCTCGAAAGCGGCCCGCGGGCCGGCAAGTGTCCGGACCCTTCGCGGCGCCCGCCGACCGCCGAAGCGAAGGACGGACCGGCCCTCTATTTCTGGGAGGTCCAGGACTTGCAGCAGCTGGCGACCCCACGCCCCCTCGCCGACTTCAAGTCGAAGACCTCGATCAACGAGGTGCCGCGCTGGCCTGTCATCGCGGAACTCGACTACTAGGACCGCACCACGCACGGGGTCCCGGCCTGTTGATCCAGGTCAACTTCATCGCCGTGATTCCCCGTACAAACAGACCATGACGTTGTCACAAGCTTGGCTGTCGAGGATAGCAGTCGCCGCGGTCGTCCTCGCCGCGGGTTACCTTGCGTGGCAGTGGCTGACCCCGCCATCCCTGCCTGCCGGCTTCGCCAGTGGCAACGGCCGCATCGAGGCCGTCGACATCGACATCTCGGCCAAGTTACCGGGCCGTGTGAAGGACATCCTGGTCAACGAGGGCGACTTCGTGACGGCGGGCCAGGTCGTTGCCAACATCGATACGAGGGTGCTGCAAGCGCAGCTGCGCGAAACCCGCGCGGCGCTCGACCAGGCGAGAATCGGCATCGTGACGGCCCGCTCGCACGTCGAGCAGCGGCGGGCCGAGAAGCGGGCCGCCCTCGCCTTGGTCGCCCAGCGGCAAACCGAAGTCGAGGCAGCGCGCAAGCGTGTGGCCCGCTCGGAGGAGCTGGCTCCCAGGGGCAACACGCCGCTGCAGGTGCTGGACGACGATCGCGCCCGCTACGAGGGCGCCAAGGCCGCGGCGAGCGCCGCCGAGGCGCAGCTCGCGGCTTCCGAAGCCGCGATCGGAACGGCCGAGTCCCAGGTGATCGGCGCGCAGGCGGCGCACGAGGCCGCACTTGCCACCATCGAGCGCATCCAGGCCGACATCGACGACAGCGCCCTGAAGGCGCCGCGCGATGGCCGCATCCAGTATCGCGTGGCCCTGCCCGGCGAGGTTCTCGGCGCCGGCGGATAGGTGCTGAACATGGTCGATCTGGGCGACGTCTACATGACGTTCTTCCTGCCGACCACGGCCGCCGGTCGGC
>JAUXWB010000069.1 GCA_030684475.1 Reyranella sp. | reverse complement strand
ATCGACACAGGTCTTCCCCCGTTCACTGGGGTCTTGGCGGTCGGGGCAGGAAATTCGTCGAGTGCGGCCTTCCGGAGCTCTGCCGCGATCGTGCCGGTGTCGGCGGCGACCTTCTCACCGTCGTGATCCGATCGACCGGATACAAGTTTTTTCGATATCCAGCCCGCGAGCTTCGCGGCGTCGTTGACTTACATGCCGGCGCCGGCCCTGAAGCTCTGAGGACTCGAATCGCCAGGCGACGGCCGCGATTCGCCGTACCGTCGATCGGTGACGACCGGCTACGCATCTGCCGCGCGGCAGCGGTATGGTGAACGCCACGTCGCGTTCCCCGGGGAAGATGCATGTTCCGGCTTGGCCCTAAGAAAAATACGAACCTTCCGAGTGCCGATCGCCTGCCGGCGCCGGACCTGATCATCTATTCGAGCGACACGCAGTTGCGTGACGAGCAGAGGATCGGTGCGTTTCATCACCATCTCGCGGCCGGACGCCGTTTCGAGTTTCGTGGGCTTCCCACGGCATTCGAGGGCGAGCCGATGGAAAGCGATTTCGTGCTCGGCCTGTTCCTGGAGCCGGCGCGTCTCGATCCTCTGGCCGACGCGGTGCTCGCGTTGCGGCGGCAGGGACGCAGCATTGCCCTGATCGTGGCGATCAAGCCTGGCCAGCTCGCGGCCTTCGGACGCTGGCTGGAAAAGCGCGCGGGCGAGCATCGCCTCGGTGGCATGCACCTGCTGGTGGCCGCCGACCTCGATGGCGTCTCCGCGCAGCTCGGCGATCGCATGAGCCCGGTGCGCGAGGAGAACGTCATCCGCATGCCGATGACCACCGAGGTGGAAAACCAGAGCTGGAAGAACTTTTACGTCTTCAGCTCCAAGTTGCAGACGCTGGTCACGCGTGTTCGCGCGTTCGCGCAGAACGGCATCCATCGCGCCTACCTGCTCGGCGGGCCGGGCAGCGGCAAGACGTCGCTCGCGTATTACTACTTCCTGGTCCGCAACAAGGGCCGCTTCGTGTCGGTCAACCTCGCGGCCGAGAACACCGGCGACAAGTCGTCCGTGAAGTCGTTGCTGTGCGGTCACGTGGCCGGCGCGTTTCCCGGCGCCGGTGCGCGCATCGGCGCCTTCACGCAGGCGCGTGACGGCGTGTGCTTCCTCGACGAGAGCCACGGCGTCATGGGACCGGTGATGGAAGTGCTGATGGAGGCGCTCGACAACGGCCAGTACCTGCCCTTCGGTGCCGCCGCGAAGCAGCGTCTCGATTG
>JAUXWB010000059.1 GCA_030684475.1 Reyranella sp. | reverse complement strand
GCCTTCACGCTGTTCCTGTTCGAGGGCCCGCCCCCGGCGCCGCCGCCCGGCAAGGGCCCCAACATCCTGCAATGGCTGCTCGATCCCAAGGCGCTGCGGTCCAAGATCTCCAACTGGGAGGAAGTCGCGCGCTACCTGGTGTCGACGACCTATGCCGAGATCCTGGCCGACGGCGGCGAGCCCAAGGCGCTCAGCTTCATCGAGGAAATCATGGCCTATCCCGACGTGCCGGCCTCGTTCCGCCGGGTCCGCTTCGAGGAGCGCCCGACGCCGGTGCTGACGCTCGATTTCATCGTCGGTGGCAAGTCGATGTCGGTCTTCAGCACCATCGCCACCTTGGGCACGCCGCAGGACATCACCCTGCAGGAAGTCCGCATCGAATGCTTCTTCCCGGCCGACGACCGCAGCGACGCGCTGTTCAAGAGTCTCGCCGCGAAGCGCTGAACCGTTGCCGCACGGCCAAGGTGGCGCGGCGGCGGCAAAATGCTAAGCACGCTGCCGGCCATGGGCGGCCCCGGCTTTCTCGTCACTCTCGACATCGCGCTGCGTGGCGCGGCCATCGCGCTGTTCCTCGTCATCGCGTTGGCGACCTTGCGCCAGGGCCGCGGCCGGCCGGCGGCCTGGCTCGGCGCCCTGCTGGCGGTGGGCGCCGCTGCCTATGCGGTCTGCTCGTCGCCGGGGCCCCACGGCGAGCTGTCACCCTGGTTCGCACCGGTACTGATGCTGTGCACGGGCAATGCCGCCGTCTTCTGGCTGTTCGCGCGCGCCCTGTTCGACGATTCCTTCCGGCTAAGACCCTGGCACGCGCTGGTCTGGCTCGGCCTGGCCATATGGCCCGTGGCCCACCTGTTCGGCGCCGGCATCACGACACATTGGCTGGTGGGCGTGGCGGTGCGTGTCGCGGTGATCCTTCTCGCGCTGCTGGCGCTGGTGCAGACGGTTCGCGGCTGGGGCAGCGATCTGGTCGAGGGACGGCGGCGCCTGCGCCTGTTCATCCTGATCGCCGTGGCGCTCCACATCGGGGTCACGGTCACGGTCGAGCTCGTGTTCGGCCACGACCATGTGCCGATAGGGCTCCACCTGCTCAACTCGGCGGCATTGGCGGCGATCGCCGCCATCATCGCGGTCCTGCTGCTGCAGGCCGACCTCGACTCCGTGCTGCCGGCCCTCGTCCTCGCGGAGGCAGTGGCGCCCGGAGTCGCGCCCACCGAGGACGAGCCGGTCGACCCCGGCCTGCTCGCCACGCTGGAACGGCTGATGTCGGTCGATCGGCTCTACCGGCAGGAGGGCCTCACCATCGGCGTACTGGCGGGCAAGCTCGGCCTGCCGGAATACCGGCTGCGCCGCGCCATCAACCGCGGGCTGGGCTACCGGAACTTCAACGAGTACCTGAACCGCCACCGGCTGGCCGATGCCAAGCAGGCCCTGGCCGACCCGACGCAGACCGAGGTGCCGATCCTCACCATCGCCCTCGACTCGGGCTTCCAGTCGCTGGGGCCCTTCAACCGGGCCTTCAAAGGCGACACCGGCGTGACCCCGACGGAGTACCGCCGGACGGCAACGGGCCGCAACGGCGCCTGAGTCCTCGCCGATTCCGGAAACGGCGAGCCGTTTTCCAAGGATATCGGCCGAATTTCGGCTTCGGCGCGATCCAGCCGCCGCGTCCTCCTACCCATTGGGCACGCCTGATGGAGGGGCGCCCGATGAACGACTCGATGCAAGTCTACCTGTCCGCCTGGCCAACGGTCTGGGCCATGGACACCGCCCGCTATCTCGTGGGCGCCACGCTGATGGCCACGATCCTGGCCCTCTTCTGGAAGGCGGGGCTCGCCAGACGCAAGCTGCAGGCCCGCGACGCCACGGGCGCCGACAAGCGGCGCGAGGTCCTGGCCTCGCTGCGTACCGCCTTCATTTTCTCACTGCTGGGCGCGATCGTCGCGGTCGGCGACCATCAGGGCTGGATCACGATCTACAAGGGCTTCCAGCAGGTCGGGCCGCTCTACCTCGTGGGATCGCTGGCCCTGATGCTGGTGGCGCACGACACCTATTTCTACTGGGCTCACCGCGCGATGCACCACCGCCGCCTGTTCGCGCTGTTCCATCGCACGCACCACCTGTCGCGCACGCCGACGCCGTGGGCGGCCTATTCCTTCGCCGTGCCGGAGGCCATCGTCCACGCCGCCTTCGTGCCGCTGTTCCTCCTCGTCGTGCCGATGCACGGCCTCGGGCTGCTCGCCTTCGGCATCGTACAGATCCTGCGCAACGTCATGGGACATGCCGGTGCCGAAGTGCATTCCGCCGCCTTCGGGCCGGGCCGGTGGCTGGGCTGGAACAACACCACGACCCACCACGATCTTCATCACGAGGCCGGACGCTACAACTACGGCCTCTACTTCCGCTGGTGGGACAAGCTCATGGGCACCGAGCATCCCGACTATTGCGCCAAGTTCGAAGCGATCATCTCGCCGCAGGCAAAGGCCACGCCACCCGCGATCGCCGGCCGTGTTCCCGTGCGAGCGATCGCCGGAAGCATTCTGGCCGGTGGACTTCTCCTCGCCGCCGACCCGGCCCAGGCCGACGAGGGGCCCGTCGGGCGCTGGGCGACGCCCGGCGTCGCCGCCATCGTCGAGCTTGCGTCCTGCACGGACACATCGGGTCTCTGCGGCACGATCCGCTGGCTGTGGGACGCCACCGACGAGAAGGGCCGGCCGCGCCTCGACGCCCAGAATGCCGACGCCGGCTTGCGCGCAAGACCGCTGGTCGGGCTGTCGATCCTTTCCGGGCTGACGCGGTCGGCGAAAGGCGGCTGGGAGGGTCGCATCTACAATCCCGAGGACGGCCAGACCTACCGGGCGACCGTCCGCCAGACCGCCGCCGACACGCTCGCGATCGAAGGCTGTGTGCTGTTCATCTGTCAGAAGCAGGTGTGGCGGAGTGCGTCAGCGCTCACCACCGCGTTGCGGTGAGTCGATCAGACCGATCGACATCCCGAAGCTCTCCGTTGCGCCCGGCATGATCGTAACCATGCCGGGCTTGTCAGCGAGCTCGCCGTCGAAGCCCTCGGGGCTGGCATGGCCCTGCCACGGCTCGATGCAGACGAAGCCCGCCCCGGGCTTGGTCCAGATCCCGAGATGGGGCATGCGCGGGAACGACACCCGAAGTGCCTCGCCATAGACAAGGCTGCGGCTGGCCAGCGCGTCGAACACCAGGGCGCCGTCCTCGAACAGCTTGTCATGCAGCGCGAGGACGCGATTGCGCACTGGCGTCGGATGCCCTGCCAAACTCAGCAGCCCGTCAACGGGCCGCCGGATCGGTGCGGGCTCGTCCCGTTCGAAGACGATCTCGTGCGCCGCGCGCGGCTTGCCATAGGGCAAGGGCCAGCGCAGCGCCGGATGGAAGCCGAACGAGGCCGGCATGACGCCATAGCCCCTGTTCGTCACCTCGGCCGTCATGTGCAGCGCCCCACCCTCAATCGCGTAAGTGACGTCGAGGCGGAACTCGAACGGATAGTGCCGCCGCGTCGCCTCGCTTGCCTCCAGACGCCATGTGCAGCGCGCGGCCCCGGAAGAGATCAGTGCGAAGCGCGAGGTGCGGGCAAAGCCGTGGCGCTCGATCTGATACTGCGCACCCGCGACCGTGATCCGGTTGTCCTTCGCTTCGCCAACGATGGGGAACAAGAGCGGCGAGCGGCCGGTCCAGAAGGCGGGATCGCCGTCCCACAGCAGGTCCGACCCGTCGCGGTCCTGCAGACTTACAAGCTCTGCACCCAGGGCAGAAACCTGGGCGCTGAGCCTCGGGTCCGTGATCGCAACGATATCAGCCATGCGGCATCATGGGCGGCACCCCGCTCAGGGGCTCGGCGCCCGCGCCTCGATCAAGGCCAGCAGACCCTTCACGATCTCGAGCGGTGCGGGCGGGCAGCCGGGCACGTGCAGGTCGACCGGCAGGATGTCGGCCAGCGGTCCGACCACGGCCGGGGAGCCTGCGAAGACGCCGCAATTGGCCGCGCAGTCGCCCAGCGCCACCACCCACTTGGGCTCGGGCGCCGCATTGTAGGTGCGCAGCAAGGCTTCGCGCATGTTCCAGGTAACGGGACCGGTGACCAGCAGGACGTCGGCATGCCTCGGGGAGGCTACGAATTTGAGACCGAAGCGCTCGATGTCGTAGACCGGGTTGTTGAGCGCGTTGATCTCGAGTTCGCAGCCGTTGCAGGAGCCGGCATCGACCTCGCGGATCGACAGCGAGCGGCCGAGACGCTGGCGGGCGCGCGCACCCAGCGCCCGCGCCACTTCCTCGAGCGCAGCCGTCCCTGCCGCAGGCGGCGCGATCGTGGCCTTGCCCTTGAGCAGCGCGTCGATCAGGAACGATCTCATCGCGGTCGCCTCACAGATCGTGGCCGGAGTAGGAGCAGTTGAACGACTTGTTGCAGAGCGGGAAGTCGGCGACGATGTTGCCCTCGACGGCGGCCTCCAACAGCGGCCACTGGAACCAGCTGGCGTCGCGCGCATGCACGCGGGCGAGCCGCCCGTCCGCCGCGATCCTCACGCTCATGAACACGTCGCCGCGGAAGGCCTCGACCAGGGCCGCACCTTCGCCCGCCGCCGGCGCCGGACCGTCACTTCTGATGGCGCCCGGCGCCAGCCGGTCGAGCATCAGGCCCACGATCTTGAGGCTTTCGACGATTTCGTCCATGCGCACCAGCAGACGCCCATCGACGTCGCTCGTGGTCCGCGTCTTGAGGTCGAAGGGCAGCTGGTCGTAGGGCGCATAGGGAAAATTCTTGCGGGCATCGAAGGCGCGCCCGGCCGCGCGGCCGACGAATCCCCCAGCGGCGTATTGGCGTATGAGGTCGACCGAGACGATCCCCGTGGTGATCGTGCGATCCTGCAGCGACGGCATCGAATCGTAGACCCGCAGGACTTCCGCCCGAGTCTCCTCGAGCCGCGCCAGAAGGCCGCGAATCCGCCCGGCGCCGTCGGCCGACAGGTCGGCCGTCACACCGCCCGGCACGATGCGGTCCATCATCAGGCGGTGGCCGAAGCAGGCGGCGGCGACCGCCAGCACGTCCTCGCGTTGAAGGGTGCAGCGGGCATTGATCGTCAGCACGCTGGCGTCGTTGCAGATCGCCCCGACATCGTTGATGTGGTGCGAAAGCCGCTCCAGCTCGGCCATGATGCCGCGCAGCAGCGCGGCGCGCGGCGGCACGGTCCAACCCAGCGCCGCCTCGACGGCGCGGGCGAACGCCCAGGCATAGGCGACCGTGCTGTCGCCGGAGATGCGCCCGACGATCGCGGCACCGCGTGCGATGTCGGCGCCGGCGAGCAGGCCTTCGACGCCCTTGTGCACATAGCCCAGCCGCTCCTCGAGCCGCACCACCGTCTCGCCGTTGGCGGTGAAGCGGAAATGGCCCGGTTCGATGATGCCGGCATGAACCGGACCGACCGCGATCTGATGCAGCCCCTCGCCTTCGGCCGTCAGGAATTCGTAGCGCGCGTCGCTTTGGCGGCCCGGCCAGCGACCGTGGTCGAGCCAGGGCCGCGAATCGGGCAGGCCGAGCGGGCGCACGCCATAGAGGTCGCGCATCGCGCGCTCCAGGCGCATCGCCGGCGCGTGATGGGCCGCGACCGAGGGATAGGCGCCGGCCTCCGTCCTCAGGGAGACGATGGCGCGCAGGCCCTCGCAGCCCAGGGCCATGCGCATCCAGCCCCCATCGGCCCCACCGTCGGCCCACAGCGCACTGAGATCGTACGCGCCCGCGGCGCAGCCTCGGGCCAACGCCGTCCAGACGTCGGCATCGACGTCCATTCGTACGTAGCCGTCGGCGCCGACAGGGCGGCCCGCGGCGAGCTCGGCGAGGGGGCTGGCCGCGCTCATCCGAGCAGCTCCGCGGCCCGCTGAAACCAGGCGACCAGCACCGGCGGCAGGTAGATGCCCGCCGTGAGCACCAGGAGCAGGTGCAGCACCAGGGGCACCGACGAGGCGTCGACGCGATGGGCGGGCCCCACTGGCTCGCCGAAAATCGTGTCCTGCAGGCGCATCAGCAGAGCGCCAAAGCCGACCAGCAGGCCGAAGGCCGGCAGCAGGGCAAGCCATGGTTCGCGCGCGAAGGTCGTGGTCAGGATCAGGAACTCGCTGGTGAACACCCCGAACGGCGGCAGGCCCGAGATGGCGAAGACCGCCAGGGCGAACGCGACGGCGAGGCGCGGATGAGTGACGCTCAACCCCTTGATGTCGGCGAGGCGCTGGGAGCCCTTGGCCTGGGCGATGTGGCCGACGGCGAAGAAGATGCCGGACTTGGTGAGGCTGTGCATCGTCATGTGCAGCAGGCCCGCGAAGTTGGCGAGGGGGCCGCCCATGCCGAAGGCGAACACCATCAGGCCCATGTGCTCGATCGACGAATAGGCGAACAGCCGTTTGATGTCGCGCCTCTGGTACAGCATGAAGGCGGCGAAGATCAGGGACACCAACCCCATCACGATCATGATCGGGCCGGGATCGAGCGCCGCCGGCTGGCCGGCCACGACCATCTTGAACCTGAGCAGGGCATAGAGCGCCACATTCAGCAGCAGGCCCGACAGCACGGCCGAAATCGGCGTCGGACCCTCGGCATGGGCATCCGGCAGCCAGGCGTGCAGCGGCGCCAATCCGACCTTGGTGCCGTAGCCGATCAGCAGAAAGATGAAGGCGAGATCGAGGATCGCCGGATCCATGCGCGAGGCGGCCGCTTGCAGAAGGTTCCAGGTCATCGCCGGCACACCCTCGCCCAGCACCGGCTGGCCCGCGAGATAGATCAGGATGGTGCCGAAGAAGGCGAGCGATATGCCGACGCTGGCCAGGATGAAGTATTTCCACGCCGCCTCGATCGCCTGCGGCGTGCGGTAGAGTCCGACCATCACCACGGTGATCAGCGTCGCCAGCTCGAGCCCGACCCACATCAGTCCGATGTTGTTGGCGATCAGGGCGAGGTTCATCGAGCCCATCATCGCCTGGAACATGGCGTGATAGAATCGCAGCAGGGTCGGCGTCAGCCGGCCGGTCTCGATCTCGTGCCCGATGTAGGAGGCGCTGAACAAGGCGGTCGTGAAGCCGACCAGCGTATTGATGGCGATGAAGACGATGTTGAACTCGTCGACGATGGCGTAGTCGCTGACGATGCGCTCGCTCACCACCAGCCACAGGCCGGCACCGAGGGTAAGGGCAGACGCCGCCACGTTGGCGATCGCGCCCAGGCGGTAGCCCGGGATCACCAGGAGCACGAGCGCGGCAACATAGGGCGCGACGACGACGACCTGATAGGCGTGGATCATCGACGATCCCCGCGCATGCGGTCGAGCGCCTCGATGTCGATCGTATCGAAGCGCTCGCGGATGCGGAACACGAAGACCGCGAACACGAACAGCGCGATCAGCACCGAGAAGGCGACGCTGACCTCGACGACGAGCGGCATGCCGCGGGCGCCGGTCGCGGCGAGGATCAGGCCGTTCTCCATCGACATGAAGCCGACGATCTGGGTGACCGCGTTGCGCCGCACGATCATCATCAGGAAGCCCATCAGGATGATGGCGAGTGCCAGCGCCAGTTCCTCGCGCGCGTAGCTCGCCGTGCCGTGCGTGACCTTGAAGAGCAGCGCCTGCGCGAGTCCGGTGAGGGCGAGGCCCACCATCAGCGCGACGCCGACGCCCACGACCTTCTCGACCTCGCGATGGATGCCGAGCCGCGCCACGGTGCGGTGGAGTGCCACGGGGATCACGATGCCCTTCAGCGTCAGGGCGATCAGGGCGGTGATGAAAAGGTCCGGCCGGTCCTGCGACCACGCCGCCCAGGCGACGGCGAGCGCCAGGGCGACCGATTGCGCGGCAAAGGTGTTGAGCACCGCGGCGATGCGCTGCTGGTAGAGCAGGGCGAAGCTGGTCACCAGCATGACGCCGGCCAGCAGATGGGAAATCTCGTAGACGTGGTTCACTCGAGCGCCCCGCGCGACAGGAACGCCAGCAGAATGGCGAGAAAACCGAAGACGAAGGCGATGCCGACGAAATCGGGCAAGCGGAAGACCCGCATCTTGGCAATGCTGACCTCCCACACGCCGAGCAGCGCCGCGCCCGCCAGCAGCTTGGCACTCCAGGCCAGCAGCCCGATCGTCCAGCCGCCGATACCGGCGTTCGCCGGCGCCATGCCGAAGGGCGCGAACAGGCAGATCAGCAGCGACAGGTAGAGCACCAGCTTGAGGTGGCTCGCCGCCTCGATCAGGGCGAGATGCCGGCCGGAGTATTCGAGGATCATCGCCTCGTGGACCATGGTGAGTTCCAGATGGGTGACCGGATTGTCGACCGGGATCCGCGCGTTCTCGGCAAGCGCCACGATGATCAGCGCCACCAGCGACAAGGCCAGCGACACCCGCACGGCGAGCGGCTCGGCGATGAAGAAGTCGGCGACCCCGGCCAGCCTCGTCGTGCCGGCGGCGATGGCGAGCGTGAGCACGATCAGCATCATCGCGGGCTCGGCCAGCGTGGCGATCATCATCTCGCGCGAGGAGCCGATGCCGCCGAAGCTGGTGCCGACGTCCATGCCGGCCAGCGCCAGCAGGGCGCGCGCCGCACCCAGCAACGCGACCAGCGCCACGACATCGGCCGCCCAGTTGAACATCAGGCCCGACGCGAAGCTCGGCACCAGGGCCGCCGCCACCCAGGTGAGGGCGAAGATCAGGGAGGGCGCGGACCGGAACAGCCAGGACGCGTTCTCGGCGATCACCGATTCCTTGCGCAGGAGCTTGGCGAGGTCGCGGTAGCCCTGCAGCAGCGGCGCGCCCTGCCGGCGCATCAGCCGCGCCTTGACCCGGCGCACCACGCCGACGGCCAGCGGCGCGATCAGCAACACCATGAACATCTGGGCGCCCTGCGCCAGGAACTGTATGACCAGATCGCCGGTCATATCGTCACCACCGCGATCGACAGCAGGATGACGAGGGCCGCGAACATCAGCACGAGGTAGCGCCGGATGGACAGAAACTGCAGCGCATTCAGACGCTCCGAGAGCCGGACCACGGCGCGGCTCGGCGCCGCGTACAGGACCCGCCAGACGTAGTCGATCAGGACGACCGAGAATTGCGCCGGACGCGCATCGCCGGGCGGCGGCATCATGACCGTTTCCCGAGCGGCGAAGACCACCGCGCCATAAACGCGGCGCAACGGCTGGGCAAAGCTCGAGGCGGTGTACTGGGTGGCCGGCGACGGATCGGGAAAGCCGCAGTCCCATGCCGGTCCAATGCGGGTGCGACGCGCCGACAGGCGGTGGACGACGAGCAGGGTCGTGAGCGAGGCGATCGCGACAAAGAAAGCGATGACCGGGGCATCGTAGATGCTGCGTTCCGGATCGAACGCGATCAACGAGAATACCGTGGGACCAGTGCCCGAACTGGGCAGCACGCTGCCGACGAGATCACGCAGGACCGGCGCGATCATCGCGGCAAGCACGCTGCCGAACAGGCCGCCAGCGATGCACAGAAGCGCCAGTCCGCCCATGGCGATCTGCTGCGCCATGGGGACCTCGTGCGCTCGCGCGGCCTCAACGCTGCGGGGCCGGCCGAGAAACGCGATGCCGTAGACGCGCACGAAGCAGGCCGCCGCCAGCGCCGCCGCCAGCGCCAGCATGGCGCCGATCGCCGGTGAGGCGAAGTGCAGCGCGGCCTGCGGCAGGGCGGGGGCTGCGATCACCGCCTGGAACAGCAGCCATTCCGACACGAAGCCATTGAGTGGCGGCAGCGCCGAGATGGCGAGCGCGCCCACGAGGAAGAACGCAGCCGTGCGCGGCATGCGGTGGATGAGCCCGCCCAGCCCCTCGAGGTCGCGCCGGCCGGTGGCGTGCAGGACGGCGCCGGCGCCCAAGAACAGCAACGACTTGAACCATGAGTGATTGAGCACATGCAGCAGCGCCGCCGCCATCGCCACCGCCGCCGCGCCCTCCTGGCCGTTGGCGCGAAAGGCAAGGGCGAGGCCCAGCGCCACGAAGATCACGCCGACGTTCTCGATGGTCGAATAGGCGAGCACGCGCTTGAGGTCGCGGTCGAACACGGCATAGAGCAGCCCCAGCACTGCCGTCACTGCCCCGAGCACGATCGGTGGCAGCGCCCACCACCATGCCGGCGGGCCCAGCAGGTCGAAGGCGATGCGCACGAAGCCGTAGATGGCGACCTTGGTCATGACGCCGCTCATTAGCGCCGACACGTGGCTGGGCGCCGCCGGGTGGGCGAGCGGCAGCCAGGCATGAAGGGGGATGAGCCCGCCCTTGGACCCGCAGCCGACCAGGGCGGCCGCCAGCACCAGGGCGGCCACCAGCGGGCCGGGTGGATGGGCGCGGATGGTGTCGAACGCGTAGCCACCCGCCGGTCCCGCGAGTCCGCCGAAGGAGAACAGCAATGCCGACGTGCCGATGGTTGCCATGATCAGGTAGAGGTAACCCGCTCGGCGACTTTCCGGATCGGTATGACGGGACACGACCAGCGCCCAGGATGCCAGCGACATCAATTCCCAGGAGAACAGGAAAGCGTAGGCGTCATCGGCGATCAGGACGAGGTTCATCGCGGCGGTAAAGAGCGGGAAGAGAGGCTCGACCCGCGGTGTCAGCTCCTTGGCGCGGTCGAAGCCCATCCCGTAGACACTGGCGGCCAACACGCCGCCGTTGATCACGATGCCAAAGAACGCCGACAAGGCGTCCAGGCGCAGATGGAGGCCGATGTCCGGCAGGCCGATCGGCAGCCACATCGTCAATTCGCCGCCGCCCAGCAGGACGCGGAGATCGACGATGCCCAGCGCAATGGCCGCCAGCGCGCTGAACGGATAGACGAACGCCAGCGCCGGGCCGCGGACCAGCGTCGCGACAGCCGCGGCGACAGCCAATGCCCCTAACGCGGCACCTGACACGTACAGTTCCGGCACGGCTGCCTCGGTACCCCATTGTAGAATTGCAATATTACTAGATTTTTGTGTCCAATCTAGCGCCGTAACGTCTCAGGGCCGGCGACTGCCGGCCCCTGCTCCTTTTCACTTTCCGGCCCGACCTGCCGTTCCCCTGCATAGTCCTTACCAAGGGCCGATGGCAGTAGCCAGTAAACGAGGCCTCCGGAGGAAACCAAGGGGAAGAGTAAGAATAGTCTTGGTGGGCAGCCTTGCTGCTGGTCTTGGTAATCGTGTGGTCCACGGTGTCGCTCACGCTGCCGAGCTTCATCTCGCCCGAGTTCCCGAGGTAACGCTCAGAATCCACCGACCTGCGAGCGCTCGCCCTGCCGCTTGCGGATGGCGTGGAAACCCTCGACCGTGCGGTCGATGATGTCGGCCACGGGCAGGACCTCGTGGATCAGCCCGACGGTCTGGCCGGCCAGCGCCAGCGAGGCCTCCATGTCGCCGCCGAAATAGACGTCGCGGACGTTGCCGAACAGTGAACGATCGAACGAGCCTTCGCGATCGATCTCCCTGGCGCGTTCGGTCTTGAGAGCCCGCACGCAGGGGCTGGACTTGCGGTTCAGCATCACCGTGCCGGTATCGTCGGCATCGACGATCGCCTGCTTGTAATTCCGGTGCACCGGGCTTTCGGTGGCGCTGACGAAGCGGGTTCCCATCTGGATGCCCTCGGCGCCCAGCGCAAAGGCCGCGGCCATGCCGCGCCCGTCGCAGATGCCGCCGGCGGCGATGATCGGAACGTCGGTCCGCTCGCGCACCGCCTGCAGCAACACCAAGGTCGAGACATCGTCGGGATTCTTGAAGCCGCCGCCCTCGCCGCCTTCGACGATCAGCCCGTCGACTCCGGCCTCCACCGCCTTCAGCGCCGAGGAGAGATTGGGCACGACATGATAAACGATGAGGCCCGCCGCCTTCAGCGTCGGCAGTAGCTTGGCCGGCGATCCGGCCGAGGTGGAGACGAACTTCACGCCGCTCCTTGCCACCAGGTCGACAACGCGTGGCTCCTTGATGAACAGGATCGGCAGGTTGACGCCGAACGGCTTGTCAGTGAGTTCCTTCATCTTCGCGATTTCGGCCAGGCAGGCGTCGACCTCGCCGCTCGAGGTCTCGATGATGCCGAGACCGCCGGCATTCGACACCGCCGACGCGAGCTGGCTGCGGGCGATCCAGCCCATCGGTGCCTGCACGATCGGGTATTTCACGCCGGTATGGGCGAGCACGCGGTTCATTCGCTCTTCTCCTTGTCGTATCGGGGCAGGTTGCGTGCGCGCTCGTAGGCGGCAGTGAAGTTGGGCGGCGTACTGACGCGGCAGGGCGGCGCCCGCTTGGGCTTGGGATCATCGATGAATCCGTCGCGCAGACGCCCGGCGCACGAATCCTGGACGACCACGCCATGTCCCTGGGAGCGGAAGACGACGTGGCGCGCCGACGACAGGGTCTTGGCCGCCTCGCGGCCCCATGCCGGCGGGGTCAGCCAGTCGTAGCCGCCACTCAGCAGCAGCGTGGGTATCTCTGATTTCACCGGCTGGCGCTCGGCGGCCGGCGCGGCCGGAACACGCCAGAGCTGACAGAAAACCGGCGACTTGCTGAACCGGGCGGAGAGGCCGTAGAGGCCGCTGGCCTCGATTTGCCGTCGGCGCGCTGCCCGATCGACCGCCGACCACGTCTCACGGCACTCGATGCTGTTGTAGAGGCCGTCGAATTGCTGGGTGCCCTGCTCGAGAAGGCCGCCATCGTTGCTCTCGAGGTCCTCGGCGAACATGCGCAGCAGGCGAAGGTCGTCGCGCGCAATGGCAGCCACGGCCTCGGGAACGAGAGCCGCTTCGCCGTCGCGCATCATGCGCAGCAGCACCAGGAGGAGCTTCGCGCCATCAAGGCGTGCCGGCCGAGCACCGTCTTCGAGCTGCAGCGTCAATTGCAGCGGCGCGCGCTCGGCGGACTCGATCGCCCCTTCGATCATGGTACGGATCGCCGGATGCCGCTCGCGGCAGACGGCGTCGGCGGCACAATCGGCGTAGAGCTGCAGAAAGGTGCGGCGCACGATCTCGGATTCGTTCTGCTCGCCGTTCACCTGCGGCGGGTAGACGCCGTCCAGCACGGCGGAACGCACCAGCCCGGGATGCCGCCGCATCACCTCGAGCGCCCAGCGCGTGCCGTAGGACACGCCATAGAGATTGATGCGCGACAGCGAGAATGCCGTCGCAAGGTCGGCGACATCGTCGGCCAGCGCCGGTGTCGTGTACATCGTGAGGTCGACCTTGCGCCGTTCGAGCAGGGCCCGGCAGCTCACCAGGATGTCGCGCTCCTGCTGTTCGGTGACCGCCCGCCGGGGCGCCTTGGCAGGTTCGGAAGTGCGCGGATCGAAGCAGTCGAGGTTGGGGGTCGTGCCGCCCGCGCCGCGCTGGCTCAGGATGATGACATCGCGACGGCGGCGGATGTTGGCGGTCTCGTTCCACCAGTCGCCTTCGGCGAGGGCATCGGCGCCGGGAGTTGACGCCACCAAAGGCGCATCGCCTGGCCCGCCGGACAGATAGACCACGGGTTCCAGACTGGCGGTCCGCTTGGCTTTGAGGACGGCAACTTTCAGGCGGACTTCACGGCCCCGCGGCAGCTCGCGATTCTCCGGAACGATCAGCACGTGGCATTCGACGCGATCGCCGCGCGGCGGCTTGAAAGTGCAGCGCTCGCGCTCCAGCCGCGGCGCGGCGAGCGCCTCACCGGCCGGCATCACCCCGGCCAGCATCGCCAGCGCCGCCGCCAGGATGCCGTGAGACCACAGTCGGACCATGACCATGTTCTGCCACATCACAGCTTGTGACAGCATGAAGTAATTCTATGGTCCGCATCGGGCCGAACGCCTTGCCAGTGCAAGTGTGCCGCCGCAAGTTGCCGGCCATGACCTCCCGCTCCTATTGGACCGCCGTTTGGTGCGGTTTCCTCGTCCTGACCATCGGTCTCGGCGTTCGCCAGAGCTTCGGCATCTTCCTCAAGCCGGTTTCAGCCGAGCTCGACGTCGGCCGTGAGCTGTTTTCGTTCGGCACCGCCCTGTCGATGCTCCTGATGGGCGCCGTGGCGCCGTTTTCGGGCCGCCTGGCCGACCGCTTCGGCTCGGCGCCCACGATCGCCGGCGGCGGCGTGGTCTACGTGCTGGGCATGGTCGTGACCGCCACGATGCACGATGGCTTCATGCTGATCCTGGGCAACATCCTGGTCGGCATCGGCCTGTCGGCCGCGACCTTCGGCCCTGTGCTGGGCGTGATCCTGCGCGTGGCGCCGCCGGAGAAGCAGGCGCTGGCCGTGGGCATCTGCTCGGCCGGCGGCTCGTTCGGCCAGTTCTTCATCGTGCCGCTGGCGGCCGTGCTGCAGAGCTACTTCGGCGACTGGCGGCCGACCATGTGGGCGCTCACGTTCCTCGCGGTCCTGATCATCGTGCTGCCGATCGGGCTGAACGACCGCAAGGAAATCGCCGCCTCCAGGAAGGGCAGCGGCGGCAGCCAGACGACCCGCGAGGCACTGACCGAGGCCTTCGGCCTGCGCAGCTACGTGCTGCTGGTGACGGGCTACTTCGTCTGCGGCTTCCATGTCGCCTTCGTCGGCGGCCATCTGCCGGCCTACATCTCCGACAAGGGGATCGGCCTGTCGCTGTTCGGCGTCGAGCTGACGCCGGTCGAGCTCGGCGGCTGGGCGATCGGCATGGTCGGCCTGTTCAACATCGCCGGCGCCATCCTGTGGAGTTCCATGGGAGCCAAGTACAAGCGCAAGAATTTGCTGACGCTACTCTATCTTCTGCGCTCGCTGGTGTTCCTGGGATTCATGGTCGCGCCGCTGTCGGCCGCCTCGGTGCTGATCTTCGCCGGCTCGCTCGGCTTCCTGTGGCTGGGCACGGTACCGCTCACCACCTCGCTGGTCGGCTTCATCTTCGGACCGGTGCATGTCACGATGTTGAACGGCATCGTCTTCTTCGGCCATCAGCTCGGCAGCTTCGTCGGCGGCTGGGGCGGCGGCTTCCTGTTCGACCTCCAGGGCAACTATGACATGATGTGGTGGATTTCGATCGCGCTCGGCCTCGTTGCTGCGGCATTGCATTGGCCGATCGTCGAGGAACGACTCACGCGGTCCGCCGCGGTACCGCAGCCTGCATGAGCACGGAACGATGATCGCGGGCTGGCGCGCGGCACTGCTATGGGGCGCCGCCGCCCTTGTCGTCGCCGCGACTGCCTTGTCGTTCGTAATGTGGGGCCTGAACGGCCCGGCCTATCTCGTCGACCTGATCGCCGCCTACTGCCTCTAGATCACAGCACGAACTTGCTGAGATCCGTGTTCTTGGCAAGCTCGCTCACGTGGGCGCGCACATAGGCGGCGTCGATTTCGACCTTGTGGCCGGGTGAGTCCGAGGCGGTGAAGCTGATCTCCTCGAGCAACTTCTCCATCACCGTGTGAAGCCGCCTGGCGCCGATATTCTCGACCGTCTCGTTGATCTCGGCCGACAGCCGCGCCAGCTCGTCGATGGCGTCGTCCTTGAAGTCGAGGTCGACCTTCTCGGTCGCCAGCAGCGCCTTGTATTGCTTCACCAGGCTCGCTTCCGGCTCGGTCAGGATGCGGCGGAAGTCGTCCTGGCCGAGAGAGGCCAGGCTGACGCGGATCGGCAGCCGGCCCTGCAGCTCGGGCAGCATGTCCGAAGGCTTGGCCATGTGGAAGGCGCCGGAGCAGATGAACAGGACGTGGTCGGTCTTCACCGGGCCGTGCTTGGTGTTCACCGTCGTGCCCTCGATCAGCGGCAGCAGGTCGCGCTGGACGCCCTCACGGCTGACGTCGCCGCCGCCGCGGAACTCGCTGCGCGCCGTGATCTTGTCGATCTCGTCGATGAAGACGATGCCGTTCTGCTCGACCGACTCGCGGGCCTCACGCACCACGCGCTCCTGGTCGAGGAGCTTGTCGCTCTCCTCGCGCATCAGCGCCTCGTGGGAATCGGCCACGCTCATCTTGCGCTTCTTGGTGCGCCCGCCGAAGGCCTTGCCCAGCATGTCGCCGATATTGATCATGCCGACCGAGGCGCCGGGCTGGCCGGGCACCTCGAACTGCATCGGCGAGCCTGCGTCGGCAACCTCGATCTCGATCTCGCGCTCGTTCAGTTCGCCCGCGCGCAGCTTGTGACGGAAGCGCAGGCGGGTCTCCTCGCTGGCACTGGGGCCGCAGAGTGCATCGAGCACGCGATCCTCGGCGGCCATTTCGGCCTTGGCGCGCACGTCCTTGCGCAGGCGCTCGCGCGTCATGTCGATGGCGGCTTCCATCAGGTCGCGCGCGATCTGCTCGACGTCGCGGCCGACGTAGCCCACTTCGGTGAACTTGGTCGCCTCGACTTTCAGGAACGGCGCGTTGGCGAGCTTGGCCAGGCGCCGCGCGATCTCGGTCTTGCCGCAGCCCGTGGGTCCGATCATCAGGATGTTCTTGGGCAGCACTTCCTCGCGCAGCCCCTCGGGCAGCTGCAGGCGGCGCCAGCGGTTGCGCAGTGCAATGGCGACCGCGCGTTTGGCGTCCTGCTGGCCGACGATGTGCTTGTCGAGTTCGGAGACGATCTCGCGGGGGGAAAAGTCGTTGCCCATTACGCTGCTCAGAGCTTCTCGATGATGACGTTGTGGTTGGTATAGACGCAGATCTCGGCTGCGATCTTCATCGCCTTGCGCGCGACCGCTTCGGCGTCGAGACCCTCGATGTCGATCAGCGCGCGCGCCGCGGACAAGGCATAGTTGCCGCCCGACCCGATGGCCAGCAGGCCATCCTCGGGTTCGAGCACATCGCCCGAGCCCGACAGCAGCAGCGAGACGTCCTTGTCGGCCACGGCCATCATCGCTTCGAGCCGGCGCAGGTAGCGGTCGGTGCGCCAGTCCTTGGCGAGCTCGATGCAGGCGCGCAGGAGCTGGCCGGGATGACGCTCCAGCTTGCTTTCCAGGCGTTCAAAAAGGGTGAAGGCGTCAGCCGTGGCGCCGGCGAAGCCGGCCACGATCGAGCCGTTGCCGAGACGGCGGACCTTCTTGGCGTTGGCCTTGACGACGGTCTGGCCCATCGAGACTTGGCCGTCGCCGGCCATCACCACCTGGCCGCCCTTGCGGACGGAGAGGATGGTTGTGGCGTGCCAGCCGGGTGTCGGGGAAGTGTCGGAGGGAGCGGACATGGCAACGTAAATAGTGATTCATGGCGGCAAATCAATCGCTAAGCCCTTCCCGGCTCCTGCGCGGGTCGTGCTAACGTCACCTCATGAGCGACCAGGATCCCGTTATCGTCGTCGGCGCCGGCATCGTCGGCACCGCGGCCGCCCGCGCCCTGCAGCGTGCCGGCCATTCCGTTACCCTTCTCGACAGCGCCGAGCCCGGCCGGGCCACGTCGTTCGGCAATGCGGGCTTTCTCTCCCTCGACAGCCTGATCCCGCTGGCCAGGCCCTCGACGCTGAAGAGCCTGCCCAAGATGCTGACCGACCGCACCGGGCCGCTTACGCTCCATCCACCCAGCCTGCCCTGGCTGCTGCCCTGGATGGCGCGCTTCGCCATTGCCGCCCTCAGCAAGGCCGAAGTCCAGAAGGGCAAGGACTCCCTCAAGGCGCTGATGATCGAGGCCGACATCGCCTGGAAGGCGGAGATCCAGGCATCGGGCCTCGGCGAACTGTTCCAGACCAAGGGCGCGCTCTACGTCTACGAAAGCGAGGCGGCCTTCCTCGCCACCGACGAGATGCGCGGCCTGCAGGCGGGCAAGGGCACCGACTTCGAGATCGTCGACGGCAACCGCGCGCGCGAACTGGCGCCCGGCCTCAGCTCGCACATCGTGCGTGGCATCCACTATCCGAACGGCACGCACACCATCAATCCCTACCGCGTGGTCGAGACCCTGGCCCAGCGCTTCGCGGCCGACGGCGGCACGATCCTGCGCGGCCGCGTGCGCGGCTTTGGCCGCGATGGCGCCAATGGGGGCAATCGCGTGACCTCGGTGCAGATCACCGACCAGTCATTGCCGGCCAAGGCCGTGGTGATCGCGGCCGGCCGCGCCTCGGGCGAGCTCACGCGGCTGCTGGGCTTCAATGCGCCGCTGGTCGCCGAGCGCGGCTATCACGTCATGCTGGCGCCCGACAATCTGCGCTTCGACCTGCCCGTCAGCCCACCCGAGCGCGGCCTCTTTTTCACGCCGATGCAGGAGGGCCTGCGCCTCGCCGGCACCGTCGAGCTGGCCGCCCCCCATCAGCCGCCGTCGTGGCAGCGTGCCGATCTCCTGATCAAGCACCTGAAGGACATCTTCCCCGGCGTCGGCGGCGCCGAACAGAGCCGCTGGATCGGCGAGCGGCCGACGCTGCCCGACTACCGCCCCGCCGTCGGCCGCGCGCCGCGCCTGGCCAATGTCTACTGCAGCTACGGCCATCAGCATCTCGGCCTCACCCTGGCCACGGCGAGCGGACGGCTGATCGCCCGCCAGATGGAGGGCGAGACCCTGCCTGACGCTTTCGTCGGCTGCGATCCGGGCCGCTTCGGCTAGGCTTTGCCGACGCCCCGGTGTCGGGAAAATCGTGTCGGAAAATTCAAGGCGTTGATCGGCAAGAGTTTTCGCCGGCCGTTTTCCGACACCTGCGTGTCGAAGAATGCGAGCGGTGTCGGGAAATTTCATAACGCGCGCGTCAAGGAGAGCCCAGCGAGTTCGTCACCGCAAGCGCCGGGACGGTGGTCGTCACGACAGCAGAGTCTTCACGATCCCCAGCGTGGGATCGACACCGCCGGCCAGCGTCTCGTAGCGCCGCGCCGACGAAGGCGCGAAAAAGCCCGCCGCGGCGGGCGCCGGGCGGGCATTCCTGAGGTTGCCTTCGGTCATCGCCTCACTCGAACCAGCCGTTCTTCACGGACGACTGAAGTTGAGTCAATTCGAATCCAACGACTACCTTATCGGGCTCGCTTTCATGATTCGTCCAGATCCGGATCATTGTTTCCTCCTGCGAGACAGACGCGTCGAGGATTGTGCGACCATCCACGGATTCCAGTGCGGGGTCATAGGCTTTGACCACTGCGGAACTTTCACTTTGCCGCCCGGATCCAGGACTGCAATCAGAGCATTGAGTGCCGCATATCTTGCTGACTTCATCACTGAGAGTCCCCTTCGCGCTTGCGTTGTTGCATTATTTGGCCGCCCTGCCGAAAACTACAGCTCAGGCACTGCGGGTACAGCCGGCCGGTGGTGTCATTGCCGGGAGCGCGACTTCAGTCGTGCTCTTCCTTTCGTGTCATAGTCTTGGGGGCCGCGAGCCTCTGGCTCGCGGTCCGGAAGAGCATGAATGCGACTGGAGTCGCGCGCTCCCAGTTACTCGTCGAACTCGTCCTCTCGTCCCAGTACTCGGGCGTAAAGTCGCGATAGAGGTCGTACTTTGTCACGCAATAGGCCTGCACCGGCGACGTGTCCCAGCCCGCGGAGACCGGCAGCGCGAAGGTGAGGGCGAGCGCGTCGGCGATGTCGGGGCTGGCGAGGCCGCGCTTCTTCATGTCGTCCTTCTTCTCGAGCTGGATCTCGCCTTTGGCGTTGAAGCCGTATTCGACGCCGGTGAGGTCGGCACCGAGTTCGGGATCGTCAGGGAGGCTGGCGTGTTCCAGCCAGTCCTTCACGCTGCCCCAGATTTCGGCGCGCTTGTTGGCGTAGCGTGGGTTGGCGCCGGCGCCGTCGAAGCGCGGGGCTGCCGAGGCCGAGGTTCTGAAGTGCAGGGAAGACCAGATGAGCAGGCCTCCCATCCACCCCGGCGAAATCCTCGCCGACGAACTCGGCGAACTCGGCATCACGCCCACCGAGCTGTCGCGGCAGATCAGCGTGCCGCCGAATCGCATGTCCCAGATCATCCAGGGCAAGCGGGCCATCACCGGCGACACGGCGTTGCGGCTCGGCCGCTGGTTCAAGAGCAGCGCCGAATTCTGGCTCAACCTCCAGACGGCTTACGATCTGCGCGTGGCGGCCAAGGAGGTGGGTCGTACCATCGCCAGGCTGCCGACTCGGCCGGGGAAGCGGGCCGCTTGAGATGATCGAGCGCGCTTACGGGATCCGACTCAAAGGACCGATCCGAGGTGAAAGTTCCTACTCATGACCATCCCTGTTTCGCCAGATCGTCGACGATCTTCGTCGCACGTTTCACCCAGAACGATGCGCCGAGTTCGGCACTGTGTGTCAGACGCTCGGCCAAGGCGCGCAAAGAGGGCACCGCGCGTCCAATCCTCAAGTCCTCTATGAGAGTGAGCGCATATGACCGGCGATCCTCGTCGCCCTCCAGCGCCCACTCGGCGATCACTTGATCGGCCATGGCACGCTCCCCTGAGTCGAACCTGGCATAGAGGGCACGCAACCGCTCCAGTACAATGTAGGGATCCTTGAACGAGCCGGCCTCTTCCTTGGCCGATTGCCAGGACGCGTCCATTTCCGCGCGGAATTCTTCGAGGGTCATTTGATCGTCTTCCCTCGAACAGCTACCAGTTCATCGATTTTCTTTCTGACGCGCGCCACAAGCTGGGGAGCGCCAGGCGCAGTGCTTGTCGCAAGGCGATCCGACAAAGTGTGCAAAGCGGGGATCGAGGAGGTGATCGCCATATCGGTCACAAGCACAAGAGCATCCCATTGACGGCCCTCGTGGTCTTCCAACAGCCAAGCCGATATTACCTGGTCGGCCATATCGCGCTCTGTGGCGTCGAGTTTCCTGGTGATGAAGCGTCACCAATATGTGGCAGTGTCAAATGCGATTGGCGGCGTGGTAGTCGTACACGAAGACGAACGCCTTCTTCTCGGATTCAGTCAGTTTCTGCTCTTCGGTCGTCAGAGGCCGCCCTCTATTGTACTTTCGGTCGAGCCCGAGCAGTGCCTCGTGAACGTCCGGTGGAAGGGGTGCAATCGACGTGATTGTGCAGGTCGTTCCGATCTCGCTCCCCGGCCATAGCGCGATACCCGTTTGCCGATCGAAATCCAACAACTCGCCTTGTCGGCAAATATCTCGCGCTCGAATACTGCTGGCCGTTACGATAAGTGTAAGACAGATGACGGTTCCACCGAATGGGGTGTCGGCGTTGAAAATGTCTCCGGCTTCAATCGTGCTGAGCGCCATTTGTCGGCTAGTCGGCATTCGCTACCTATAGGAGCGATCAGCTCTGACCGACAGCACGCAACAGTTGCATTTTCCGTTCATCTGCCGAGCAAACGAGGCGTCAGAATGAGAATCTGTTCGGCTGCCGGTTCGTTTGCGAGGCCCAATTCCTTGACGGCACAGCTCCTGCAGAGAGGGCGGCCGTTTATGCCGTACATTCCCGTGCTGCCCCAGCTACCGCCACTTTGCAGGAGCCCCCTACGCATTTCAGATCACCCGCCGCGGTTGGGACAATGTTGCCGTTATCGGGCGTAACCTGCGCTATGGACCGGGCGACGATGTCATCAATGTCAGCACTGCCTGGCGCGCGGCCCACGATCGTCTCGAAGCTGTCGAGTTGGTCGCGTGCGTTGGCGCGAGTATCGGCCGGTTACTCCGCCCGAGCTCGCTCATGATCATGAGCGAGCCGGAGGCGCGCGGTCCGGAAGAGCATGAACGCGACTGGAGTCGCGCTCCGAGCTATTCGTCGAACTCGTCCTTCTCGTCCCCGTACTCGGGCGTAAAGTCGCGATAGAGGTCGTACTTCGTCACGCGATAGGCCCGCACTGGCTGCGTGTCCCGGCCCAGGGGCGACCGGCAGCGCGAAGGTAAGCGCGACCGCGGCGACTTGCCGGACGGGCGGACGGGCGGACGCGCGGTCCGCCAGAGTAGGCTTTTTCTTAGCCTATTCCTGTTGAACTTGCAACTTTTCCTGAAAAGAAAATATGAACGCCCGTTCAGGTCCGGGACAGACAAGGATCCCTCGCTACGCGCGGGATGACAACTTTGTCGAGATTGGCGCAGTGCGTCAGGTCAACAAAATTGTCATCTCGGGCGGGGTAACCCCCGCCCTGGAGCGTAGCGAGGGACCTTTGCACACGACCTATCCGCCGTACTGCAGCAGGACCTCGCCGTTCTTCTTGAGCCAGGTCTGCGGCCCCTCGATGGGAACGTCGCAGAGCGTGCGGGCGAGCGCCCAGAAGCGCGGGCCGTGGTTCAGGTGCACGAGATGGGCGACCTCGTGCGAGACCAGATAATCCAGCACCTCGGGCGGCGCGAACACCAGCCGCCACGAGAACGACATCGTGGCGTCGGGTCCGCAACTTCCCCAGCGCGAGCGGCTGTCGCGCACAGTGATGCGCTTCACCGGCCGCTCGACCCGCTGCGCCTTGGCGTGGACCAGCGGCACCAGCTCGCCCCTGAGCTCGGCCGTCAGCCAGTCGCGCAGCCGTCGAGAGAGATGCTCGGGCCTGCCCGCGACATGGATCTCCAGACCTTCCCGCCAGACGGTTCCGCGACGATCAGTGCGGTGGCGGATCAGGTGCGGCGCCCCGAACAGCGGCACCTCGGCGCCATCGACGAAGGGCTTCAGGTCCGGCAGGCGCTTCAGGCGGGCGGCGATCCACCCGGCCTGGGCGTGGGCGAAATCGACCGCCGTGCCGCGCGCCATGCGCAGCGGCGCCGTCAGCACGATGCGCCGCCGCGCCGAGTCCACGCGCAGCGAGGCGCGGCGGGCGCGGGCGGAACGCAGGAACGTCACCGGCAGGGGTTCGCCGGCATGAGCAATGGTCAGTTGCTCCGGCGCTGGAGCGGCTTTAGGCAGGACGAGACGACGCACGATGTCCGACAACGACATGGCCAGAATCATACAACAAGATCATGCAACAGGGAGACTCCTGACGTGAGCCTCGATATCGCCCGCCTGCGGGCCGAGACACCCGGCTGCGCCCATGTGCTGCATCTCAATGCCGCGGGCTCCGCCCTGCCCAGCCAGCGCACGCTCGACGCCACCCTCGATCACCTGAGGCTCGAAGCCGAGATCGGCGGCTACGAGGCCGCCGACCTCGCGCGCGAGACGCTGGACGGCTTCTATCCCTCGGTCGCCCGGCTGATCGGCGCCGAGGCGGGCGAAATCGCCTTCATCGAGAATGCCACGCGGGCCTGGGACATGGCGTTCTACTCGCTCGACTTCAAACCCGGTGACCGCATCCTGACCTGCGTCAGCGAATATTCGTCGAACTACATCTCCTACCTGCAGGTCGCCAAGAAGACCGGGGCGGAGATCGTCGTCGTTCCCGACGACAAGCTCGGCCAGATCGACCTTGGCGAGCTGGAGCGTGCGATTGACTAACGCACCCGGCTGGTGTCGATCTCGCACGTGCCGACCCAGGGCGGCCTGGTGCAGCCGGCCGAGACGGTGGGCAAGATCACCAACGATGCCGGCGTGCTCTACCTGCTCGATGCCTGCCAGTCGGTCGGCCAGCTCCCGGTCGATGTGAAAAAGATCGGCTGCGATTTCCTGTCGATGACCGGCCGCAAGTACCTGCGCGGGCCGCGCGGCACCGGCTTTCTCTATGCCAAGGCAGCGACGACGGCGCACATCGAGCCGGTATTCCTCGACAATCACGCCGCCCGATGGACCGACGACAACGGCTACACCGTCGTGGGCGATGCCAAGCGCTTCGAGAACTGGGAGCGCTACTTCGCCGGCGTCATCGGGCTGAAAGCCGCCGCCGACCAGGCCAACGAGCTCGGCATCGACGCGATCTGGGCCCGTCTGCGCGCGTTGGCCGACGGCTTGCGCGCCCGGCTCGCGAGCCTGAAGGGCGTCACACTGACCGACCTCGGCCAGGTGAAGGGTGCCATCGTGACTTTTGCCGTCCAAGGCGCCGATCACAACGCGCTCAAGCTGGCGCTGCGGGCGCAGGCGATCAACGTCAGCGTGTCGACGCAGTTCTCCTCGCGCCTCGATCTCAAGGGCCGTGGCCTGCTGAACGTGATGCGCGCCTCGGTGCATGTCTACAACACCGAGGACGAGCTGGATCGATTCGTGGCGGCGCTGGACGCTCTGATCGACGGCTAGCGTTGCCCCCTCACCTAGCCTCTCCCCCTAGCGGGGGAGAGGAACATGACTCAAATCTTGGGTGAGGGGGTGAGGCACGTCACGCCTCCCAATTTCGTCTCTGGGCAATATGGCCATACAATGCCGCCAAATCGAGGGGAGTCGTCCAATGCCTGTGTTTTTCGTATGTGCCGGCCTGCTCGGCCTGCTGGCCGCCGCGTTGACGGTTCATGTCGGCCTGATGCGCGGGCGCAAGAAGATCCATCTGGGCGATGGCGGCGACCCCGAGATGCAGGCCGCGATCCGCGCGCACGGAAATTTGCTGGAGCTGGTGCCGCTCACCCTCCTGATCATCTACATGGCGAGCGACTTCCACGGCTTTCGCGTCACGGCGATCCTGTCGGTCGCCCTCCTCGTCGCGCGTGTGCTGCATGCAGGCGGCATGCTGAACCTGATCCCGCTTGGCCGCATGCTGGGCGCGACGGCCACGGCGATCGTCCTCCTCGCGGCCTCGGTCCTTCTCGTCGTCGCCGGCCTCGGCCTGAAGCAATACTGACGGCGGCCGGGCGGCGGCACCGACCATGGGCGAGCCGGTCACCGTTCCGCTCTGGCTGTTCCTGCCGATCGCGGCGTTCGCGCTGTGGTCGCTGCTCGACCGGCTGCTGATCCCGAGCGGCCGCTGGTTCCTGCGGCGGCGCCTCAACCGCCTGATCGACCGGGTCAACCGCCGGCTCGACGTCGAGATCAAGCCGTTCCAGCTCACCAAGCGCCAGGTGCTGATCGACCGGCTGGTCTACGATCCGCAGGTGGTCGCCGCCGCCAACGACTACGCCCGCGCCAACAACGTGCCGCGCGAGGCGGCGATGACCGAGGTCCACCGCTACGCCCGCGAGATCGTGCCGACCTTCAACGCCTATATCTATTTCCGGGTTGGCTATTCGATCGCCCGTACCGTCGCACGCTTTCTCTATCGCGTTCGCCTCGGTTTTGCCGACGAGCGCACGCTGGCCGGCGTGCCGCCGAACACCGCCGTGGTGTTCGTCATGAACCATCGCAGCAACATGGATTATGTGCTGGTGGCCTTTCTCGCCGCCGAGCGCACGGCGCTCTCCTACGCGGTCGGCGAATGGGCGCGGATCTGGCCGTTGCAGCAGCTCATCCGCTCGATGGGCGCCTACTTCGTGCGCCGCAATTCGAACAACCCGATCTACCGCCGCGTGCTCGAGCGCTACGTCCACATGGCGACCGAGGCCGGCGTCGCCCAGGCGATGTATCCCGAGGGCGGGCTGTCGCGCGACGGACGGCTGCGCGAGCCCAAGCTCGGCCTGTTCGACTACATGCTGAAGTCGTTCGACCCGAAGGGGATGAACGACATCGTCTTCGTCCCGGTGGCGCTGAACTACGATCGCGTGCTGGAGGACCGTACCCTGCTGCGCTCGCTCGAGGGCGACGCGCCCAGGCGCAGCGGCTGGTTCGCGGCCCGGACCGCACTCGGCTTCTGGTTCAGCCAGATCGGCCTGATGCTGCGCGGGCGCTGGTTCCGCTTCGGCTATGCCTGCGTCAATTTCGGCGGCCTGATCTCGGCGCGCGACTGGCTGGCCGCGAACGCCGGCGCAACCGGCGGCGACCTGCGCGGCCTCGACAAGGACCAGCGGTTCGAGATCGTCGGCCGCCTGGCACGCGACGTGATGGGCGAGATCGCCCGCCTGGTGCCGGTGCTGCCGGTGTCGCTGATCGCCACGGCCCTGCTCGAGGCCCTCGACGCCAATCAGGGGCCGCTCGATGAACTGGAGCTCAAGCGGCGCGTTTCCAATCTGATGGCGGACCTCGAAACCAAGGGCGCCAAGCTCTACGTGCCGCGCGGCGACCGCGACTACGCCTTCCACGTCGGCCTGCGCATGCTGGTGCTGCGCCGCCTGGTCGACGAAAGCGAAGAGGGGCTGTTCGCGGCGGCGGGAACCGAGCGGCCCCTGCTGGCGTATTATGCTAACGCCGTTGCCCATCTACGCTGAACATGATCACCACGCTCTGGCGCATCGCCTACTCCGCCGGCTACGGCTATTTCAGCAACCGACTCTCGACGTCGGCGGCGGCGATGGCGTTCTACACGATGTTCGCGATCGGCCCGATCATGATCTTCAGCATCGCCATCGCCGAGCCGTTCGTCGGCAAGCTGATGGCCCAGGAGGCGATCTTCGACGCGCTCAGCACGGTCGTGGCGCCGGATCAGCTCCGCAGCATCCGCCGCTTCGCCTCGCAGGATCTCTTCCGTGGCGGCGGGATCGCGGCCATCGTCGGCCTTGCCGTGCTGCTCTACACCGGCACGCGCGTCTTCGTCGAACTGGACGACGGCATCGATGCCATCTGGCGCGACAACAAGAGCCGCGCATTGCATCCCGTCCTGGCGAGCCTGAAATCGCGGCTGCTCGCCCTGGCATTGATGGTCGTCCTGGGTGTGCTGCTGATCGTCGTCATCCTGGCGAGCGTGCTGATCTCGGCCTACGCCGGCGTGCTCGCGCGATTTCCGATCCTCGGCGAATGGATCGGCCCGGCGATGTCGGCGTTCGTGCATTACGGCATTCTCTCGGCCTTCTTCACCCTGATCTACAAGTGGCTGCCGACGGGCGGCGTGCCGTGGAAATATGCGCTGATCGGCGGCGTCGTGAACGCGCTGCTGTTCGCCGCCGGCAACCGCGCGCTGGTGTTCTACTTCGAAGTGACGCAACTCACGTCGGCCTTCGGCGCCACGGCGGGCTTCGCCGCCATCATGGTCTGGATGTACTGGACGTCGCTCACCATCCTGATCGGCGCCCAGGTCGGCCGTTCGACGCGCGACGTGCTGATCGACGATCGCCGACGCGAGATCGTCGAGGGCGATCTCTAGCGCGTTCAAGTCGCAATTCCGCTGACGGCATTGCGACGACGCGCTGGCGGGCTCTCGGCGCTTCGCTTCGCTGCAGCGCCTGCCGCCCGCCGGCGCGTGTGAACGCGCCTAGAACATCGTCGCCAGTACGCGGTCCGGCGGCTTGTGGCCGTCGGCGAAGGTCTTGATGTTGATCAGGACCTTCTCGCCCATTTCGATGCGGCCCTCGAGCGTCGCCGATCCCATGTGCGGCAAGAGCACCACGCGCTCGAGTTCGAGCAGCTTGGGATTGACCTGGGGCTCGTGCTCGTAGACGTCGAGGCCGGCGCCGGCCAGCTCGCCCGCCTTCAGCATGCGCACCAGGGCGTTCTCGTCGATCACCTCGCCGCGTGCGGTGTTCACGATGATCGCCGAGGGCTTCATCAGCTTCAGACGCCGCGCCGACAGGAGATGAAACGTCGCCGGCGTGTGCGGGCAGTTCACCGACACGATGTCCATGCGCGCCAGCATCTGGTCGGGGCTTTCCCAGTAGGTCGCCTCGAGTTCGCGCTCGATCTCGGCGTGGGCGCGCTTGCGATTGTGATAGTGGATCGAGAGGCCGAAGCCGCGGGCCCGACGCGCCAGCGCCTGCCCGATGCGCCCCATGCCGACGATGCCCATGCGCTTGCCCTGCAGACGGGCGCCCAGCATCGACGTCGGGCTCCACCCGGTCCATTTGCCGGCACGCACCATGCGTTCGCCCTCGCCCATGCGCCGCGCCGTGGCCAGCACCAGCGCCATCGCCATGTCGGCGGTGTCCTCGGTGAGGACGCCCGGCGTATTGGTGACGGTGATGCCGCGCTGGCGCGCCGCGTCGAGATCGATGTGGTCGACACCCGTGCCGAAGGAGGCGATGAGCTTCAGTCGCGTGCCGCCCTGCGACAGCAGGCGGCTGTCGATGCGGTCGGTGACGGTCGGCACCAGCACGTCGGCCGTCTTCACGGCCTCGACCAGCTGGGCGGCGTTGAGCGGCCGGTCGTCGGGGTTCAGCCGCGTGTCGAACAGCTCCATCAGCCGCGTTTCGATCGCCTCGGGCAGCTTCCGGGTGACGATCACCAGCGGTTTCTTCTTTGAACTGGACGGCATGTGGGATCGGTACCGGGCTGGCGCGACAGAAGACGACTGCCCGATTACCAAGTCCGCGCGCGCCTTGTCCAGCAAGGGGGCAGGATATTCGACGTGGCAGAAAAGCGCGCTTTTTCAAGTGCTTGTCGCAGAATGTGAAGATTTGAGGTATATAACTCCCAATGCGAATTCGACTGTCCGTCTCGCTTTGTTTGGTCTTTGCCGCATTTGTGACCCTTCTGTCGGCCTTGCCCGAGTCGGGAGCGAATGCCCAGACCACTGGCAAATCGACATCGACCCAGCGCAAGGGATCGGGCCTGCCGATCCCGCGTTTCGCCTCCCTGCGGTCGGACGAGGTCAATGTCCGCACGGGTCCGGGCACCCGTTATCCGATCGAATGGGTTTTCAAGCGCAAAGCCATGCCCGTCGAAATCGTCGCCGAGTTCGAAAACTGGCGGAAAATCCGCGATTGGCAGGGCGCCAGCGGCTGGGTTCACCAGAGCCTGCTGACCGGCAAGCGCAGCTTCATCATCCCGTCGAAGCCGGCCAGGCTCCACAAGACGCCGGCTTCCTCGGCTGAAGTCGTGGCCAAGCTGGAGCCCGAGGTTGTGGGCGAGATTCGCTCCTGCGCCGGCGACTGGTGCCGGGTCAAAGTATCCGGCGCCAGTGGCTGGGTCCGGCGGACCGGCCTGTGGGGCGTCTATAAGTCCGAGCCGATCAACTAGCGGTCGCCACATTCGGCACGTAGAAATGGGTTCCTGTGGCCCACGCAGTTAGCGCCCTCTATTCGAAGTTCAACCATATGTCGCCGGTGGCGGCGGCGATGGCGTTGCTGCTGCATGCCCTGCTGGTGCTGGCTATCCTGTGGGAGGTGCCCCGGCACGAGGCCGAGGCCGCCGAGCGGGCCATCGAGTTCACGGTCGAAATGCCCGCTCCGCCACCGGCAGAGCCGCAGGCCCCGGCGGCGTCTGCCGCCCCGCCGGCCGCCCAATCCGCCACGCCGGTGCCGAACCAGCAACCGAGCCCGCCGCCCAGGTTGGGCCTGGCGCCGCCGCGCTCTCTGACGCCCGACCCCAGCGCCAGACCAGCGCCGGTGCAGCCCGATCCAACCCCGCCGGAGACGCCGACCCAGACGGCAGAACCCGCCAAGCCGGAGCCTGCGAAGCCGGAGCCGGAGACGCCGACCCAGACGGCAGAGCCCGCCAAGCAGGAACCAGCGAAGCCGGAGCCGGAGACGCAGCAGGCGGCCGCCACGCCACCTCCTCCACCACCGCCACCGCCAGAACCCAAGCTGGAGCAGGTCCTGCCGCCCGTGGAAGCGCCGCCGCCACCGCTCACCGCGCGTGACTTTCCAACGGTCGCGCCGCCGCCGCCGAAGCCGCCGCCGCCCAAGCCACCACCGCCCAAGCCGCCGGCCCCACCGCCGCAGCGTGCACAGACACCGCCGCCACCACATCTCCAGCCCTCGCCCCTGTCGCGGGCGCCGCAGCAGCGGGCGCCCGCCGATTCCCAGGCAGCGGCCCGGCCAGCGCCCTCGCCCCTGACGAACCCGGCGAGCCAATACGGACAACGCAAAGCCGAGGACGACTATCTCTGGCTGGTTGCGCAGAGGCTTTCGCAACATCAGCAGTTCGTTCGCAACGTGACCACCGAGCAAGGCTCCGTCACGATGCGATTGACGATCGCGCGCGATGGTCGTCTGGTCAGCGTTTCACTGGTTCATCCCAGCGGCGTCCAGGCGCTCGACGACACGGCCCTGAACCTGGTTCGCCAAGCCGGGCCGTACCCGCCGCTCCCTCAGGACATCACGCCCGCGCCACACACCTTCCTCCTGCCGCTGCACTTCAGGCGCAGCGGTTGAGGGCGAGGCGGGCCGGGCAGATCGACTGGTCGCGAGCCGCGTCGGAACGTAAAACAGACCGTTGTGGCCCACACCGTCAGCGTCCTTAATGCGCGATCCAGCCGAATGTCGCCGGCGGCAGTCGCCCTGGCGTTGTCGCTCCATGGCCTGACGGCTGCGGCGCTGTGGTGGGCGTCGCCGCTCCGGCCCACTGAACCGCCCCAGGACGCCATCATGGTCACGGTCGATGCCGGCGCGCCGCCAGCGGGTGCCGCCTCCCAATCGGCCGACGACAAGACTGCTCCGCAGCCGCCGCCAGCCGGGACGCCCGAGGCGACACCCCCGGAAGAACAACCCCGTGAGGTGCCGCAACAGGCCCTCGTCCAGCCTCAACCTCCTGAACCTCCTCAGCCCGAACAGCCGCCGCCGCAGCCCGCGCCGCCGCTGCCGAGTCTCGAAGCGGCCCTGGCGCCGCCAGAGGAGCCGCCGCCGCCGACTGCGCGCGACTTCCCCAAGGCCGTTCCGCCAAAGCCCGTCCCACCACCGCCTCGCTCGACGCCTCGGCCGCCGCAGGGCGCGCTGTCCCAGGCGCCGCTGCCGCGACCGCCGCAACCGGCACCGGTGCATCCGCCGGCAAATTCCTCGGCAAGCATGCCGGCGCCGCCGTCGAACGCGGCCGATTGGCTGGTCGGCAAGGGCCGGGCGCGCAATGCCTACCTGGATCAGGTCGCGCGGCTGACCTCACGGTACCGGCGCTATCCGCGCGTCGCCGCCGACAACAAGCAGGAGGGCCGCGTCGTCACCCGCGTGACGATCGGACGTGATGGCCGGCTGATCGACGTCAGGATCGACAAGTCGAGCGGCTGGCCCGCGATCGATGCCGCCGAACTCGAGACGATACGAAAGGCAGCGCCGTTTCCGCCGGTGCCAGGCGACATGCCCGGCGACCCCTTGATCCTGATACTGCCGATTCACTACGACTTGACGTTTTCGCGGAGCCGATAGGGCTCAGGCGAAGTCCCGCGCCAGGGTCTCCCGGACCGCGCGCGGCATCAGCGCCATGTGGCCGTAGTTGGCGTGGTCGAAGCCCACGACCACGTCGGCGGCGCCGCCGCGAAAGGCGGCGATCTGGGACGGCGTGAAGGCAAAGCGGACGAACTGCACCGCCGATGCCTTGCCATCCTCGCGCGAGCGTTCCTGGTCGTCTTCCGGTACGCTCCGGATCGTATCGGCGCCAATCCGGATGAAGGCATGGTCCTCGATGCCGCCCAATGATCCCAAAACGCGGGCGCGACGCAGCGGATCGTCGATCTCGAACATGATCGTTGCGACCAGCTCGGAGCCCTGCGGGATCAACGGATTGTAGGCCGCAAGCTCGTCGGGGATCTGCGCCGGACCGCCCTTCTCGATGAAGAGCATTTCATGCACCTGGTGGAGCATCGTCTCATACGACTCGAAGTAGAACGTCGCGAAGGGGCCAACCTCGAGCCGGCGATTTTTCTTGAGTTCCGCCATCTGGCGGCGCCGTTCGGCGCGCACCTTCGCATATTCCGCCGGCGGCAGAATGGCAGCGGTCTCGATCATGCGCGGTGAGGTCATTGGTCTTCTCCGACCAGTCCGTAGGCCCGCGCCAGAAGCTCGATCGGATGGCTGGCGCGCGCCGGCCTGGGCTTCTCCTCGCCGGCGGTCATCTCCATCACCTGCATCAGATGGTCGGCGGCGAGCGGACATTCGGAGGCGACGAAGCTGGTATCGTTCTTCAACGCCGCCTGGGCCGCCGGCCGGCCGACCTTCACCGCGATCTCGAAGTTCTCCTTGCGCGCGCCCCAGATGCCGCCGTGACCGCTGCAGCGTTCGATGACCGCGACCCGCGTCTTGGGCACCAGCCGCAACATCTCGGCGGCCTTGGCGCCCATGTTCTGCGCGCGCGCATGGCAGGCAAGATGGATGCTGACGCCGCCTTCCAGCGGCTCCAGTCCGGGCGCCAGACCGTGTTTCTTGGCGACGTCGACGACATACTCCGACAGGTCGAACGTCGCCCGGGACAGCCGCTCCACGTTGGGGTCCTTGGGCAGCATCAGCGGCCACTCGAACTTCAGCATCAGGGCGCAGGAAGGCGTGAGCGCGATCACGTCATAGCCCTTGTCGACCCAGGGCAGCAGCGCCGCCGACACCGCCTTCGCTGCGGCAGCCGTGCCTTCGAGGTCGCCCAGTTCGAACTTCGGCATGCCGCAGCAGGCGGGATGGACGACTTCGGTCTCGACACCGTTCCTGGCCAGGACCGCGCGGGCCGCCGCGCCGATGCCGGTGTTGTTGAAATTGACGAAGCAGGTGGCATAGAGCACGGCCTTGCGCTTGCCGAAGGCCGGCGCCGCCTCGTTCAGCACGACGCCCTCGCGCGCCGCCCTGATTTCGAAAGTCTCGCCCGCATACTTCGGCAGTCGGGCGCCGTGGTGGATGCCGGCGATCCGCTCCATCGCCGGGCGCGTGAGCGTGTTGTGCTCGTCGGTGGCCCAGTTGGCGGGGCCGGCGACGAAGCTGCCGAGCCGGCCGGCCCGATCGGTATCGGCGAGCTGGCGGTCGATGAAATCAACGCCCTTCTTGTTCGCCTGCACCGCACGATGGCGCAGCATGAGATGGGGGAAGTCGAGCGCCCACTCGTGCGGCGGCACGTAGGGACACTTGGTCATGAAGCACATGTCGCAGAGCGTGCACGCTTCCTCGACCTGGGCGTAATCGGCCTTTGCGACACCATCGAGCTCGCCGGTCGGACCGTTGTCGATCAGGTCGAACAGCCGCGGGAAGGAGTCGCAGAGATTGAAGCAGCGCCGGCAGCCGTGGCAGATGTCGAAGACACGCTCCATCTCCTTTTCGAGCGCCTTTTCATCCCAGAACCACGGGTTCTGCCAATCCAGGGCGTGACGGGTGGGGGCGTCGAGGCTGCCTTCGCGCATGATCGTTCTGCTTTGCTGCCGGCGGGTCGCGTAGACGAAAAGGGGACCCGCATGGGGTCCCCTTGAAAAAGCCCTGGACGCCTAGGCCATCGTGTCGAGGGCCTTCTGGAAGCGGCCGGCATGGCTCTTCTCCGCCTTGGCCAGCGTCTCGAACCAGTCGGCGATTTCGGCCATGCCTTCCTCGCGCGCCGTGCGCGCCATGCCCGGGTACATGTCGGTGTACTCGTGCGTCTCGCCGGCGATCGCGGCCTTCAGGTTCGACGTGGTGGCGCCGATCGGCAGCCCGGTGGCCGGATCGCCCACCGCTTCGAGGAACTCGAGATGGCCGTGCGCATGGCCGGTTTCGCCTTCGGCCGTCGAACGGAAGACGGCGGCGACATCGTTGTAGCCTTCGACGTCGGCCTTCTGGGCAAAGTAGAGATACCGGCGGTTGGCCTGGCTCTCGCCCGCGAAAGCGGCTTTGAGATTGTCTTCGGTCTTGGATCCCTTGAGATTCGCCATGGTGCTTCTCCCGCTTTGATCGGCCCATCCGCCGATCGACGTTCAGGATTTAGGGCGCACCGGCGGCACCGTCAAGAAATTTAGAACTATTCTAAATACTGCAAGTGATTCGCAGCAGGAGGGCCTAGCGCCGCACCCGCACGATGACGTCGACCCGCGCCACGCGCGTTCCCTTGGGGGGTGTCGGCAGACCCGCGATCGTCACTTTGTCGGAGGGAAAATCGTGCAGCTCGCCGTCCGGCTCGATGAAGAAATGATGGTGATGGCCGGTGTTGGTATCGAAATAGGACCGCCCCGGTGCGACGACGACCTCGCGCAACAGCCCTGCATCGCGGAACTGGTTCAATGCATTATAGACCGTGGCCAGCGACACCGGCATCCGGCTCGCCTTGACCTCGACATGCAGTCCTTCCGCGGTGACGTGACGAGGACCGCCTTCGAACAGCAGGCGCGCCAACGCCACCCGCTGCCGGGTCGGGCGCAGGCCGGCCGCGCGCAGGCGGGCGGGAAAATCGGGACTGGTCGCAGGCATTGTTGCGCCCATATGTAAGGACTGCATTGGGACAAGGAAAGGGCCAGATGGGCCCAATTCGGCGGGTTTGCACCCGGCAGCGGGCATCCCTATTCTGCAGCCCATTCCTGTATTCGACGGCCGCGGGCGGTGAATGGTGAGCGAGAAGAAGCACAGTTATACGTTTGAGGACCTGATCGAGTGCGCCAAGGGGCACCTGTTCGGGCCCGGAAACGCGCAATTGCCGTTGCCACCGATGCTCATGCTCGACCGCATCGTGAAGATCAGCGACACCGGCGGCAATTTCGGCAAGGGCGAGATCGTGGCGGAGTTCGACATCAAGCCCGACCTCTGGTTCTTCGACTGCCATTTCAAGGGCGACCCGGTGATGCCAGGGTGCCTGCCGCTCGATGCGCTGTGGCAGATGCTGGGCTTCTTCCTCGGCTGGATGAAGGCGCCGGGCCGTGGCCGGGCGCTGGGCGTCGGCGAGGTCAAATTTACCGGCATGATCGTGCCCACCGTGCGCAAGCTCACCTATCATGTGCATCTCAAGCGCGTGATTCTGCGCAAGCTGGTCCTGGGCATCGCCGACGGCTTCGTGACCGCCGATGGCAAGCCGGTCTACGAGGTCAGTGGCCTCAAGGTCGGCCTGTTCCAGGATGCGGCGCCCGCCGCGTCGGCCGGCTGACATGAAACGCGTCGTCGTCACCGGCCTCGGGATCGTCTCCCCGATCGGCAACAATGCCGCCGAAGTGACGCAATCCCTGAGGGACGGCAAGTCAGGCATCGAATTCGTCCCACAGTACAAGGAACTCGGCTTCCGCAGCCAGGTCGCCGGCACGCTGAAGCTCAAGGTCGAGGAGCTGGTCGACCGCCGCCTCATGCGCTTCATGGGCGATGGCGCGGCCTTTGCCTACCTCGCCATGAAGGAGGCGATCGCCGACGCAGGCCTCTCCGAGGCCGAAATCTCCAATGAGCGCACCGGCGTGGTGGCGGGCTCGGGCGGTCCGACGACCGGTGCCATCGTGCAATCGGCGATCATCGCCAAGGAAAAGGGGCCCAAGCGGGTCGGCCCGTTCCAAGTCCCGCGCGCCATGTCGAGCACCGTCTCGGCGAACCTCGCGACGGCCTACAAGATCAAGGGCCTCAGCTACTCGATCAGCTCGGCCTGCTCGACCTCGGCGCATTGCATCGGCAATGCCGTGGAGTGCATCCAGCTCGGCAAGGCCGACCGCATGTTCGCGGGCGGCGGCGAGGAGCTCGACTGGACGCTCTCGGTGCTGTTCGACGCCATG